>CAVHWE010000009.1:0-25951 GCA_963639495.1 bacterium | reverse complement strand
CGTCAAGTTCCAAGTGGCATTTCTCCCACTTGGAACTTTTTCATTAAAGAGATATCAGGGCACCTGCATAAACCTGTGTTTAGGTATAGATGGTAGTAAGTCTAAACAGGTACTTTACTCTTCACCCACTCTTCACCTTGAAGAAAGGCTGGTTTTTATACAAGTTATCGTGCAAAACTTGTTTATTTTACAAATAATCAATGATTTTTCTTTGAATTATTCTTATTTGTCATTAAAATCATATATCTTTGCACGATGAAAGGATGCTATATTTTTGCAAAGAATAAGCAAAATAGCAGCAATGAAAATAAACAAAAGTATGCTAAAGAATTTATCTCTCATTGCCCTTTTGGGCATCGCTTCCGTTGGTGTTCCAAGTGAACTCAGCGCCAAGAGCGTAAAGGTGGCAGGCACTCAGAAAGGTGCGGCTGCCAAGTCTATCACCCGTCAGGTGGCTCAGCAGAATGTAACCATCGAATTCTACTCTCCTTCCATCGTCCGCATCTTGAAGTCAGATGCCGGATTTGGTGCTTCCGTTCAGAAGAAAAGCTATTCTGTCATCTTGAAGCCTCAGCAACTTAAGGATGTTCAGATACAGGAAAATGGAGATATTGTAAATATTAAGTCCAGTTTTATTTCCGTCGAACTGAACCAGCAGACTGGCGAAATCCGTTTCCTTTCGAAGGATGGAAAACTGCTGCTTACCGATACGAAGACCCGTCTGGAAGCCCGCCAGGATGAAGCCAACAAGGGCAAGTTCCGCATAGAGCAGGATTTCCGTCTTGCTGATGACGAGGCCATTTATGGTCTGGGACAGCTGCGTGATGTTTATATGAATCAGCGTGGCCGTCAGAACATCGTACTCTGGAACAATAATACTTATATCGCCATCCCTTATTTCACCAGCGAGAAAGGCTATGGTCTTTACTGGGACAATGCAGGAAAAACCTATTTCAATGATGTAGTAGCATCCAAGGATAATGGCAACCAGCCATCCCGCACTTCCTTTACCAGTGAAGTAGGAACCTGCTCCGACTACTATTTCATGTACAAGGATGGTACGCAGGATGGAGTCATCGCCAGCATCCGTGAACTGACCGGACAGGCTACGATGTTCCCGAAATGGGCGATGGGCTTCTGGCAATGCCGCGAGCGCTATAAGACCAGCGACGAACTGGCAGGCGTGTTGGACAAGTATCGTGAACTGAAGATTCCTACCGATGGCATCGTGCAGGACTGGCAGTATTGGGGATGTGACTCCAACTGGAATGCGATGAAATTCCAGAATCCATATTATATAAATAAGGTGGGCGACCCTGCCTTTGCCAAGTATCTTCCTACAGATATGAAGCAGATGAAGGCACAGGGAGAGCCTCGCCTGAAGAGTCCGGAGGAGATGGTGAAGTATGTTCACAAGAACGATGCCCACCTGATGATTTCCATCTGGGCAAGTTTCGGTCCTTGGACCGAGCAGTATCGTGAACTGAAGAAGATGAATGCGCTCCTTCCTTTCGAAACCTGGCCAAGAAACAGTGGCGTGATGCCATACGATGTCTTCAATCCAAAGGCGCGCAACCTCTACTGGAAGTATCTTACTCATCTCTACCAGATGGGCTTCGATGCCTGGTGGACGGATTCTACGGAGCCTGACCATTTTGAGAAGCCGGGCGATGAGAACTATCAGACCTACGATGGTTCATGGCTGGGAGTGAAGAACGCCTTCCCATTGTTGCACAACAAGAGCATCTATGAGCATCAGAGAGCGATGAAGGGCAACACAAAGCGTTCGCTCCAGATGACCCGTAGCGGCAGTTTCGGTATTCAGCATTATGGCACCATCTGCTGGAGCGGTGACGTAGTGGCTTCCTGGAACGAGATGAAGAATCAGATTCCATCGGGCTTGAACTTCTCCCTCTGTGGTATCCCATTCTGGAACACCGACCTGGGAGGCTTCTTCTACTGGGAGTTTGAACAGAATCCAAAGAATCCTGCCATTCAGGAATTGCAGACCCGCTGGATGCAGTGGGGAACCTTCATGCCATTGATGCGCAACCACTGTTCTTCGCCGATGGTAAGCGAACTGTATGAGTTCGGAAAACAGGGTGACTGGGCTTATGATGCTATGATTAAGGCCATCAAGCTGCGCTATCGCCTTTTGCCTTATATCTACAGTATGGCAAGCGACTGTGTACAGAATAGCGGAAGCATGATGCGTGCCTTGGTGATGGATTATGCGGCAGACAAGAAGGCTTCCCGCCTGAACGATGAGTATCTCTTCGGCCGCAACATTCTGGTGAAGCCGGTAACCGATCCTTTATATACCTGGAAGGATAAGGAGAAGAAGGGCCATACCATCTATCCTGATGTAAGGAAGGCAGCTGCGCCTGTGAATGTTTACTTGCCAAAGGGTAATAAATGGTATGATTTCTGGAGCAATGCCCAGTATGAGGGCGGTCAGGATATCCTGCGCCTTTGTCCTATCGACATCATGCCTGTGTTCATCAAGGCTGGTACCATTCTGCCATTCGGTCCTGGAGTTCAGTATAGTTCAGAGAAACCTTGGGATGAGCTGGAAATCCGTGTTTATCCAGGTGCAGACGGCTCGTTTACACTCTATGAGGACGAGGGCGACAACTACAACTATGAGAAGGGAAAATTCTCTGAAATCCAGTTTGTATGGAATGAAGCAGCCAGAACCCTGAACATCGCGCCACGTAAGGGCAGTTATAAGGGTATGCTCCAGCATCGCAGATTCCACATCGTGCTGGTGGGTGCTGATAGCGGAATTGGCGATCAGCCTATGCAGGTAAGCAAGATTGTGGAATATAACGGAAAGGCTGAAAAGGTACAGTTGTAAGATATAGGATGCAGCAGGACGAACCGGGATATAATCCTTGGTAATATCAATGCCGATACTGAAGGTACAACAAAAAAAACATTGTGTTTTGCAAGGTTGTCGCTGGTAGGGCAGGTAACAAACCTGCGCTCCCAGCGCATTCTTGCTTTATAAGAATGGGGTCATGTAAATCGGGACCAAGAGTGTTTGCCCATCTTTCTGTAGATCTTTGGTGTAAACCAAGTACGGATGTACTATCCTGTCGGAGAATTTTTGACAGAAAGCATCAAGCGAGGCATGCGTTTTGTATCCAGACGACTTGACCTCTATAGGGCACAACTTACTGCCGTGTGACAACAAAAAGTCGATTTCGTAAGAATGCGTGGCATCCTTTGGAAAAGTATAGTAAAAGAGCCTGTTGCCTGAGGCTCTCAGCATTTGGGCAACCAGATTCTCAAATACGTATCCCATGTTGGTGGATAGCTTGTCGCTCAACAGTTTCTGGTAGATGATGTTCTCCGTATAATCCTTGTCCCAGAAAGCCAAAGTTACGAATAGTCCCGTATCGCCTATGTACAGTTTGTACTTGTTGATGTTGGCTGTCAGTGGCATGCCTACATTCGGATCATCTGTGTGGTACGCAATGTTAACAGTCTTGCTGTCTTCTAAGTTGAGTATCAACTCATCTATTTTCTCTGCAGCCATTCTTCCTACAGCAGAAGTAGGCTGATAGCGGAGCTGGTTCCTGCTCAATTGGGCTGGGATAGACATGAATAGTTTGGATATTTTGCCCGATGGGTCTATCTTTCTGAAATCATCAGCATATAGTTGGAGAATCTGTCGCTTTACGGTATCTACTTGCTGTAGATTGTTAGTGTTAAGATAAGCATTGACAGCTTGTGGCATTCCTCCTACCAACATATATAGGCGTAGCTCTCTCATCTTCAATCTGTTGACTCCCTCGCCTAGAGATATTTTCTTATCGAAAACTTGACGCAGCAGAGGCACGCTAGCCGTGTCCCCCATGACCCATCTGAACTCTTCGTAATCCATCGGAAACATCTCGATACGATGTTCTTCGCTCGGGATGCTAATGTCCTTAGTGCTCTTATGTATGCTGATAAGTGAGCCAGTCTCTATATAGTCATATCTACCGTCTTTTACCAAATACTTGATGGCTTGTCGGGCTTTCGGACATTGTTGTACCTCATCGAAGATGATAACCGACTTTCGCTCATGCAATGTTTTATTGTAAGCATTCTGCAGGAAAAGAAAAATGAAATCCATATTCATAAGATCATCAAAGAGTGCTTTCACTTCCTTGGAAGCCTCATTGAAATCTATCAAAATGTATGATTCGTATTCATTCTTGGCAAATTCTTCTACGATAGTTGACTTTCCAATACGGCGAGCACCCTCTACAAGGAGGGCTGTACTTCCCTTGGAAATTTCCTTCCATTCAACCATTTGGCTATATATTTTTCTCTTGAATACCATATTCTCCATATTTTCAATGCTTTATGGGTGCAAAGTTACATAAAAAATATGTTTTACCAAAATCTTTTTAGCAAAAATATGTCGTTTTACCAAAATTTATTTTCGTGATTTATGTCGTTTTACCAAAATCTTTGCTGCAAAAGTGTGGTCATCAATGTCATTAGTATTATTAAGGATTTGAGCTTTCACATAAGTAAAGAAAAAGCCGCCAGGATATCGTGTGAGAATATCCTGGCGGCTTTATATGGTAGCTTGAAAAAGCTTTATTTCTTGTCGTAAGCGTGAACAGGGTAGTCGATGGTATAGTGGAGACCACGGCTCTCCTTGCGCTCTATTGCCATGCGGGTGATGAGATAACCCACGTTGATCATGTTGCGGAGCTCGCAGAGCTCCTTGCTCACCTTGACACGCTTGAAGAGATTCTCGGTCTCTTCGTAAAGAAGGTCGAGGCGGTCCCAGGCACGCTTCAGGCGAAGGTCGCTGCGCACGATGCCCACGTAGTTGCTCATGCATTCGCCCACCTCCTTGACGCTCTGGGTAATCAATACCTTCTCCTCGTTGGTCAGGGTACCCTCGTCGTTCCATGCAGGAACCTTCTCATTGAAGTCGTATTCATCTACATGCTCGATGCTGTGCTTGGCAGCAGTCTCGGCATAAACCACAGCTTCGATGAGAGAGTTGCTGGCAAGACGGTTGCCACCATGTAGACCGGTGCAAGAGCACTCGCCCAAGGCATAGAGGCGGTTGATGCTTGAACAGCCGTTCAGATCTACCTTGATACCACCACACATATAGTGAGCTGCAGGACGAACAGGGATATAATCCTTGGTGATGTCGATGCCGATGCTGAGACACTTGGCGTAGATATTTGGGAAGTGATGCTTGGTCTCCTCAGGATTCTTATGGGTAACATCCAGGCAGACATGATCCAGACCGTGAATCTTCATCTCCTTATCGATGGCACGTGCCACGATGTCGCGAGGAGCCAGGCTCAATCGCTTGTCATATTTCTCCATGAAACTCTCGCCGTTAGGCAAACGCAAGATGCCACCATATCCACGCATAGCCTCGGTGATGAGGAAGGCAGGATGAGTCTCTCCTGGATGATAGAGAGCTGTAGGGTGGAACTGTACGAACTCCATGTCGGCTACGGTACCCTTGGCACGGTAAACCATCGCCTCGCCATCGCCGGTAGCAATGACAGGGTTGGTGGTAGTCTGATAAACGGCACCACATCCACCGGTACACATCACGGTAACCTTGCTCAGATAGGTATCCACCTTCTGGGTTTCAGGATTCAGAACGTAGGCTCCGTAACAGTTAATATAAGGTGTGCGGCGAGTAACGCGGGCACCCAGATGGTGCTGGGTGATAATCTCTACAGCAAAATGATTTTCCTTGATATCGATGTCCGGACAGTTGCGTACAGCTTCCATCAGACCACGCTGAATTTCTGCACCTGTATCATCTGCATGATGAAGGATACGGAACTCGCTATGTCCGCCTTCACGGTGAAGATCGAACTTGCCGTCCTGCTGTTTGTCGAAGTTGACACCCCACTGCACGAGCTCCTTGATCTGCTCTGGTGCCATGGTGACAACCTGCTTCACAGCCTCATAGTCGCTGATGTAATCACCAGCGATCATTGTATCCTGTATGTGCTTGTCGAAGTTATCCACTTCCAAGTTGGTAACTGACGCAACACCACCTTGTGCAAATGAAGTGTTTGCCTCATCAAGAGAGGTTTTGCAGATCATACACACTTTACCTTTATGCGCTCTGGCTACTTTCAGGGCGTAACTCATACCGGCAACTCCTGAGCCGATAATCAGAAAATCATACTTATAAACCATGTGAGTTTATTCTAATAATGCTTAATTGTTTGCAAAAGTACTAATTTCTCTTTAATAATGAGTAATAAAAGACGGATTTTTTGTAATTTTGCACCGAAATTTATGGTAATATAGTCTTTAAGACTATCAAAATGACAAATATTAACAAGATATGGCAGATAGAACTTTTCATAAACGCTTTACAATGACAGCCCGTTTGGGTGTGGCTGTCTTTGCATTTTTGGCTGGCTATTTCTTCTGGGTGAAGATGGCGATTATCGGCATCTTCCTGGCCATTGTCATCGTGGGCATAATAGAGCGTATTCTGAATACTACTTATACCTTTAAGAAGGTAAAACCTATCGACCGGGATGATGAGATGGAGTATCTGATCATCAACGAAGGAAGGTTCTCGTCCAACAAGAATGTACCGGTCTGCGACATCATAGATGTGCATCCGGTGAAGACTTTTATGGGACTGGACAGGTGTGTAGTGATAGAATATGGTCATAAGAACATGGTGGCCGTTCAGCCTGATAATGAAGAGGCTTTTGAGAAAGAAATTAAGAAACGACAAAGAAGTGAAGAATGAGGAACGAAGAGTGAAGAATTCAATTGTGATGGAAAAGATTAAATATATGATGTTGAGCCTGATGATGGCGATGGTTGTTGCATTGCCAATGCAGGCTCAAGATGTGAATGATGACGAGGTGGTAGAATCGCAGGACGAGACAGAATTGGCTGATTCTACCTTGATTGACTCCCTGGCTACTGATACCCAGAAGTTGCCTTGGCCTGTCTCGGTTCAGGTTGGTCTGGACAAACTCCTGGAGAGTAAGATGTTCGAGACATCGCAAGTGGGACTGATGGTATGGGACCTGGAGGCCGATTCCTGTATCTACAAGAGAAATGAGCGACAGCTGATGCGCCCGGCTAGTACAATGAAGCTCCTGACTGCTATTACGGCATTGGATAAATTGGGCGGTTCTTACCAGTTTAAGACGACTCTCAAGTATACTGGAACCATAGAAAATGGAGTCTTAACCGGCGATGTTTATTGTATCGGTGGCATGGATCCCCGCTTTAACAGCGATGATATGGCAGCCTTTGCCAATGGGTTGAAGGAGATGGGCATCGACACCATCCGTGGCAGTATTTATGCAGACCGTTCTATGAAGGATGCTGATCTGTTGGGCGAAGGATGGTGCTGGGATGATGACAATCCGGTGTTGTCGCCTTTGGTATTCGCCCGTAAGGACATCTTTATGGATAGATTTCTGGCAAAACTGGAGGATGTAGGTATTCTCTACGAAGGGATGTATTCTACCATAAAACCTTGTCCGGCTAATGCTTTTACCATCTGTACCCGTTTCCATACAATGGATCAGGTGCTGCATAAGATGATGAAAGACAGTGATAATCTCTATGCCGAGAGTATGTACTATCAGATAGCTGCCTCTACTGGCAACCGGCCAGCTAGTGCCAAGAGTGCCAGAAATGTGGAACGACAGTTGATTAGAAAAATAGGGCTCGATCCGTCCCGTTATAAATTGGCTGATGGTTCCGGGTTGTCCTTATATAATTATCTGAGTGCCGAACTGGAGGTAAAATTGCTGCGTTATGCTTATAGGAATGATAATATCAAGGAGCATTTGATTCAGTCATTGCCTATCGGTGGAGTGGATGGCACGTTGAAGAGGCGAATGAAGAATAGTTTTACTCATGGTAATGTAAGGGCAAAGACCGGTACTTTGACGGGTATCATCTCACTGGCTGGATATTGCAAGGCTGCCAATGGTCATGAACTTTGCTTTGCCATTATTAATAATGGTATCATGCATGGCAATAATGCCCGTAATTTTGCAGATAAGGTTTGTACCTTGCTCTGTCAACCGTAATTTAGTTAAGACTTAATAGTTTATGGAAGAAATTCGTAAGTTTGTTGATGAAATGATAGCATGGGCAGGTGTCACAGGTGATTATGTGCCTATGCTTCGTCATATTTTGCTTACCGTCACCGCTATCTTGCTGGCGATGCTGAGCGATTTCCTATGTCGGAAGATATTGGTTCCGTTGATTTCCAAGATTACGGAGAAGACGGAGGCGTCTTGGGATGATGTGCTTTTCAACAAGAAGGTGCTTACTTCTGCCTGCCATATCGTTCCCGCCGTAGTTATCTGGTCGCTCATGCCGCTTATCTATCTGGAATATCCGATATTCAAGGAGATTCTGGAGCGTGCTACGGGTATCTATATTGTAGTGATGTCGGTACGTACGGCTTTGGTTTTCATCGGTTCTTTCAAGGGATTGGAGAATGGGGATGAGCGCCGTTCTTCGGCTCAGCAGTATTTCCATACCTTCTGCGGCGTACTTCGAGTGTTGATGCTCTTTGTGGCAGGAGTGGTTGTGGTTGCTATTTTGCTGGGTAAGAGTCCGATGACCTTGTTTGCCGGCTTGGGTGCTACTTCTGCTGTCTTGATGTTGGTGTTCAAGGATACCATCCTCGGTCTGGCTGCCGGTGTGCGACTCACCAGTAATGATATGCTGCACAAGGGCGACTGGATTACCGTGAAGTCGGTAGATGCCAATGGTATTGTGGAGGATATGTCGCTTACTACCGTAAAGGTGCGTAATTTCGATAATACCATCGTTACCATTTCGCCAGCTACCCTGGTGAATGGTTCGTTCCAGAACTGGATTGGTATGCAGAAGAGTGGGGGAAGAAGAGTAAAGCGAATTGTTTATTTCGATTTCCGCAGCATCCGGTTGGTAGATGAGACTTTGAAGCAGACCTTGCTTGCCAAGCATTTCGCCACAGAGGATTCCTTTAAGTTGAAGGAATCTCTTCAGAAGGCGATAGAAAAGGATATAGAGGCGGGAAAGGATATAGAGGATTTGAAGAATCCTGCTGCCCTGGCTCCAACCAATCTTCAGCTTTATCGCAGGTTTATGGAGAAATATCTGCGTCAGCGCCCTGAGGTGAATACGGAGTTGACCTTGATGGTTCGCCACATGGAAGCCACCCAGTGCGGTCTTCCTATCGAATTCTATTTCTTCATCAAGGATAAGGTTTGGGTCAATTACGAGCATATCCTCGCCGATATCATGGAACATGCCTATGCGCTTGCCAATGAATTCGGTCTGAAAATTTATGAGCAATATCCGGAACAGTAATTACTTTGAACATTGAACTTTATGAATAGTTTTTCGGCTGTCATTATCCGTTGGTTTCGTGAGTATGGTAGGGAATTGCCTTGGCGCGAAACCAAGGATCCTTATGCCATCTGGCTGAGCGAAATCATCCTTCAGCAAACCCGCATCGCACAGGGATGGGAATATTGGGAGCGGTTCATGAAGACCTATCCCAAGGTTGAAGACTTGGCTGCTGCCAGCGAGGATGATGTCTTGAAACTCTGGCAGGGATTGGGGTATTACTCGCGAGCCCGCAACCTTCATACTGCTGCCAGACAGATAGTAGAGCTCGGTCATTTCCCAGATACACTTGAAGGTATCAAAGCCCTGAAAGGGGTGGGCGATTATACTGCAGCAGCCATCGGTTCTTTTGCCTTTGATATTCCGGCGGCAGTAGTAGATGGCAATGTGTACCGGGTTCTTTCACGTTACTTCGGAATAGATACTCCTATCAACTCAACGCAGGGGAAAAAAGAGTTTGCTGCGTTGGCTCAATCACTCTTGCCTGCTTCGTCTGCTCTGCAACTTTCTGATACAGCATTATCGCCTGTTGCTGCCTATAACCAGGGTATGATGGATTTCGGAGCTATCCAGTGCACTCCTCAATCTCCAAAATGTCTTGTCTGTCCGCTTGCCGAAACCTGTGAGGCTTTGAGAACAGGAAGGGTAGAGGAGTTGCCGGTGAAGAACAAGACACTGAAGGTGAAAACGCGCCATCTCTCCTATATATATATAAGGTGTAAAGGCGAAGTGGCTATCCACCGTCGCGGCGAGGGTGATATCTGGCAAGGATTGTGGGAACCATATAACGCATCAGATGCTCCGCAACTGCCTGCCTTTGTCCATAATCCTTTTCTCCTGGCTAAGGATGTGAAGCATGTACTTACCCATCGCATCCTCCTTGCCGACTTCTATCTGCAGGAAACAGAAACCCGCCCCCTGCTCCCTGATGATTATATCTGGGTGAAAGAGGACGAGGTAGAACAGTATGGTGTTCCAAGGTTGATAGAAATCATGTTGGAAATGGTTCAAGCTAAATCATAAAAAAGAGGGTGTGTCATAAGGCCATGACACACCCTCTCTTATTTATATATGTTCTGTTAGATATTCCGTCTCAAGCAAGAATTAGTAATTCTGTGCTTCAATCTGGAAGTAGCTCTGTGGGTGGTTGCAGACTGGGCAAACCTCAGGAGCCTGCTTGCCTACTACGATATGTCCGCAGTTAGAGCACTGCCAGATGCAGTCGCCGTCACGAGAGAAGACGAGCTTGTCCTGTACGTTTTTCAAGAGCTTGCGATAACGCTCCTCATGATGCTTCTCGATTTCAGCAACCATCTCAAACTTAGCTGCAATCTCGTCGAAGCCCTCTTCACGAGCCTCCTTTGCCATGCGTGGATACATATCGGTCCACTCATCGTGCTCACCATTGGCAGCAGCTTCCAGGTTCTTCTCTGTATCCTGGATAGCACCGCCCTCCAGATACTTGAACCACAACTTAGCGTGCTCCTTCTCGTTAGCAGCTGTCTCCTCAAAGATATTAGCTATCTGTACAAAACCGTCCTTCTTTGCCTTGCTTGCAAAATAGGTATATTTGTTACGAGCCTGTGACTCACCAGCGAAAGCCTCCTGGAGGTTCTTCTCTGTCTTTGTTCCTTTTAATTCCTTCATAATGTTTTCTTTTTATAATGTTAATATGTTCTTTATTAAATTCTTCTACAAAGATATTGAAAATATTTCAAATATACAAATAAATTAAGAACTATTTAACTTTTTGGCGCTTATTTAAATAAAATAAAGCAAAACCAAGCATGGCAACACCGAATATCCACGAGATAATGGCACTCGTTACCATACCCAGCGTATGAGTGAATCCTGCTACAACGAAGGTGAGGAAACTCACACAGGCTACAGTCAGGGCGTAAGGCAACTGTGATGATACATGATGCACATGCTTGCATTCCGCTCCTGCACTCGCCATGATGGTGGTATCGCTGATAGGAGAGATATGGTCGCCACATACCGCACCAGCCATACATGCCGAGATAGAGATGATGCGCAAAGGATCAGCACCAGGGAATACGGCGATGCAGATAGGTATCAGAATACCGAAGGTTCCCCAGGAGGTACCCGTTGCAAATGCCAGGAAGCCTGCTACCAGGAAGATGATGCCCGGAAGAAGCATCTGAAGTTCTGAGGCACTGCTCGCTACAACCGATGATACATATTCTGCCGCACCCAGCGAGTCGGTCATACTCTTCAGCGTCCATGCCAAAGTAAGAATCAGAATGGCTGGTACCATCGCCTCAAAACCCTTGATGAGACTACTCATCGCCTCATCGAAAGGCAAGGTCTTGCGAATGGTAAACATCATGATGGTAAGAATCAGGGCTGCCAATGAACCGATTACCAGACCCACAGAAGCATTGCTCGCAGCAAAGGCATCTACAAAGTTGAGATAGTTGGCATTATCGGCATCGAAGAATCCGCCCGAATATACCATGCCCGCCATGCAGAAGATAATCAGCATGATGATTGGTATCACCAGGTCGCTCACGGTTCCCTTGTTCTTGGAATCCTCTTCCTGTTTGGCTCCCACACCGTGCTCAACAATCTGCAGTTTGGTATCGCTCACCTCATCGAGTTTCCCGCCATTGGTTCGCTCGTACCATTCCTTCAGTCTTGCATCATACTTGCTCATCGCCTTGAAGTCGAAGCCCAGTATCACGATGCCAAATATAAAGAGGATGGTAAAGAATGCGTAGAAATTAAAAGGTATCGCCTTGCAGAAAAGCGCCAGTCCGTTCTCTCCGCCCGATACGAAGCCCGATACCGCAGCTGCCCAACTCGAGATAGGGGAGATGATGCAGACTGGAGCGGCTGTAGAATCGATGAGATAAGCCAGCTTCTCCTTGGTAACACCGTTGCGCACAGCGATAGGACGCATCACCGAACCCACGGTAAGGCAGTTGAAGTAATCATCGATGAATATCAGAATGCCGAGCAGGATGGTAGCAATCTGCACCCCAATCTTCGAGTGTATGTGTTTGGAAGCCCAACGGCCGAAAGCAGCCGAACCACCCGCTTTGTTCATCAATGAAACGATGCTGCCTAATACCACCAGGAACACCAGAATGCCCACGTTCCATGGGTCAGAAAGGCAATGTATCAAACCGTATGCCTTGGCATCATCGCCTTCACCTACAGTGTGGTTTGTCAGGTGAACGAGGAATCCGTCGAAACCTGTTCCCATCGAAATGCAATATTGAACGGCACCCAGTATGATACCGATAAAAAGAGAAGAATAGACCTCCTTCGTCTTCAGCGCCAGAGCGATGGCGACGATAGGAGGCAGTAACGACCATGCGGTCCCAATCATGTTGTACTCCATTTTATTGTTTTTGGGTTAGAAATATTTTGCCAAGTGCAGCTTATCTTATGCAAAGATAAGGCTTTTTTGTTATATATCCAAGAGTTACCTAAAGAAAAAATATCCTTTTGTTGATGAAGTAAGCTCTTTTAGCATATTTTATCATTGGAAAGACCCACAAAAAACATTATAACTTTTAAACCCAACGGAATCGAAGGGCTTAAAAGTTATGTTTCATGAATTTATAATGCAATCTCCTATAATACCATCTCTTCGTATTCTAATCCGAAGACATCGGCTACAGCCTTGAATACTACCTTGCCGTTTACGATGTTCAGTCCCCGATACAAAGCCTTGTCTTCCTTGCAGGCCTTTCTCCATCCCTTGTCTGCAAGAGCCAGGGCATACTTTAGAGTGGCATTGGTCAGAGCAGTGGTAGAGGTATGAGGCACGGCTCCCGGAATGTTAGCCACGGCATAATGCACGATGCCATCTACCATGAATATCGGATCAGAATGAGTAGTTGGATGAGAGGTCTCGAAGCAGCCGCCTTGGTCGATTGCCACATCCACCAATACGGTGCCCGGTTCCATCAGCTTCAACATATCCTTTGTGATGAGGTGTGGAGCCTTGTCTCCCGGAACGAGTACGCTGCCCACCACGATGTCTACATCTGAAAGTTCTTTTCGGATATTGTGCTCATTGGAATAGAGGGTGTGCACATTGATAGGCAATTCCATCTCCAGCTGGCGAAGACGAGGCAGACTGATGTCTGTAATCCATACGTCAGCTCCCAATCCGGCAGCCATTCTTGCTGCAGCTTCTCCTACTGTTCCACCGCCAAGAACCAGGACTTTGGCACGGTTTACACCTGGTACCCCGCTCATCAGTTTACCCTTTCCTCCCTTGGTCTTCTGCAGATAGTAGGCACCGTTGATAATTGCCATTCTGCCTGCCACCTCACTCATCGGAATCAGCAGCGGCAAATGATGGTTGTCTGTCTCCACCGTCTCATAAGCCAGACAGACAGCACCGCTTTTGATCATAGCATCTGTTAGCTCCTTGTCGCAAGCGAAATGGAAGTAAGTAAACACGAGTCGGTCCTGATGGATGAGTGGATATTCCTCGGCAATAGGTTCCTTTACCTTGACTATCATTTCAGCCTCACGATATACGCTCTGGATGTCGGGTAGAATCTTGGCTCCTACCTTCATATACTCTTCGTCTGCAAATCCACTGTTCTCGCCAGCAGTATGCTGAACCATCACTTCGTGACCATGTCGAATAAATTCGGCAACTCCGGCAGGAGTCATTCCCACACGGTTCTCATTATTCTTAATTTCTTTTGGAACACCTATTTTCATGATGTTATGGTTTTAAAGGTTCTACATCATTTTAACGGTATAAAGTTAGTGAAAAAATCAATAGGTTGTATCGTTTGTATAGAAGATTTAACATATCTTTCTTGCTTGGTTGAGATTAGAACATAAAAAAGATTAAAAAAGATGGCTTCTATCATCTTTTTGCTTATCTTTGCCCTCGTAAGCGTTTTTAACTTAATAAATGGAGGGCTTATTATGAATGTAAATACAGGTATCAAGCAAGCCGTGATTTTAGCCATAGGCATTATCATGCTTGGATTTTGTATCAAGTCGGGACTTGAAAGTGTGATAGCTAAAGACCGGAAGGTGGTAGTAAAGGGACTTGCCGAAAAGGAGGTTGAGGCTGATAAGGTGACATGGCCTATCGTTTCCAAGGAAATAGGCAACGACCTGCCTGAACTCTATCAAAAAATAAATGCCACCACGAGAACCATCAGAAGCTTCCTGCTGGCAAATGGCGTGAAGGCGAGCGAAATCAATGTCAATGCACCTGTGGTCATCGACCTCAATGCAGAGCGATATGGCGAAAACCGCCAGGGCTATCGTTATAACATCACGTCGATTATCACCGTTACTTCACATAACGTGAAACTGGTTCGCAGCATCATCGCCCGTCAGGGTGACCTGCTCCAGAAGGGCGTCGCTATCGTGGATGGTGGCTACGAGAATCCGGTGAAGTATGAATATGTTGCTTTCCGACAGATGAAACCTAAGATGATGCAGGAGGCAATAGAGAATGCAGAGAAGACTGCTTCACAGTTTGCCGAAAACAGCAAGAGTAAGATTGACAAAATCATGAATGCCGACCAGGGACAGTTCTCGATAGAGGATAGAGATTCCAACACTCCTTATATAAAAAAGGTAAGGGTGGTGACCACGGTTACCTATTCCTTGAAAGACTAGGTCCTTGAAAGACTAGTAAAAAACTAGTAATCGGAAAAATCTAGTAATTATATATATCAATGTACGAAATGAAAAAAATGATTTACATGGTGATGGCGCTTGCCTCGCTAAGCTACTCAACCCAGACAATGGCGCAATCACAGGGATTGCAGAAAAAGGTGAATGCCTATTTCCTGCAGTCGCTCAAAGCGCAGCAGAAAGCTTTGGAGAAAGATGGTAAGGCGGAATTCTCTAAAAACACACCTCTTGACACTAAGCTCCAGGCTGCTATTGACGGCAAGGATATCGCCAGCTACCAGAAGATGGTCTGGACAGCATGGTGCGATGCCAACAAGAACCTGCAGGAAGAGAAACTCATCGAGCCTGAAGATTTGAAGTTGGCAAAAAACAGCTCCTGGAATCTGCCTCAGTGCCTGGAGCCTAATGCCGTGATGCCTTATTATTATGGTAAAAAGGGAGTGGCTGCTGACGGTAAGTTCCCGCTCTTCCTGTATGTTCATGGCTCCGGTCCGAAGGACCATGAGTGGTCGAATGGCATCAAGCTTGGTTTGAGTTTCCAGGATTCTCCTTCCATCTATTTCATCCCTCAGATTCCTAACGAGGGTGAATACTATCGCTGGTGGCATCTCTCTAAGCAGTATGCTTTCGAAAAACTGATTCGCCAGAACCTGGTGAAGGGTGAGGTGGATGCCAACCGGCTCTATGTATTCGGCATCAGTGAAGGTGGATATGGAAGTCAGCGTCTCGCTTCCTTCTATGCCGATTATTGGGCTGCAGCGGGTCCGATGGCTGGTGGTGAACCTCTGAAGAATGCGCCTGTTGAAAACTGTGCCAACATCGGTTTCTCGTTCCTCACAGGCGCTGATGATACCGGTTTCTATCGCAACGACCTGACCTGGTACACCCAGGTGGCATTCGATTCTGCGCAGTTGGCTCGCCCATTGTCAGTAGATAAGACTCCAATCTTCCGCCATCGCATCCAGCTCTTGCCGGGTATGCAGCATCACATCACCTATGGTCTGACTACTCCTTGGCTCAAGCAGTTTGTTCGCAATCCATATCCTAAGACCGTACTTTGGGAGGATTTCGAGATGGATGGAAGACATCGTTCCGGTTTTTACAACCTGCAGGTGCTGGCTCGTCCATCAGAGCAGAGAACTTACTACGAGATGGATATCGACAAGAACGTGGTTTCCATCAAGGTGAGCAATGTGGATTACACCACTATCTTGAAAGATAAGCAGTGGGGCATTGATCTGAAGTTCAACCGCAGCTATTCCGTAGCTACAGGTGGAAGGCTGAGAGTATATCTCAACGACCAGTTGGTTAACCTCAATGAGCCTGTAACCATCATGGTAAATGGCAAGCAGGTATTCCACGGTATTGCCAAGGCAGATTTGCAGGCAATGGTGAACAGTTGTGCGGAATACTTCGACCCATGCCGCGTATATCCTGTTGCTATCGATTTGGCTTATTAATTTTAAAAAACATGAAGAAAAACGTTTGTCTATATGCCATGATGGCTTTAGCCTTTATGGGATGTTCGCAAAACAACAAGAAACAGGAAGGCATCTCAAAGGGGCTGCCTTCTCGTGTTGAATCAGAGAGTAAGGCTGGGGCAGAGAAGGCAGGTCAGTCAGTAGTTGGCAGTAGTAATCAGTCTGCTTCTGCTGGAAAGGTACAGGTGCTTACAGCTTCCGATTTCAGGAAGAAGATCATGGATTACGAGTCTCATCCCGAAGAGTGGGTGTTTGCAGGCTCCCGTCCTGCCATTATCGATTTCTATGCCACCTGGTGTGGACCTTGCAAGATGATGGCTCCCATGGTAGAATCTCTTGCCGGGAAATATGCCGGCAAGATAGATTTCTATAAGGTGGATATCGACCAGGAACCCGAACTGGCTTCCGTCTTCAGTATCCGCAGCATCCCTACCTTCCTCTTCATCCCGATGAAGGGCAATCCCACTATACAGATGGGCGCCATGCAGAAGGAAGATTTCGAGGAAATCATCGGAAAAATGATGGGGAAGTGATAAATGGTGATTTACTGCATACTTATAAGTAGGTATTTCTTGGCAAATACCTAGTTTTGATGATGTCCGAAATTTGGTAGTTTGTCAGATAATACCTAAATTTGCACTCGGAAAAAATGTTTAATGTAATTAAAAGTATTATAGTATTATGATTATCGAAAATGTTCATGCAAGAGAAATCTTGGATTCTCGTGGCAATCCTACAGTAGAGGTTGAAGTTTCATTGAAGTCAGGTGTCGTAGGTCGTGCATCGGTTCCTTCTGGTGCATCCACTGGTGAGAACGAGGCTTTGGAACTTCGTGATGGCGACAAGAACCGCTATGGCGGCAAGGGCGTCTTGAAGGCTGTGGAGAATGTGAATCAGGTAATTGCGCCTGCTTTGGTAGGTCTTTCTGCCTTGGAGCAGCGTGCCATCGATTATAAGATGTTGGAACTCGACGGTACCAAGACCAAGTCTAATCTGGGTGCCAATGCCATCCTCGGTGTTTCTCTGGCTGTGGCTCATGCTGCTGCTGAGTATCTCCACATCCCATTGTATCGCTACATTGGCGGTTGCAATACTTACACCCTTCCTGTTCCTATGATGAATATCATCAATGGTGGTGCTCACTCTGATGCGCCTATCGCTTTCCAGGAGTTCATGATCCGTCCTGTGGGTGCTCCTTCCGAGAAGGAGGCTATCCGTATGGGTGCTGAGGTGTTCCATGCCTTGGCTAAGCTCCTGAAGAGCCGCGGTCTTTCTACTGCCGTAGGTGATGAGGGCGGTTTTGCTCCTGCACTCGATGGTATTGAGGATGCACTCGACAGTATCTGTCAGGCTATTAAGGATGCCGGTTATGAGCCAGGAAAGGATGTGAAGATTGCCATGGACTGTGCTGCCAGCGAGTTTGCCGTTCAGGAGAATGGTGAGTGGTTCTACGATTACCGCCAGTTGAAGGATGGTAAGAAGAAGGATCCTAATGGCAAGAAACTGACTGCTGCTGAGCAGATCAAGTTCCTGGAGGAGCTGATTACCAAATATCCTATCGATTCTATTGAGGATGGTCTTGATGAGAACGATTGGGACAACTGGGTGAAGTTGACTGCTGCCATCGGTGACCGCTGCCAGTTGGTAGGTGACGACCTCTTTGTTACAAACGTGAAGTTCCTGGAGAAGGGTATCAAGATGGGTGCAGCCAACTCTATCCTCATCAAGGTAAACCAGATTGGTTCTCTCACCGAGACACTGGATGCTATCGAGATGGCTCATCGCCATGGTTACACCACCGTTACTTCCCATCGTTCTGGTGAAACCGAGGATACTACAATTGCTGATATTGCTGTAGCAACCAACTCCGGTCAGATCAAGACAGGTTCTATGAGCCGTACCGACCGTATGGCCAAGTACAACCAGCTTATCCGCATCGAAGAGCAGTTGGGCAATAATGCAGCTTACGGTTATAAGAAGTTGAAATAAACCAATTTCACCATGACTATACACATATAATATAGAATAGATCAGATACGAAATAGATGGGCATGGGTAACCGTGAGGTTGTCCATGCTTTTTTTATCTTCTATCAAGTATCTGCATCTTCACATACATTACTGATAACTTCGGTATATTTTATAGGTTAAAAACAAAAAAAATGCAATGACAAACGTATTGATTAGTGCCGCCGGGCTTTGCGGTGCCACGATTATAGGTGCCATTTTGGGATTTTTCGTCAAGGAGTTGCCCCATAAATGGAATGATGCCGTGTTGGGATATTGTGCCGGAATCATGCTGGCTGCTTCCACGTTGGGACTGATAGTGCCAGCCTTCGAACAGACCAGTCTTTGGTGGCTGGTAGTAATCGGCGTGATGTCAGGCGCCCTGTTCCTGAACGTGCTAGACCTGGTGACTCCCCATCTTCATCATATCACGGGACTCGATCCCGAGGAGCATCGCAACAATGCCAGGCTCAGTCATGTGATGCTTTTTGTGATGGCGATTGCCCTGCACAAACTGCCCGAAGGCATGGCGGCAGGAGTGAGTGTCTGCTCATCAGAAGGTACAACGGAGTGGGGCGTTTCCTTCGGTATCGCCCTGCAGAATATCCCCGAGGGAATGGTCATCATCGCTCCTTTGATGATGGCTGGTGTTTCTGCAGCCCGTACCTTCTTCATTTCCATCTTCATCGCTTTGCTCGAAGTGGTAGGCATCCTGTTGGGTTTCGGTTTGGGTTCAGCCTCTTCCACCTTCCTCCCCGTGATGCTGGGTTTTGCCGGTGGTGCCATGCTTTATGTAACGAGCGATGAGATGATTCCCGAAACCCATGCCCATGGTTTTCAGAAGCAAGCCACTTACGCTCTTCTCCTGGGTTTCATCACCTTTGTATTGATGGAGAAATGCGTATAATCAAATTCTGATGAGCAGCATGTAGCAGAGGGTACAGAAAATTGAAGCCCAACTCATGCATATCATAAGTATGATACTTAGCCATCGTAACCATGATACTTAGCCATCGTAACCATGATACTTAGCTATCGTAACTATCTTGTTTACGCCAGACTTACCCTACCCACCCCTAGAAGGGCAGGTCGGGGGCGGTATTCTGCTGGGACTTGCTGTTGTTTGCAACGTTCTCTAAATAAGAGTGAGGGTGAACACTTGGCAATGAAGTCGGTGAAGGGTGAACCCCGATGCCAACCTTTAGCGTTAATAATGTGTTAAATATACCCCATAACCCATTATAATCTAGACTCTTATATTTCTAGCATGCGCTGTATATACAAAGTTCTTTTTACTAGGGTTCACCCCGAAGCCGAAAAGGTGAATACTTTGGGCAAGTGTTCACCCCGCTGTTCACCATTCGGTAACTTAAGATTGAAAGTACTTGTTTATTCTATGTCTTATGAGGCTGAACATCAGGCTGAATACTGAACTCTGAACACTGAAAATGGGGTAAAAATAGCGTTTTATGGATGTTCTAAATCCTATATAACCCATTGATACATATTTCTTTATATTCTTTAGCATGCGCTGCTTATAAAAAGAGTGAAACGTTAATGTTCAGCTTCAGCCCTCCTCGGCGACAGTCGTAATGTGGTACGCACTTTCAAGGTGGTCAGTCCCAGAAATCCATATCCTGCCATGATAGGCAGTGAAGTATGGAAAGCGTGATATAAAGCAACCTTTCTTTTTCCCCTCTCTCTTATTTATGTTTGTAGATTCGTCTTGCCTGTAATTGAAAATTCCTCCTGTAAATCTTTTACAAAAGTACTCATATTTTAGGAAAAAAAGATAGAATCTTCCAGAAATATAAATGTGGCAGATGAAAAATAGCATAGTTGTGGTATGTTTGGTTTATGCTTGGTAATTTGGGAAGGTTTATATAATCCTTCTTTTAAACCCCTCGAATTCGAGGGGTTTAAAAAAGAGGCAGGTCTTAATGCTTTTACTCTTTCTCCTAAAAAATGGATAGATACCACCAATGCAATTGGTTTGATTGCAAAGTCTGGGCGTTATGGAGGTACATATGCTCATAAAGATATAGCATTTAGTTTAAGCGAGTTTATTTGTGCGGCTTGTATCAATGAATAGAATTACATAAGTTTTATGAAGCCTGCTTCGTTAGTCATCGAAACAGGCTTCATTGATAGTTGAAGTAGGCTTCATTGGACAATGAAGCTTATTACAGTTTTTTCTGCGTATATAAAAAAGCGGAGCGTGATTTCACAACCACACTCCGCGCAAACTTAAACAACCAATAAAAGAAATAGATTGATCGTTCAATTGTTATATCTGATGAAGAGTAGCTCTTTTTAGAGCTTTTTTTATTTCGATTTGAAGATAATGACCTTAGCGGATGAACAAGAGCTCACGATACTTAGGCAAGGTCCAGAGCTCATCGGCTACTGTCAACTCCAACTTGTCAATCTGATAACGGATCTCCTCCATCTTTGGAGCTACTGTGTCATGATAAGCAATTGCCTTATCGTGCTCATTCTCAATCTTGTTGGCCACCTTGCGGGCATTAACCAACTCCTCAACACCGGTCTCGATAATCTGAGTGCGCTCGGCAATCTTCTTGATGATATTGATGTTGCGGGCAGTCAATTTCTTGCCTTCCTCGTCACCGAAGATGTCAATCATGTTCTCCACATTCTTAGCCAGCTGGCTCTGATAGTGAGTAGCCACAGGGATGATGTGGTTCATGCTCAAATCGCCCATTACACGAGCCTCAATCTGAATCTTCTTGGTGTAGGTCTCCCATTTCACCTCGTTACGAGCTTCCAACTCGTTCTTCTTCATGACACCCATATCCTCGAACATCTTGATAGACGCAGGGTCGAGATAACGCTCGAAAATCTTAGGACAGCTCTTCTCGCAGTCCAGACCACGCTTAGCTGCTTCCTCTACCCACTCATCTGAGTAACCATTGCCGTCGAAACGGATTGGCTTGCAGGTCTTCAAATCCTGACGAACGATATCGATGATGGCAGATGTCTTGTCCTCACCCTTGGCAATCAACTCATCCACACGCTTCTTGAAGTCGGTCAAAGCCTCAGCTACAGCTGTGTTCAGTACAATCATTGCTGATGCACAGTTAGCCTCAGAACCTACGGCACGGAACTCGAAACGGTTACCGGTGAAGGCGAATGGTGATGTACGGTTACGGTCGGTGTTATCAATCATCAACTCAGGAATCTCTGGGATATCCAGCTTCATGCCCTGCTTGCCAGCCACGGTGAAGAGGTCCTTCTTGTCGGCTTTCTCAATGTGCTCGAGAAGGTCGGTCAACTGCTTGCCGAGGAATGAAGAGATGATTGCTGGAGGTGCCTCGTTGGCGCCCAGACGATGTGCATTGGTAGCGCTCATGATAGAAGCCTTGAGCAAACCATTGTGCTTATATACACCCATCAAAGTCTCTGTGATGAAGACTACGAAACGGAGGTTATCCTCTGGTGTCTTGCCAGGGCCATGAAGCAGAATGCCTGTATCTGTAGCGAGACTCCAGTTGTTGTGCTTACCGGAACCGTTGATGCCTGCGAATGGCTTCTCATGGAGAAGTACGCGGAAACCGTGATGGCGAGCTACCTTCTTCATCAAGCTCATCAAGAGCATGTTGTGGTCAACGGCAAGGTTGGTCTCCTCGAAGATAGGTGCCAACTCAAACTGGTTTGGTGCCACCTCGTTGTGACGGGTCTTGCAAGGAATACCGAGCTCAAGAGCCTGGATTTCCAAATCCTTCATGAATGCCTGAACACGCTCTGGGATGGCTCCGAAGTAGTGGTCGTCCATCTGCTGGTTTTTTGCAGAATCGTGACCCATCAAGGTGCGGCCTGTCAGCATCAGGTCAGGACGTGCTGCATACAAGCTTTCATCTACCAGGAAGTACTCCTGCTCCCAACCGAGATTGGAAATAACTTTCTTGACATCAGGGTTGAAGTAGTGGCAAACCTCTGTAGCTGCTACGTTTACAGCGTGCAATGAACGGAGCAATGGAGCTTTATAGTCGAGAGCCTCACCTGTATAAGAGATGAAGACAGTAGGGATACAGAGTGTATCGTCGATGATGAATACAGGAGATGTTGGATCCCATGCAGAATAACCGCGAGCCTCGAAGGTAGAGCGGATACCGCCAGATGGGAAAGAAGAAGCATCAGGCTCCTGCTGAACGAGCAACTTACCTGAAAATTCCTCGATCATACCACCCTTGCCATCGTGCTCGATGAAGGCATCGTGCTTCTCGGCAGTACCTTCTGTCAATGGCTGGAACCAGTGGGTGTAGTGGGTTACGCCATTCTCGTCAGCCCACTGCTTGATGCCTTTGGCTACGGCGTTGGCGATGTTACGGTCGAGACGTGCTCCGTTGTCGATGACATCTACCAGTTTCTCATAGACATCTGCAGGGAGATACTTGTACATCTTCTGTCGGTTGAATACCTTCTTTCCGAAGAATTCACTTGGTCGCTCGCTAGGAGCGGTTACCTCAACAGGCTTTCTCTTGGAAGCCTCTGAAACAGCTTCAAATCTTAAGTTGCTCATACCTTATATTATTTTTAGTGAAGAGTGAAGAACGAAGAGTGATGAATTCATTTGCCTCTCTTGTTCTTTTCTTCGTTTTACATATTGTTCTTATCTTTATGTCTTATGTGAGTCACGAGAGATTCAAGCAAGAAAGCTATAGAATTCTTCACTCTTCACTCTTCGTTCTTCACTTAATCTATTTTCCCAGCCATTTGGCAATTCTCTCCATGGCTTCCTTGCAGTCCTCATGCTCGCCGAAGGCGGTGAGTCGGATGTAGCCTTCGCCCGATGGACCGAAGCCGACACCTGGAGTGCAGACTACGCTGGCACCATAAAGCATCTCTTCGAAGAATTTCCAGCTAGGTGTATTGTTTGGCGTCTTCACCCAGAGATAAGGTGCATTCTCGCCACCATAAACTCTCAAGCCTAGTTTCTGGAGTTCTGCTCTCATGAAGTGGGCATTCTCCATATAGTAGTTGATGGTTGCCTTTACCTGTTCCTTGCCCTCAGGGGTGTAGATGGCTTCGGCAGCACGCTGGCTGATATAGCTTGTACCATTAAACTTGGTGCACTGGCGGCGGTCCCAGATTGGGTTCAGTGCCACTTCCTCACCGGTCAATGTCTTTGCCTTCAACTCCTTTGGTACGATGGTGTAACCGCAACGTACACCGGTGAATCCGGCAGTCTTCGAATAACTGTGGAATTCTATCGCTACCTTTCTGGCTCCACGAATCTCGTAGATAGAATGAGGAATTGATGGGTCGGTGATATATGCCTCGTAGGCTGCATCATAGAGGATGATGCTCTCGTTCTTGATAGCATAGTTTACCCATTTTCTGAGTTCCTCCTTCGAGATGACCGTACCCGTAGGGTTGTTTGGATAACAGAGGTAAATCATATCCACACGGTGGTCTGGTATCTGAGGGATGAAGTCATCGCTCTCATCGCAAGGCATGTAGGTTACGTTGCTCCACTTGCCATTCTCAAAGACTCCCGCTCTACCTATCATCACGTTAGAATCTATATAAACCGGATAAATCGGGTCGGTAACGCCGATGTTGTTATCCCATCTCAAAATCTCCTGGATATTTCCTGTATCACTCTTGGCTCCATCGTTTACGAATACCTCGTTGGCGTCAAGATGAATGCCACGTGGCAGGAAGTCGTTCTTGATGATAGCCTCTCGGAGGAAGTCGTAGCCTCGCTCCGGACCGTAGCCTCTGAAAGAAGCCTGCTCAGCCATCTCATCCACTGCCTTGTGCATCGCCTTGATGACGGCAGGGCAGAGAGGTTGGGTTACGTCACCGATGCCCAGACTGATTACACGCTGCTTTGGATGTGCAATCTTGTAGGCGTTCACCTTCTTTGCGATGTCGGCAAACAAGTAGTTGTTGGCCAACTTCAGGAAATGTTCATTAACTAATGCCATATTTTGTTTCTCCTTTTATTGCGGTCTTTTTGTCGACCTTATTATTATTTAAGTTTGCGTCTATTTTTAATGTTGAGTGTTGAATGTTGACTTTGTGGGCGCAGCTAAATTCAACATTCAACATTCCACACTCCAGAGACTTTGTGGGTACTGCTAAATTCAACATTCAACATTCCACATTCAACACTCCACCTGGATTTCTCCTTCAAAGGCGAATGCTGCAGGTCCTGTCATGTAGACATGATCATCAGCCTCGCTATATTCTATTTCTAGCGTTCCGCCATCCATCACGATACTGCTCTTTCTGCCAGCGCGCTTGGTAAGGGCTGCGGCTACAGCTGTAGCACAGGCTCCTGTTCCGCAAGCCATTGTTATTCCGCTTCCCCTTTCCCAAACTCGTGTCCTTATGACGTCTGTGTCAGTTACTTGTGCAAATTCTATGTTGCATCGCTGGGGAAAAGCCTTGTCTCTTTCCAGGATTTTACCATAGTGGGCGATGTCGATGGTGTCGATGTCATCCACGAAGGTAACGAAATGCGGATTACCCATGCAAACATAGGTGCCTTCAAATTTTCTGCCGTCAGCTTCGAGCACCGAAGGGCCTATGAATTGCTCGGGATTTTCGAGTTTGGGTTTCAGCATGTCTACTGTTACCGATTCCACAACTTTCTTATTATCCTGAAGATGAAGTTTCAATATCTTGATACCCGAAAGTGTTTCCAGTCGGATGGTGTCCTTTTGGGTCAATCCTTTTTCGTAAAGATACTTACCGATGCATCGGCTTGCATTGCCGCACATCATCGCTTCTGAACCATCGGCATTGAAGATGCGCATCGAATAATCTGCTCTTCTGCCGTCTTGCGGCTTTCCGATGAGAACCAGTCCATCGCTTCCTATGCCCGTGTGATAAGCACTCCAGGCAATGGCCGCCTTCTCTGGGTCAGGGATGTCGTATTGTTGGGTATCTACATATATATAATCGTTACCCGCTCCCTGCATCTTTGTAAAATGAACTGTTTCTTTCATCTGCGTTGTTCTTTATGTTTGAATACTCTTCTTTTATCTCTCATGTCTTATCTCTTGTTGAGATTTGACTTTTTGCTAGTCTTTCGAATATTTCGATGACTATTTGTTTGATTTCGGTTGCAAAGGTACGACGTTTTGCTGAAATATGCAAGAAAATATATACAGAAATCTTGATTATTTTTCGCTATCTTACAATTTGTATCATAAAAACGTCTTCTGCCTTACAAATTGTAAGGAGAATAGGATAAGCCTGGATAAAATTAAAATATCAGTCGAAAAGTGAAAACGAAATGTTTATTATTTCTTTAAAATGCTGACAAAATGTATTAATTTTGTAGCCGAAAACGAACATAATGTAAAAGAATGGCTCGATTTGAATAACAACCAATGAAAGTCCGTTTTCAGAAAGAGACAATCAATAGAAGTATTAACACATTATTAATTATTAAAGGATTATGAA
>CAVHWE010000008.1:0-26064 GCA_963639495.1 bacterium | reverse complement strand
AAAGACCTGAACCATTAAAATCCAAAATCTGCTTTGCTGTGTTCTCAATCACTTCGCGTGGAAGCATTGATGGACCTGCGTTAAAATTGTACTTCTTCATCTTTGTATAATTATTTAAGTTTTATACGATATAATCCTGTTAGCAGGAAAAATTAGTGCACAATACACCCATATAGGATACATAGTAAACCTTTGGATTGTATTTACGACTGCGAAATTACACTTTTTATTTGAAACTACCAAACTTTTCTGCACATTTTTAGCGTTTTGCGCAGATTTCTTTCATTTTGTTAGTCATTTTAGTATAATAACTGCATATTTATGTCTATTTTTACATTTATTATACATTAGCAAGCAACAGAGAAAAGATAGCAGCAGTTTGTCAACTACCTTACCTCTTCCACTATCGTTTTGACACCTTTTATCTTTTCGCCCTTTACATTATTCAGTACGCTGCGCAACTTCGTTCGGGAAATGGCAGCATAAGCATAACGGTCATTAACATCAATCTTACCAATTTCAGCCGACTGCAGCCCACCCTTCTTGCAAAGGAAGCCTAAGATGTCACCCTTGCTGATTTTATCCTTTTTGCCTTTACCTATATATATAGTAGCCATCTTAGGTTTGGCTGGCGCAGGAAGCTGATCAGCAGCAGGCATCTCGTAATCCTCAATTTCAGCATCCACATATTCCGGAATATGCTCTTCAGGACCTAACAGGAAGAAAGCCCTGCCCTGGGCTTCCCATCTTGCCGTACGCCCTACACGATGGATATAACCATCTTCACTTTCCGGCATGTGATAATGGATAATATTATCTATATCTGGAATATCAAGTCCGCGCGAAGCCAGATCCGTACTCACCAAGATATTGGCACTACCGTTGCTGAAACGATAGAGAGAAGCCTCGCGTTCTTTCTGTTCCAATCCACCATGGAAGAAAGAGGTTGAAAATCCCTGCTCCACCAGATATTTATTGGTGCGCTCTACACTGTCGCGATAATTGAGGAATACAATGGTACTCTGATCGCCTAAACTGCGTAGCAAAAGTGACAGACTCTCCAGTTTATCCTTTACCGGACTATCCACCTTATATATATGTACACGGTCAGGAACCTGATCTTCATCCACACGGTAATCTATCTTTTCTACCCTACCCATGTGTACGAAATGAGGAATCTCCTCCGCCTCGGTAGCAGAAAGCAGGAAATGTCGACGCAAGCCAGGCAAAGACTTGATCAGTCGGCTCATTTCGTCCTGGAAACCCATCTCCAGACACTTGTCAAACTCATCAATAATCAGGTATTTGATGTGATATGGAGAAAGATTTCCCTTATCCAGATGATCATTGAGACGGCCTGGAGTTCCAAATACAATCTGAGGACGAACCTGTTTCATCACGCGATGCTCATCCATCGTAGCACGACCACCATAGCAAGCCATCGCACGCAAACCGCTGCCCATATTCTTCAATACGTTAGCCGACTGCAAAGCGAGTTCCCGACCAGGAGTTACCACCACCGCCTGTGCCTCGTCATCAGTAGCATCTATAAGTTGGGTAAGAGGCAGAAGATAAGCCAGTGTCTTGCCACTACCTGTTGGCGAAAGTATCACCACATCCTTGTTCCCGTGCAAGATTGCCTGCATGGAATTCTGCTGCATATCATTGAGCTCAATGCCCAGTTTATCTAAAATTCTGTCTATCATAAATTTCTAATAATCAATTTCTAAAGAGAAGTATTCTTTTATTAAAGAGAAGTTTTCATAAATTCCTCATCATGAGGCCTTATTTCTTTTTCTGATTGAGCAGTTTGTCAATCTCATCAAACTCCTTACCCATGTTCAGGTTCAGATAGATGGTATATAGCGGCAAAGCCCACTGGTCCTGCATATCAGGCGCCATCGTTCTGTACTTCTGCAGATAAGGCATTGCACTCTTGTAAAGTCCGTCTATCACCTGATGCGTTTTGCGGGATTGCAGTGAATTCTTATCCATTTCAACCGCCTGATTGAAATAAGCCAAACCTATATTATAATAAGCACCAGCCAAAGAATCGTTCACGGCAAGTGCCTTTTTGCTCACTTCGATGCATTGCTTGAAATCACCCATATTCAGGAGAATGGTTCCCTTGGTAAAGAGATAGATATCATTGTCGGGAGCTATCGCCAGCGCCTTATCTGCTACGGCGAGTGCAGAATCGAGCTGATTCTCCTGCGAATAAAACTCTACCAGACGCGGGAAGAAGAACGGGAATTTCGGATCCCGCTCAAAACCTTCCTTCAAGGTCGAGAGATAGCGAGCAGTATCCTTCTCCAGTTTATAAGTCTCTGCCAGATACTGTAACATATAGTTATAATGAGCCGTATCTTTCAGCGCCTCATAAGAATGATGAAGCGTAGCTTTGGTATCTTGCATCTTATATCCGGCATAAACAGCCCAATAAGCTGCCGAAGAAAGATATTTGTCTTTTTGGGCATACTTATACGATTGGAACATCGGTGCTGTACTGCACTCTATATACTGGTCAAAGAACTGATAAGCCTCCTTATATTTCTGCTTCCTGATAAACCAAGTTCCTCCGTTATAGAGGTTCGGCCGGATTCTGTTCAAATATTCAGAGTGAGACTTACGGAAATCAAACTCACATTTTCCTTTCTTATTAGGAATCATCTCTACGGAATCAAGTCCTTGGGCTATAACGAAGAGCTGCCTGGTTGCATTGAAGAGTTGGGCTGTATCATACGCCTGTTTGAGATAGAGTTTTTCATTACCCTGCTCATACTGCTTCTTCACAGCATCGAAGAGAATGCTCCAAATCTTCCTGTTTTTCCGATTGGCAGAATCCGTCAGGAGTTTGCGCATACTGGATTCAGCCTTTGCCAAATCCTTGCCAGCCTTTACCAGATCTTTGGCTGCAACAATCTCCTTCTTCTGTGCCTGCACCCCAGATGGTGCAAGCAGAAGGAAAAATGCCAGTAAAACCCATAAGTTTCTGAATATCTGTCTTTTCATATCAATCTCCTTAATTAAAACTTTTATTTGTTACCATACTCATAATAATACCAGTAGGTATTTCCATAAGTATCCCGAATAGCATTCTGCCTTTCAGTCTCGTTGGCATATTTATGATCCATCTGCTGATAATCCTCAAAGTCAGTATCCATCACATTATCGTGATAAATGATAGTTGGATTACTGCGGCGATGTGTATAGAGAACCAACGCTTCCTTATAATGAACAGGCAGTTTGCCCGATGTTACTTTATAATGTTTCTGCACCTCTACCACGAACTTGTCGAGTTGCCTGTCCAGCAAGAGCGCACAAAGCTGATAGTCAACAGGCAGACGATACTTAAGATGATGTTTAACCATCCATGCCGATGGTTTCTGCATCCATTTTGGCGCCTTCCACATCATAGCCTTCACGGTTACGCTATCCGGCATCATCGCCTTACTTCCACCTACCAGCGTATAGGTAAAGAGACGACTGCCCAATTCGCCAGTTTCGTTGAGACAAGCTATACGGAGCATCGTCAGCGAAGAATCTGTCTTGAGCGATTTTTCACCTACTTCCAAAGCTTTTTCATACTGTTTTTCTTTCATCAGATGTTCCATGCGCATACGTTCATGAAACAGCCGGTCATTGCTTGCTATAAAGTTGACAAGCAATATCATCACCAGCATCTGAAGCAGATTCACCCATATATAGCGTGAGAACCAGCCGTTGCTGTGAGGCTCTGTTTCTATCGGCTCCAGCTGTCGGGCTATCCATATCAATCCACCCCAGAGAATCAGGCAGAGTGGCAGGATAATCCACCACGCCCCCAATGAATGATGAAGGTCGATATCAACGGGAATATCGGTAATCATCGTCAGGACGAGGAACGAAGGGAAATAAGTAAGCCCGTGGAAACGGCGTTTCACACGGGTTACCGCGTACACTCCCACTTGCAGCAGATAGAGTACGAGTGTAATAAGCAGTGGAGCTAGCGTGTAACTGTAGTTGGTCAAACCGCCTGAGAAAACATGCTGAGCCACTGCCAACACGTCTGCCTGGTAAAATGCCAGGTAGACGTAGGTAAATGTGATAAAGATGATAGCACAGGCGATTTGCATCTTCGCCGTACTACTCCTTTTATTTTTCATAAATCAATCTATTAATTTTTCTTCAGCACCAGAGCTGTACGAGCTGGCAGATAAAGCTTCAGCCACTCCTTACGGTCTTTCACATAAAGTGGATCGTAGCTGGTCAAATGCGTCATCGTGTCATCATTCAAGCCATTGCCGCCGAAATCCTTGTTGTCAGAATCAAGCACTACGCTGTAGGAACCGGTAGGAACCAGGAAGCCATAGTCTGTGAAAGAGCGGGTTGGCGAGAAGTTGAACACGAAGAGCAGATCGCCACGCATAAAGGCGAGAACCTGATCGCCATCGTTATGCCAGATTTCTACAACTGGTGTCTTGTTAAAATTCTTTTCGCTTGTGATTGTCTTGAGCATTTCTCGGTCGAAATCTCCAAGATAGTGGTAGCAGAGTTCATGATTATCTACCAGATTCCACTGTCTGCGGGCGTATTTATGGCTCCAGCCATTACCCTCGCGAGGAAAATCGATCCACTCTGGGTGACCGAACTCATTACCCATGAAGTTGAGATAACCGCCATTGATTGTAGAGGCAGTAACCAGTCGGATCATCTTATGCAGAGCTATACCGCGATGAGCCATTTCGTTTTCATCGCCCTTCTTGAAATGCCAGTACATATCGGCATCAATCAGACGGAAGATGATGGTCTTATCGCCCACCAATGCCTGGTCATGACTCTCACAGTAAGAGATGGTCTTCTCATCCGAACGGCGGTTCTTTACCTCCCAGAAGATGCTGGATGGTTTCCAGTCTTCATCCTTCTGTTCCTTGATGGTCTTGATCCAATAATCTGGAATATTCATCGCCATGCGATAGTCAAAGCCATAACCGCCATCTTCAAACTTGGCTGCCAGTCCCGGCATTCCGCTCACCTCTTCGGCAATCGTAATGGCATGCTTGTTAACCTCATGAATCAGACAGTTGGCAAGGGTAAGATAGCAGATGGCATTGTCGTCCTCGTGACCATTGAAATAATCTCCGTAGTTGCAGAATGCCTCACCCAGACCATGACTGTAATAGAGCATGGATGTTACACCATCAAAACGGAATCCGTCGAAATGGAACTCATTGAGCCAATACTTGCAGTTACTCAACAGGAAATGGATGACTTCATCCTTTCCATAGTCGAAACAAAGGCTGTCCCAAGCCGGATGCTCATGACGTTCGCCAGGATAGAAATACTGGTTAGGATCGCCAGCGAGATTACCCAGTCCTTCCACCTCATTCTTTACGGCATGAGAGTGAACGATGTCCATGATGACGGCAATACCATTCTGGTGAGCAGTATCAATGAGATCCTTCAACTCCTCAGGAGTTCCAAAGCGGCTACTTGCTGCAAAGAAACTGCTTACATGATAGCCGAAGGAGCCATAATACGGATGCTCCTGGATAGCCATAATCTGAATGCAGTTGTAACCATCCTTGATGATACGTGGCAACACATTCTCCTTAAACTCTGTGTAGGTGCCAACCTTCTCTGCATCCTGCGCCATACCGATATGGCATTCATAGATAAGCAGCGGCGCCACATTTGGTCTGAAGGTTTTCTTCTTCCATTTATATGGTTCCGGATTCCATACCTGAGCAGAGAAAATCTTGGTCTGGTCGTCCTGCACCACGCGTTGTGCCCATGCAGGAATACGCTCACCTTCTCCACCTTCCCAGTGAACTTTCATCTTGAAGAGATCGCCATGTTTCATCGCTTTCTCCGGAAGTTTGAGTTCCCAGTTGCCGGTATTCTTTATTCTTTTGGCACGATACTTTTCGGTTTCCTGCCAGTTGTTGAAATCACCTATCAGATAGATGTCTGTAGCATTAGGTGCCCACTCACGGAACACCCATCCACGGGCAGTCTTATGCAGTCCGAAATACTCGTATCCATTGGCAAAATCGCTCAATGTCTGTTTGCCGTTATTAGTCAGCTGACCGAGTTTCCATAGTGCATGTTCGTGTCGGCCCTTGATAGCATCCTCATAGTCTGCCAGATATGGGTCGTTCTTCACGAGTCCGATATGTTTTACCACAGCCTTCGCTGCTTTTTTTGCAACTGTTTTCTTTGCAGTTGCTTTTTTAGTTGCAGCCTTTTGGGCTGTAGTTTTCTTTTCTGTTGCCATATATCATGATTTTAGATGGTTACTCTATATTTTTATTCTTTAATTTTATCTTGAAGAATTTTTCTTCTTTAATTTTTAATCTTGAAGATAGCCTTGTGGATATCACCGTTACCGATGCATGGCTGATGACCGTCTTGTGGCCAGAAAATGGCAAACTGACCTGGCTTGCAGGTAACGAGCGTCTGCGCCTTCACACCAGGATACTTGGTCACATCCTTTGCCTCGTTATATTCCACTTCAGGAAGATCAGCAAGCGGAGTATAGCCATAAGTCTCATCGTTGTCTAGAGGAATCTGAATATCAATCATCTTGCGATGTGTTTCAAGCCCAGCATCTTCCTCGCTCTTTCCATGAGCTGTCGTTATGTTGACAAAGAGGTCACCCTCCTTGATAAAATGCTTACCGTCCTCCAGCTTAGAGAGGTCATTTTCCTTGATAAACTTCACTACATCAGCGAAGAGCGGATTGAGAGAAACGTATTTCTCCAGATTGTCTAAAGTATCTACTACCATAATTCTAGTTTAAACTTTAAGATTTGAACATTTACTTTTAACTTTGAGATTTGAACATTGAACATTGAACTTTGAACTTTATGATATGTTCTTTTATCTCATTATTTAAGATATAAAGGTTCTCAATCTCGTTATTTATAATTTCTTTGTAATTCTCTATTTTCTGAAGAGATTAGTCTTCAAATCGTTTACCGTTCTCGTAGGTTCCCTTTGCTGTAACCTGTCCGTTGCGGTCTTTCTCAACAAATCTTCCTTCACGCACATCGTTACGGTAGGTACCTTCGAAACGCTTGCCGTTTTTATCTTCTTCTATGCAAGGTCCCTGGCGCTTACCTTTATGATAGGCACCCTTGAATTTTCTGCCATCAGCATAATGAATCACGACATTGCCATCTACCAGGCCATTCTTAAACTCACCTTCAAACACGTCGCCGTTCTTCTTGGTCAGTTTACCCCTGCCGTTCTGCAAATCATCTTTCCACTCGCCTACATAGATATCGCCATTTTTCCAGATGAAGGTACCCTGACCGGTACGCAGACCATCCTTGAACTGTCCGTTATACTTGGCTCCCTTTGCTGAGCGGAAGATGCCTATCCCCGTTCGTTCGCCCTGCACATAATCACCTTCATAAATGTCGCCATTATGAAATTTATAGATACCCTTACCGTCCTGGATATCATCTTTCCAGTCGCCGATATACACATCGCCATCAGCATACTTGAAAGTACCTTTGCCCGAGCGCTGGTTGTCGAGCCAATGACCGTCATAAGTAGTTCCGTCTCCCCAGTTGAAGAAGCCGTTGCCATTCTTCATGTCGTTCATCCACTGGCCTTTATATTGAGCGCCGTTGGAATAAGTATAAACGCCACGTCCCTGCCGCTTGTCCTTATACCAGTCGCCATCATATTTATCACCATTATAATAGAACATGACGCCATGACCATGCTGGTAATCGCGAAACCAGAGACCTACATATTTATTGTTGTTCTGGAAATAGTAGGTACCAGTACCATGCTGCTGGTCCTGCATCCACTGTCCCTCATACTTTTCACCGTCGCTGAAGGTATAAACACCATAACCTTCGCGCTTACCTTTCATATAAGAGCCTTCGTAGGTATCACCATTCTTATAGATGGTAGTACCTTTCCCCTGCGGCTTTCCACTCACCATTTCGCCTTTAAACTGGCCTCCGTCACGGGTGATGCAAGAGCCTAGCGAAATCTTCTGGGCAGAGACATCAACCGATGCCATAGCCAAGGCCAAGGCCAGAAAGAAATACCTGCTCCGACAGGAAAATTTGGTATGTTGTTTCTTATTGTATTTCATATTTTACAGTTATAGTCTTACTTATCAAACTCCAAAGTTATAGGTTTTTCCTCAAACAACCAAATAGATTAAACAAATTTAAGGTAAAATCGTGAAAATAAAAATTTATCCGAAAAATTTTTCGGCTTAACACAATAATTAAGCACAATTTTCGTTTTTACGGAAATCGAGAGTAAAATCACTAAAACAATAAGATTATGATTTTAAATTGCGCCATCATAGATGAAGATCCGGAAGCATTGCAACTCCTGGAACAGTATATAGAGAAGACTCCAACCCTGCATCTGATCGGAGCCTACAAAAGTGCGATAGATGCTGTAGACGGTATCCGTCACAATCATCTCGACGTACTCTTTCTCGCTATCCACATGCAGCAGATCAGCGGTCTGGAATTTGCAAAGGTTGTACCGAAGAACGTGAAGATTGTCTTCACCACCGCATTCAAGGAGTATGCCATCGAGGCCTACAAGGTAAATGCATTCGACTATCTGCTCAAACCCATCAGTTACGATGACTTTATGAGATCATGCCAGAAAGTCTTCGAAAGCTACATGCAGGATGATAACTACAACCCAATCAAGCGCGACGGGTTCCTGGTGGTAAAACGAGATTACAAATGTGTGAGAATCCCGATAGATGATATTCTGTTTGTTGACTGCGACAAAGATTACATCCGGTTCCATCTTGAGGGCAGGCCTAACATCAGAACCCTGGGCAACCTCAAACAGCTGGAAGAAAGGTTGCCTAAAGAGAAATTCAAGCGTGTACACCGTTCGTTCCTTGCCAACATGACAAAGTTTGATACGGTAGACCAGCAGCACGTCACCTATGGCGACCAGAGCATTCCTATCTCAGAAACCTATTTTGAGTTTATCAAGAAATACCTGGAAGACCATTCTCTATGATGGTCTTCCAGATAGTTTTATCCTACCTTATCTTATAATATCTGCAAGGGTGATGATACCAGGATAGAAGCTCCATGTGCCAACAGAAAATCGTGATCTCTGAATCCCCAAAGAACAGAGATACAAGGCATTCCGCTGTTCTTTGCTGTCATCACATCCACGTCGCTGTCGCCGATATATACCGCCCTTTCTCTATCCGCATGCAGCTGTCGCAAGGCTTCGTTTACGGTATCTGGAGCCGGTTTTTTCTTGATATTTTCCCGTTCTCCTATCGCTACATCTACCAGGTCGCCGAAGAAATGGCGGCAGATTTCCTGTGTAGCAGCATAAAACTTGTTGCTTACCACTGCAATGTTCTTTCCCCTGTTTTTCAGTTCCTCCAGCATCTCCATCACGTCAGGATAAGGCTTCGTGTTATCCATATTGTGTACCATATAATGCTTGCGGAAATCCTGCAGGGTTTTCTCAAACTTCCCGTTCTCCAATCCTCCCGGCACGGCACGTTCCATCAGTTTCTTCACCCCGTTTCCTACAAACATGCGTACCTCCTCCAGCGTACGTTCAGGCATCCCGTTCAGTTTCAGCGCATAATTGCAACTTGCAGCCAGGTCATGGAGAGAAGAAATCAGGGTTCCGTCAAGATCGAAGATATAGGTATCGAAATTGAACTGGGCATGAGGCGGAACCCTCTTGATACGGAAGTCACCGCCATGAAGCACATAAACATCCTGCTGATAGACGCGGAGTTCACCCTGAGGAACGCCCTGTCCGCCAGCCTGTTCATTACCCGAAACACCAAAGGTTCTGTTATCTCCGAATTCCCATCTCTTCAGTTTCTGGGTCTGTGCATCAATCACCACATATTTATATTCTATCGGCGCATCGATGGCCTGCACATTGACAGAGATTTCCCAGTCCTTGTCATGATTGTTCTGCATCTGCAGGAAGTGGGCAGGATTCCATTTGCCCAGCGTAGGATGATTTCCCAACAGAGCCACAGCCTCACCCTCATAGAGTTTCGGAGCATGAATCTTGAAGATGATGGTACGGTCGAAGAGAGGCAGACGGGTCGGATTGACATCAGTAAACTTAACCTGCTGCTGCAATATGAAGGCATTTTTTTCCACATAAGGGTTATCCTCCTCCAGCCAATAGTCCTGGAAATAGAAATTCTTGCTCTCATCAAAAACATATTGGCGGGCAGAAGCGAGCGATTCTCTGCGCAGCACCTTTCCCTCAGCATCTTTCACGCAGTAGCAGTAAGCCACAGCCACGAAAGGGTGATGGCGGTTCTGCCTTGACGCCATTTCCACCTCCCAGCGATAACCGTCCCGGGTGGTCATCGGCAAGTCCATCGTATCTTGATAGCCGTCAGCGGCGGCAAAAGTTAATTCTACATGCAGGGCATGGCCCCACTTGGCAGCATACGCTATCGAAAACTTCATTTTCATAATCCTTTTATAATAATGTGCCCGAAAGCACCCATACACATGTTGATTCTAAAAGTCAAGTGCAAAGGTAACAAAAAAGCAGACACAACGGATAAAGAAAGATGACAATTAACCTATTTTAAATTCCTATACTTTGCTATTTCCCATTTTTACTGTACTTTTGCACCCGAAAAATAACAAACAAGAAGAATATGAAAAAGAAAAAATCATTTTCTAAGCTCTATCTGTATGGTGCTATAGGCTGCATCGCAGTCATCGCCATCGTGGGCTACATCTACTGTTTCTCTTCCTTCTCGAAGAGCAGCAAGACCGAGTATGTTTACATCGACAATGATGATAACATCGACTCTGTATACAACAAGCTCCGCCCATTTGCCAAGAGCATTCCGTTCCATGCATTCAAGACCCTGACCCTCCATTCCGGCTATGCCGATCATATCCGCACAGGTAGATACGCCATTGCTCCGGGCGACGGTTCCCTCAAGACATGGCGCCACATGAAGAACGGTTTGCAGGAACCGGTAAGCCTCACCATCACTTCGGTACGCACGCTCGACAAACTCTCTGATGAGATTGGCAAGAAGATGATGTTTGGTAGCAACGACCTCTACCATGCCCTGCGCGACGAGAGCATCTGTCAGAAATATGGTTACGATACAGCCACCATCGCCTGCATGTTCATACCTAACACCTACGATCTCTACTGGAACATCTCGGTAGATAAATTCCTGGAGCGCATGAAGAAAGAAAGCGACAAGTTCTGGAACTTTGAGCGCACCGAAAAGGCAAAGGCTATGAAGCTGACACCGGTTGAAATCATCACCCTTGCCAGCATCGTGGACGAAGAAACAGCCAACAACGGCGAGAAACCGATGATAGCCGGCATGTATTATAACCGTCTGATGCTTCGCAATGCCGAATATCCGGAAGGAATGCCGTTGCAGGCCGATCCTACCATCAAATATGCATGGCAGCGATTCGACCTCAAGCGCATCTACAACAACCTCCTGTCTATCAAGAGCCCGTACAATACCTACAAGAACCCAGGCTTGCCACCGGGGCCTATCCGTATTCCGAGCGTAGCAGGTATCGATGCCGTCCTCAACCATGTGCATCACGATTACCTTTACATGTGTGCCAAGGAGGATTTCAGCGGCACCCACAATTTTGCCCGCACTTATGATGAGCACCTGCAGAATGCAGCAAAATATTCTAAAGCGCTCAACGAAAGAGGCATCAAGTAAGATAAGGAAACAAGATTGGTAAAAATAAGTCAGAAAACTTGCAAAGCGTTAGTGTTTTTTCAAGTTTTCTGACTTTTTATTTGGTAGTCTAACAAAATAGTTGTAAATTTGCAGCCGAAAACTTACCAATTTAAAAAAGGAATAAATACATGAACAGAACGATTATTACAGTAGTGGGCAAGGATACCGTTGGTATCATCGCCAAGGTTTGTACCTATTTGGCAGAGAACAGTATCAACATCTTGGATATCTCTCAGACCATCGTACAGGAGTATTTCAACATGATGATGATCGTAGACATGGGCAAGATGCAGAAAACTTTCGAGGAAGTTGCCGATGATCTCACCAATGTTGGTAAGGCTATGGGCGTGCAGATTAAATGCCAGCGCGAGGAAATTTTCAATATGATGCACAGAATTTAAAAAGCAAACAATATGATCAATATATCTGAGGTTATCGAAACCAATAAGATGATAGAGCAGGAGAATTTCGATGTGCGTACCATCACCATGGGTATCAACCTGTTGGATTGCGCATCTACCAATCTCGATGAGCTCTGTCAGAACATCCATAACAAGATTACACGTCTGGCAAAGAACCTGGTGAAGACCGGCGAAGAAATCTCCAAGGAGTTTGGTGTGCCTATCGTCAACAAGCGTATCTCCATCACTCCTATCTCGCTGGTAGGCGGTTCTGCCTGCAAGACTACCGACGATTACGTGAAGATTGCAAAGACCCTCGACCAGTGTGCCAAGGAGCTCGGTGTCAACTTCCTGGGCGGCTATTCTGCCATCGTAAGCAAGGGTATGAGCAAGAGCGATGAGCTCCTTATCCGTTCTATCCCTCAGGCGATGGCACAGACCGATTTCGTCTGCAGCTCAGTCAATGTGGGTTCTACCAAGACCGGTATCAACATGGACGCCGTCCGACTGATGGGCGAAATCGTAAAGGATACAGCCGAGGCAACCAAGGACAGAGGTTCTCTGGGTTGCGCCAAGCTTGTTGTTCTCTGCAATGCGCCAGACGACAATCCGTTCATGGCTGGTGCCTTCCATGGTGTTTCTGAGGCCGATGCGGTAGTGAGTGTCGGTGTCAGCGGTCCTGGCGTTGTAAAGTATGCATTGGAGAAGGTAAAGGGCGAAAGCTTCGAGGTTCTTTGCGAAACCATCAAGCGCACCGCCTTCAAGATTACCCGTGTAGGTCAGTTGGTAGCCAAGGAGGCTTCACGCCGTCTGAACGTACCTTTCGGCATCATCGACCTTTCATTGGCTCCTACCCCAGCTATCGGTGATAGTGTAGCCGATATTCTCGAGCTCATCGGTCTTGAGCATGCCGGTGCTCCTGGTACCACAGCAGCTCTTGCACTCCTGAACGATCAGGTTAAGAAGGGCGGTATCATGGCTTCTTCTTATGTAGGTGGTTTGAGCGGTGCCTTCATCCCTGTCAGCGAAGACCAGGGTATGATCAACGCTGTAGAGGCTGGTGCGCTGACCATCGAGAAGCTTGAGGCGATGACTTGTGTCTGCTCAGTAGGTTTGGATATGATTGCCATCCCTGGCGATACTCCAGCCACCACCATTTCCGGTGTCATTGCCGACGAGGCTGCCATCGGTATGGTTAACCAGAAGACTACTGCCGTACGTATCATCCCTGTTGTGGGCATGAAGGTAGGCGACAATGTAGATTTTGGCGGTTTGCTCGGTCATGCTCCAATCATGCCTGTAAACCCATTCAGTTGCGAGGCATTCGTAAACCGTGCCGGTCGTATTCCGGCTCCAATCCACAGTTTCAAGAATTAAACTTTTTTGATTCAAAATACCAATCCCCCATCCTGCTTTCTCAAGCGGGCTGGGGGATTTTTTCATTGTATAATCACTTATCTATCTTCTAAAGCTTCATCATGGCAAAACATAGGTGGATAGATACTCAGAAAAATCAACTACAGATATTTAAATCCAATCCTTAAATAAGACGGAAGCTCCCCCAAAAGTCAAAAGAATCGGGAAAAAGAAAAATAAAGGGTGAGACTTCTCCCACCCTTTATCTGATATTATAAAAAAAGTTTGTCTAAAGTAAATTACAAACGTTTAAAGTTTTTTCATCTCTTCTTTCCATGCAGAATAAGCCTCGAGATAAGCAGAACGGTTAGCCTCATCAGGATCTATGACTGCAAGTTTCTTCAATGAAGCAAAAGCCTCATTATGATCCTTATAGATACCGGCACCAATACCAGCACCCTTAGCAGCACCTGCACTACCATCTGTCTCATAAAGTTCGATAGTAGCACCACTCACACCCGCCAAGGTATCTCGGAACAACGGACTGAGGAACATATTAGCCTTACCTGCATGAATATTCTTGATATCCATACCCATCTGCTGCATGATTTCCATTCCATAGCAGAAACTGAAGACGATACCCTCTTGTGCTGCACGAACAATATGAGCACGATTATGCTTATTAAAGCTGATGCCACGAATAGAACAACCAACTTCCTTATTCTCTAATACACGCTCAGCTCCATTACCAAATGGGATAATCTTAACACCATCACTACCTATTGGCACAGAAGCTGCAAGATCATTCATATCCGCATAGCTTACATCTGGAGTGATATTTCGATGAACCCACGCATTCAAGATACCTGTTCCATTGATACACAACAATACACCAAGACGGTCAAGGTCTGTAGTATAATTAGCATGAGCAAAAGTATTGACACGGCTCTTTGGATCATAGTTAACATCACCCAATACGCCATATACAACTCCTGATGTACCTGCAGTACTTGCAATTTCACCCGGATTGAACACATTCAGACTCACAGCATTATTTGGCTGGTCACCCGCACGATAAGATATTGGTGTACCTTCTTTCAGACCAAGTTCTTCAGCTGCCGCTTTACTTACTACACTCTGTACAGAGAAAGTAGGAACAATATCAGCCAGAATGCTTTCATCGAAGCCAAAGTAATCAAGCAGGAATTTAGCAGGCTTTTTCTGGTTGAAGTCCCACATCATACCTTCAGAAAGACCACTGATAGTAGTCTTAACTTCACCTGAAAGTTTCATTGCCAGATAATCACCAGGAAGCATAATCTTATCAATCTTATCAAACAGTTCCGGTTCATTATCCTTTACCCAAGCAAGTTTAGATGCAGTAAAGTTTCCAGGAGAATTGAGCAGATTACGCAAGCAGAAATTCTCACCTAAATCATGAAAAGCCTTCTCGCCATAAGGTACGGCACGAGAGTCGCACCAAATGATACTAGGACGCAAAACTTGCTGATTCTTATCAACACAAACCAAGCCATGCATCTGGTACGAGATACCAATTGCAAGGATATCTTCACCCTTGGCACCAGATTCTGCCATGATTTTCCTGAGCGCCAGCTTAGCATTATCCCACCACATCTGAGGATCCTGCTCTGCCCAACCGGTCTTTACAGCCATAATGGGTGCTTCATGATCCGGATAGAATGCAGAAGCTACGATTTCTCCATTGTCAACATCAGTAAGCGAAGCCTTTACAGAACTTGAGCCTACGTCAAAACCTAATAAATATCTACTAGCCATAGTTTATTCGTTTATATGTTTATTATTTAACTTTTATCAGTTTTTATAAAGTCTACATATATTATACGAACATACTACAACATTCCCCTCATAAAAAAAATAATTTAGAACATATTCTCATCAAAAAGACTTTGAGGAGCACTATCGTCAGCCTTACTCTCCTCTTCATTACTATTTTCTAATACAGAAGAAGAAAAATTAAGCATCAGTTGCTGTACGGCCTTTGAATCAAAATTAACATGATATACACCATACCCCTTACCTTTTTCTATAAGCGATTGTGGGTCTTTAGCGCATCTGGTGAGATATTGCGTAACATAGCTATGAACATCCTTGTAATTCAGAGGTGTAAAAATCGAATTACAGGAATTATATACATGACGAGCTATTTTTTCTACTTTCAACCCTTTTGCACCCGCAGCCAAAAGAACATTGAATATCTCCTGATCAAGTTTCATATAATAATCATAACATTCGTCCTCTTTCAAGAGAGAAGACACAAAAAGAAAAAACCGCGGTTACTCACTTACAAGCAACCGCGGCTCTTTGAAAAATAAACCTTATTTAAGCGAGAGCAACCTTGTTGTCCTCATCCTTAATCTTACCCTCTTTGAAGAGCCAACCGATACCAAGGATTACATCCTCTGTACTGATCTTAGCAGCCTTAGCAATTTCTGCTACTGTGAGAGCCTTTTCTGAAGCTGCCAATGCCTGATATACATCACCAGCTCTAAAACCTGCGTTCTCTGCGTTCAAGTAAAGAACGTCCTTCTTTGCTGCAGGAGCCTTCTTTGCTGCAGGAGCCTTCTTTGCTACTGGAGCCTTCTTTGCTGCTGGCTTCTTTGCAGCAGTCTTAGTTGTCGCTTTCTTTTCTACCATGTTTTAAGAATTTTATGATTCTATTGAGCCTCATTTCGTCAGCTCAACCTTAATATCTGCTGCAAATTTATAACTTTTATTTCGAAATAGTGTTAGAAAAACAGAAAAAACTACTACTTATAAACAAAAGTGCTGCATTTCTTGATTTACGTCAAGAAGCGCAGCACTTTATTTACTAAAAATCAATTACTTATTATAAATCATTGAATTTTTCTCAAGGCATTTTACACATACTCTTTTATGGAGTGAATACCTTCGTTTCTCTATTTTTATTCAGCCTTCAAATCAAGTTTGATTTCCAATTCATCCAACTGCTTAGGGTCAAGTTCAGAAGGAGCATCGAGCATAACATCTCGACCTGAGTTGTTCTTTGGGAAGGCAATACAATCGCGAATACTGTCAAGACCAGCCATAATGCTGACGAAACGGTCCAAACCGAAAGCAAGACCTGCGTGAGGTGGTGCACCATACTTGAAAGCATTCATCAAGAAACCGAACTGGGCCTCAGCACGTTCTGGAGTAAAGCCGAGAACCTCGAACATCTTCTCCTGCAACTGAGTATCATGGATACGGAGAGAACCTCCACCTACTTCGATACCATTGCAAACAAAGTCGTATGCCTTGGCACGAACCTGCTCAGGATGCTCATCGAGCAATGGGATATCATCAGGATTTGGCATAGTGAATGGATGGTGCGTAGCCATCAGGCGCTGCTCCTCATCACTCCACTCAAAGAGAGGGAAGTCAATAATCCAAAGACACTTGAATACGTTCTTATCACGAAGACCAAGACGGTCACCCATTTCCAAACGCAAAGAGCAAAGTTGAATGCGTGTCTTGTTAGCATTATCACCGCTCAAAATCAAAACGAGGTCACCATCCTTGGCTCCCATTACGGTCTTGATTTCAGCAAGTTCCTCTGGAGAATAGAACTTATCTATGCTACTCTTTACGGTACCATCAGCATTATACTTGATATATACCAATCCTTTGGCACCGACCTGAGGACGCTTAACAAAATCGGTCAATTCGTTCAACTGCTTACGGCTATAATCAGCACAACCTGGAACACAGATACCGCCAATATACTTAGCCTCATCGAATACAGAGAAATTACCCTTACCTGTGAAAGCATCTTTCAACTCAACAAATTCCATACCGAAGCGCAAGTCTGGCTTATCGCTACCGAAACGGCGCATAGCATCGTGCCAGGTCATCTGCTCCAATTTAGGAAGTTCTACACCACGAATCTCCTTAAACAAATGGCGAGCCATTTCCTCGAAAAGGTTGATGACATCATCCTGATCAACAAAACTCATTTCACAGTCAACCTGTGTAAACTCTGGCTGACGGTCAGCACGAAGATCCTCATCACGGAAGCACTTGGCAATCTGGAAATAGCGGTCGAAGCCAGCAACCATCAAGAGCTGCTTTAAAGTCTGAGGACTCTGTGGAAGAGCGTAGAACTGACCTGGATTCATACGGGAAGGAACAACAAAGTCGCGGGCTCCCTCTGGTGTACTACCAATAAGAACAGGAGTTTCAACCTCCATGAAGTTCTGTGCATCGAGGAAGTTACGAATCAAGATGCACATACGATGACGCAACTCCAGATTTTTGCGCACTGCAGGACGACGCAAATCAAGATAACGATACTTCATACGGATATCATCACCACCATCAGTATTATCTTCGATAGTGAAAGGAGGGGTCTGACTCTGAGAGAGGACATTGAGTTCCTTCACCAGGATTTCGATGTCACCAGTATCCATTTTAGGATTCTTGCTCTGTCGTTCACTTACTACACCCTTTATTTGAATGCAGAATTCACGACCTAGCTTGTTAGCTGCATCACACAAGTCTTTGTTGTCAGCCTCATTGAAGACCAACTGTGTGATACCATAACGGTCGCGCAAATCGACGAATGTCATACCACCCATCTTTCTTGAGCGCTGTACCCAACCGGCAAGTGTCACTTCCTTGCCGGCATCAGAGAGACGTAACTCTCCACACGTATTACTTCTGTACATACCTTATTATATTATATTATTATTTTCCAAAGTGCAAAAGTACAACAAATAACGGAAAGGACAAAATAAAATCGCGAAAATATTATTAAAAATATCTTCGCGACCCTATTAATGTGACCAAAAGTCACATAAATACATATTAAATAGTTTTATCTCTACTTTTTTAGAGATTTATTTCTTCATCCGTCTGAATGCCTGCCGATGGAACCGTTCCTCTGCCTTGATGACACTGAACACCTTATTAGGTGGCAAGATGGTCATAAATCTAGAATGATACTCTTGCTGCAACTGTTTCAGCTGAATATCCAACTCATCCTGTCTTCTGATAGCTTCGGCACATGCCTCATTATCATTCGGATTCACATGACGGAATCGGCGCATTTCATCGAATATCATACGCATTTTCTTACCCATCTGTCTATATACCGGGAAGAATTTAGCAGCTTCTCTCGGCGTAAGACAGGCATTAGTCGTAATAAACTGTTCTAGTTCTGCCTGAAACCTTTTAGGATCAAATCCATCATGATGTTTTCTACCCTGAGGCTGTGAAGCAAGTGAAACCAGGCTAATCATCAGCATAGCTAAAAGCGCAAGAAACCTATGTTGCATTATCTTTCTCATACCTTATCTTTTTTTTATCTTTATCTGTAGACAAAAAGAAATACTACCATTAATTTTCTGCAATCAGCGATGCATAGATAGTTTCATTATCCATCATCGTATAATCGGCCATCTCATTAAAAGTAGCATCTTCATTATTATTCACAGCAGCTTTCTGAACCATATGATCCACATGTGCCATAGCAGGCTTACTGCTTCCCGTATATTTCAGCGCCAGTACCGAACCACCTCCCATCACAGCCAAAACAGCAACAGCTGCCGCAATCTTTCGAATCGGCATACGCTGCCATAAGCTAGGCTGCATGTGAATGATGCGGGGTTCCTGCTCCGGCAAATTTGCCATCACCCTATCCGTCAGCTGGTCGAAATAACCAGCCGGCACCTGGAAATGGTTTTTCTTACCAAAACGGCTATTCAATATATTGTCTTCTTTTAACATATTCCTCATTCCTTTCTTTTATACTTTATTAAATAGACGAAAACTAACCGAAAAGGTTTAATCCTTACGATTGAAAAAATCGGTTATTTTTTTTACAGCAAGATGATAGGATGCCTTCAAAGCTCCTTCACTTGTTGACAGCACCTTACTCATCTCTGAATATTTCATATTATCATAATATTTTAGAGTGAAAACTGTGCGCTGAACATCAGGCAGTAGGGCTACAGCCTCTTGCAGTTCTGCCTGAATCTGGTCACCATCAAAATAGTCATCGGCAAGAAGACGTGAAGCCAAGCCCGGCTCGTCTTCGGTACTGACATTTACCATCTGCTTTTTGCGTCTCAAGAAATCAAGCGCTTCGTTAATTGCTATACGGTAAAGCCATGTTGAGAGCGAAGACTTTCCCTGAAACGAATCCAGATTGGTCCAAGCCTTGACAAAGGCATTCTGCAACACATCATCAGCATCATCATGATCTAAAACAATATGGCGAACCTTCCAATACAACGGCTCGCTATACTGACTTACCAGTACAGCAAAGCCTTCGCGTTGGGTCTTAGGATCCCTAATCATCGCCAAGAGTTCTTTATCGTTTATCATTGCTTTTACAAATGTGTTGTTTATAGATATTTTCTCAACATATCGAATATTACCGCATCAAATCCATACACATCAGAATATTCAGCTATTCTGCCTCCTGCTAACGGATAGAGTGTATAATAGGTTATGAAGAGAGGAACTTGAGGATTAACCTTTACGTTATTCACAACAAGTTTTTTATTGGCCAGCGAATCTGCTGTCATCGAATAGTATATCTTTTCCTTCAGTTTCTCGTTTTTGTCAGCCAATAGGAAGACAGCGAAATCGTATGGTTTTTCTATTCTGATACATCCATGCGATACTCCTCTATCCTCTTGTCCAAACACGCCCTTACTGTTAGTATCATGCAGGAAGACCGAGAAATTATTATCAAAACGGAAGATGATTCTTCCCAGAGCATTCCCCTTTCCGCCCCGCTGGGCGATGCCATAAGCACCAGAAATAAGCATAGATCGAGTTACTCTGTTTAAGTCAACCTCCTTACCTGTTGCCACTTCCCTTACATAGTAGTTACGCGCGCGAAAGTAGCCATGATTCCCCACCCGGTGTATCATATCATGGAGAACGATACTACGGGGAACAAACCATTGAGGATTCAACTCCATACGTTTGATATGACTGTTCAATATCGGGGTTTTGGTTTTACTGGCTCCACATCCTATGCGCATCGAGAGCGTATCCTGATGATCAATAGCCATCAGATGGAACGATGGTATATTGACAACCACATATTTTTCGTGTTGCCAGGGATTATCATACTGTCTCCAGCGGCAACGTTCCATGTTGCAGAGAATTTTGATTCTCATCGCCTTGCCCAGTCCTCCAGCCTTCAATTTTTCCAACAGTTGATAATAGAAAGGATTCTTAGGCTGAACTTCTTTCAGGAAGGAAACCACCGAGTCGCATCTAACCATTTGCATAGCCTTCTGATAGAACGCATCATCTGCATGAGCCATTTTTACATCAAACAGACCTCTGAACCTAACGGGTCTCTTGATACTATCATAAGGATTGGGAGCAAGAGTATCTAAACGATTGAAAACAAAACTAGGATTCATAAATCCAAAATTCTGCCCCATCGTATATCTGAAGTAAGCTTTGGTCAAGCGATACTCCAGTCGGGCTATCACTTGATTTATCTGATTATCAGCTGAATCTAGATTTAAATCTCGTAACCTGTCAATATCTCGGGCAATAGCATCCACATAGAACCGACGTTTATCAAATCCCATATCCGCTACAGTACGCAGGCAAGTCACCAGGGAGTCAGCCTGACAATTTACCCCATGACGTGTAATCCAAAGCAGATTACCTTCATTCAGATAATAGCGACGGGTATGCAAATCAGCAGCATGTCGGTCTTTATCATTTCGCATGATGCTGTCTATCAGATTCCTTACCGCCCTCGAATTGATAGCATAGGCAGAAGAACGCAAATCCTGATAATCATCTAACGATAATTGGAAATTGCTGTTTGGCACCCTGTCGTGGCAAGAACAGAACATCAAACAACAAGAAATGATAAGTAACGAAAAATGAAAGACTTTCACTTTCTGATTAAAGTTAAACGGCATTCTAAGGCCTCTATAGTACTATTAATGCTTTACGCAAATTTTGCGCGTAAAGGTATTCCCCACCTTTACAATATAGATACCATCAGCCAATGGCAAGTTTACGCGCTTGTCATTACCTTCTATGCGGAAGGTCTTGATAGTAACACCTGCCACATTATATATTCTCACCACTTGCCCGCTAGCGCCTGTGATATGCATCACGCCCCCAGCATAGTTCAAGTTGATATCTGCCACATCAAGGTCTGCCCATTCTATGTTTCCCTCGTTGGCCATAGCATCCGAAGGAACAGAAAGTGCTAACATTGCAATTGTCAATATTGAAAGTAAAGTCCGTTTCATATATTTTCAAGTTTCGTTAAACCAATAGTTCTTTCTGCAAAGATATATAAAAAAAAGGAAACTTACCGTCTTCCCGACGATAAGTTTCCCAAAAATTAGCTTTTTTAACCTTTCAGAGGAAAAAAGAAGCCAATTCACATTATTTTCTAAAACAACCAACACTTTACATGATGCCATCAGCGCGAAGTTTCTGCTGCCATTTCCAAGCAGAAGCCAACACATCTTCAAGCTTAGCCTCAGCCTTCCAGCCGAGTACCTTGTTCGCCTTGGTGCAATCACCCCAAATTTTCTCAATATCGCCCTCTCTTCGTGGACCATACTTCCAATTCAGTTTCACACCTGTAGCTTTTTCAAAAGTCTCAACAATTTCGAGAGTTGAGTTTCCATTACCTGTACCGATATTGAAATATTCGATAGGCTCAGTCTCCTTATCAAGAACACGTGCCATAGCAGCTACATGTGCCTTAGCCAAGTCTACAACATAAATATAGTCGCGGATACAGGTTCCATCAGGAGTATCATAATCATTACCAAAGATAGTGAGTTCCTTGCGGATACCCATAGCTGTCTGAGTAACGTATGGAATCAGATTGTTTGGCACACCATTTGGCAACTCACCAATCTCAGCAGAAGGATGTGCACCTATAGGATTGAAATATCTCAATACAATGCTCTTGATGGCTGCACCACTATGGATATAATCAGCTATGATCTGCTCATTAATCTCCTTAGTATTGCCATAAGGTGAAGTAGCCTTCTGATGAGGAGCCTCTTCTGTTACAGGCAAATTCTCAAGCTTCGGCTGACCATAAACGGTACAAGAAGAAGAGAAGATGATACCCTTAACCTGATACTTTGGCATAAGTTCCAGGAGATTGATGAGCGATACGATATTGTTGCGATAATACAACAATGGTTTCTGTACGCTCTCGCCTACTGCCTTGCTTGCAGCAAAGTGAATGATACCCTTAATATCAGGATACTTCTGGAATACAGCCTCGGTAGCAGCCTTGTCGCGCAAGTCAACCTGTTCAAAAGCAGGGCGGATACCAGTAATCTTTTCGATACCATCGAGTACTTCAATCTTTGAGTTTGAGAGATCATCTACGATAACAACATTGTAGCCTGCCTGCTGCAACTCTACTGTAGTATGGCTACCTATGAAGCCTGTACCACCTGTAACAAGAATAGTTTGTTTCATAATCAAATATAGTTAGTTTGAAGAATTATTATATTTCTTCTGCAAAAGTACTGCAAAAATCTGAAAAAACAGAAAGATTTTTCAAAAATATACTTTTTTCCTTTGTTTTATCTATTATTTATACTATCTTTGCAAAAGATAAATAGAAAAAAGGCTCTAAGAAAATGGAAAAAAACATGAAACATTATAATATAGAACAAGACATGAGATATTTGCAGTTGCTCTCTCAGTCGTTCCCTACTATAGCAGAGGCGAGCACCGAGATTATCAACCTGCAAGCCATCCTCAACCTGCCAAAGGGTACCGAGCATTTCCTTGCCGACATCCATGGTGAGTATGAGGCCTTCCTGCATGTACTGAAAAATGCATCAGGAAATATCAAGCGTAAGGTGAACGAACTCTTTGGCAATACCCTTCGCGAACAGGAGAAGCGAGAACTCTGCTCTCTTATTTACTATCCTGAGCAGAAACTGGAACTCGTCAAGCAGAACGAACCCGACATCAACGACTGGTATCACATCACCCTGCACCAGTTGGTGGCTGTATGCCGTGATGTTTCCAGCAAATATACCCGAAGCAAGGTGCGCAAATCGCTGCCATGCGATTTCTCGTATATTATCCAGGAGCTTTTGCACGAGCACACCGAAGATCATGACAAGACAGCCTATGTCAATGTTATTGTTGATACGATTATCAGCACAGGCAGAGCCGATGATTTCATCATCGCTATAGCCAACGTCATCCAGCGCCTGGCTATCGACCAGCTCCATATTCTGGGCGATATCTACGATAGAGGTCCTGGAGCCCACATCATCTTGGACAAGATGCGCCGCTACCACAGTTGGGACATCCAGTGGGGTAATCACGATGTACTATGGATGGGAGCAGCTGCCGGCAATGATGCCTGCATCTGTAATGTGATACGTCTCTCCCTGCGATACGCCAACCTCTCGACATTGGAAGAAGGCTATGGCATCAACCTCGTACCACTCGCTACTTTTGCGATGGAAACCTACAAGGAGGATGATTGCAAAGAATTTCTGCCTAAGCTCAGCGGAGGTGCAGCAGCAATGGATGAAAAGACCCAGCGGCTCACCTCTCAGATGCACAAGGCTATAGCTGTCATCCAGTTTAAATTAGAGAGCCAGCTTTTCAAGAAGCATCCGGAATGGAAGATGAAAGACCGTTGTCTTTTTGACCATATCGATTACAGGAAAGGCAAGGTAGAGATTGACGGAAAAGAGTATGACATGACCTCATGCCACTTCCCTACCATCGATCCGGACAATCCTGACAAACTATCTGAAGAAGAGGAAATTCTGATTCAGAAACTGCATCATTCGTTTATGGTCTGCGAGAAGCTGCACAAGCATATCAACGTTATGCTGCAGCATGGTTGCATGTACGCTATCTTCAATAACAACCTGCTTTTCCATGCTTCCTGTCCGCTCAACGAAGATGGTTCATTAAAAGAGGTAGAAATATATCCTGGCAAGAAATTCAGCGGCAGAGCCCTGATGCATCATACGGGCATGCAGATACGCACAGCTTTCCAATCAGATTCTGATCCGAATGAAAAGGAATATGCCATCGATTATTTCATCTACCTATGGTGCGGTCCTGACAGTCCGCTCTTCGACAAGAGTAAGATGGCCACCTTCGAGCGCTATTTCATTACCGATAAGGAGACTCATAAAGAAGAGAAGGGATACTACTTCCTGCTGCGCGATAACGAACAGGTTATCGACCATATTATGGATGAGTTTGGGGTAACCGGTCCTAACCGCCATATCATCAATGGGCACGTGCCCGTTCGCACAACCAAGGGCGAGAACCCTATCAAGGCAAACGGCAAGCTGATGGTTATCGATGGAGGTTTCTCTAAAGCCTACCACAACGAGACTGGCATTGCCGGCTACACCTTAGTATATCACTCCCGCGGATTTCAGCTGGTCCAGCACGAGCCATTTACGAGTATGGAAGATGCCATCAAGCGAGGTACCGACATCAAGAGTACCACACAGATTGTAGAAATGTCGAACCGCCGAATGCTGGTAGCCGACACTGATATAGGTTGCGAACTCCGTAAGCAGATAGAAGACCTGAAGGAGCTTCTCTATGCTTACCGACATGGTTTCATCAAGGAATCAGAAAGGAAGAAGTAAGAAACCGAGCATGCAAAAAAGCCCCCGGTGCTACATGCATCGAGAGCATACAAAAAGCCCCCGGTGCTACATGCATCGAGGGCTTTTTTTCAGAATTTTCTGAACCGCAATCTCAGGGTTTTACTCTTCAGTTGCATCTTACCTCCGGTCATTACCTCCTTGGCAAAATGCTCATTCAGATGATTGATGCCACAGCTACGCAAAGAATCATTCATTTCTGTTAAAAGTACATCGCCTCCATAATCTTCATGCCATTTATTACGATAAACAGATGTAATCAGCAAACTGTCGGAGGTTTGCTCAAAACGCAGATAAAATCCTCTACCATCACCAAAGTAATCATAATCAGCAACCTGAATCAACTTATACTGGCAGCCCCAGAACACGCGCTTATCTGCAAAGTTACAAGTACCCCCTGTAGCTAAAGTATCTACCTGCTCCAGATGCCAGAAACCATCCAAATCACCATTCTGGCTTGTTTCTACCTCACATGAGCTTAGAGTGAGCATCATAACAGCAAGGGAAAGCACCCCTATTATCTTTTTCATATTTTCTATCTTATCGATTATTATTTCTTTTCGTCAGCAAACCTCTTTTGCTGATGGTTATCTGCATACCGGCATTATGCCCCAGTATCTTTTCGCTACCGAAATCCATCGCATAGCCTGCCTTCAACTGCCACTGATGCGGGAAATCGTAATGACCCTCTACCAGAAAACTTACATTATGATGCTTTTTTGTAAACGGGTTGCTATATGTACCCCAACCTTTCTGATAGGTGCCTAATATACGATAGCCCAACCGCTGTGTAGGTTGACCATCAAAGCCCAGATGATAAGCTATGAAACGGTTGTTTCTGATATCAATATATCCGTCGTTATTATAAATAGGCACTGCTGTCCCGTTTAGAAATCATCGGGCCTGAAAAGGCTAGGATATAGCCAAT
>CAVHWE010000007.1:0-26484 GCA_963639495.1 bacterium | reverse complement strand
CGGAGGAGATTGCCAAGTATGTACCTTTTGTGGTTAAGCTCTGCTACGCCATTGCCGGTGTAGTTGCCGTTGTGGGTGCTATCAGCGTTTACATCGCTATGAACAATGAGGAGCAGGATGTCAAGAAGAAGATCATGATGGTTGTTGGCGCATGTATCTTCCTCGTTGCTGCAGCCCAGGCTCTGCCTTTGTTCTTCGGCCTCTAATCTATCGTTCAAGCATTAAAGAATACATCATGTCAGGAGAAGTAAACGAAAATCAGTACGTAAGCTATCCCATGTTCAAGGGTCTCCAGAAGCCCCTTGAATTTATGGGGTTCCAGGGACGCTACATCACCTGGGCAGCCTGTGCCGTTGGTGGAGCCATCCTCGGCTTTATCATAGCATATTGCATCCTTGGCTTTGTGGTTGGTCTTGTGGTTCTTGCTGTTTCCCTCTGTTCGGGAGCTGCCCTCATCTTCTTCAAACAGAAGAAAGGACTGCATACCAAGAAGGAAGAGCATGGTGTGTTCATCTATGCTTGTTCGCATAGAATGTAATCAAACAAAATTCAAACGTAAACAAATGAGCAAGTGTGTTGAAATCTGAATAGTGTAAATCGGTAGGCTCACCCTCTCGCAAGGATGAGCCTATCTTCATTTGATAAAAGAGCAAATAACAATGATCATATATGTAATCATAGCATTTGTAGCAATACTCATAGGCATGGCTATCTCAGTCTCTGCCTTTGGAACTGGAGGAAAGCGCAAGAAGATCTTTCAGGACATCTACTTCTCTGTTGAAGATGTGGATGGCATTGGCGTGCTCTATACCAAGACTGGCGAATATTCTGCCATCTTGAAGATGGAGAACCCGGTGCAGAAGTATTCTGCCAACATAGACAGCTACTATGAGTTCAATCATCTTGTCACCGCACTTGCCCAGACCCTCGGTGAAGGCTATGCCATTCACAAGCAGGATGTCTTCGTGCGTAAGCAGTTCCAGGATGAGAGTAACGACAACCATGAGTTCTTGTCAGAGTCTTACTTCAAGTATTTCAATGGACGTTCCTATACCGACAGTCAGACTTATCTGATTATCACCCAGGAGAATAAGAAAAGTCGAATCTTCTCTTTTGATAGCAAGAAATGGCGTGATTTTGTTGTGAAGATCCGAAAAGTCAAAGACCAACTGAAGGACTCAGGCGTGGAAGCATCCTACCTCGATGGCAATACGGCTCGTGAATATGTTGACCGCTATTTCTCCATGAACTTCAACGACAAGGTTGTGTCTATGACCAACTTCAAAGTCGATGAAGAGTCTATCTGTATGGGCAACAAACGATGCAAGGTCTATAGTCTTGTTGATGTTGACTGTGTCAGCACACCATCTATAGTCCGTCCTTTCACCAACATTGAGGTAAACAATGTTTCCATGCCTGTGGACATGGTATCAATGGTTGACAGCATTCCTTCTGCCGATGTAGTTGTGTATAATCAGATGTTCTTCATTCCTAACCAGAAAAGAGAACTCTCCCTACTCGAAAAGAAGAAAAATCGTCATGCCAGTATGCCAAATCCAAGCAACCAGATAGCCGTGGAGGACATCAAGAAGGTGCAGGATGTGATAGCAAGAGAAAACAAGCAGTTGGTATATGCCCACTTCAACCTTGTCGTTGGAGTACCTATAGATGCTGATATTCAGAAATGTACCAACCATCTGGAGAACTCCTTCGGCCGATTGGGCATTCATATCAGCAAAAGAGCCTACAACCAGCTGGAGCTTTTTGTCAACTCATTCCCTGGTAATTGCTACTCCACCAACCCTGAGTATGACCGATTCCTGACTCTCAGTGATGCAGCAGCCTGTCTCATGTACAAAGAGCGCATTCAGCATAGTGAGGAAACGCCTTTGAAGATTTACTATACAGACCGCCAAGGTGTGCCAGTGGCAATCGACATCAGCGGAAAGGAAGGAAAGAACAAGATAACGGATAACTCCAATTTCTTCTGCCTCGGTCCGTCTGGAAGTGGTAAGTCCTTCCACATGAATAGTGTAGTCCGTCAGATGTGGGAACAGAACACCGACGTTGTGATGGTTGATACCGGTAATTCATACGAAGGACTCTGCGAATATGTCGGTGGCAAATATATCAGCTACACAGACGAGCATCCTATCACGATGAATCCTTTTGCCATCAAGCGTGAGGAGTTGAACATCGAGAAGATAGGCTTCCTGAAAAATCTGGTCATGCTCATCTGGAAAGGAACCCAAGGTGAAGTCACCAAGACGGAAGACCGTCTCATAGAGCAGGTTATCACGGAATACTTCGATGAATACTTCATGAAGAAACAAATTGAGAACCTGTCGTTCAACACATTCTACGAGTACAGTACAGTCCGTATTCCTCAGATTATAAAGGAGAACAACCTGGCAGGAATTGACTTGGCATCCTACAACTATCTGCTGAAGGACTTCTACAAGGGCGGTAGTCATGAGCTTACACTCAATGAGAACCTCGACACAAAGCTGTTTGATGAGACCTTCATCGTTTTCGAGATTGACTCCATCAAGGATGACCCTCTCCTATTCCCTCTTGTTACACTTATCATCATGGACGTTTTCATCCAGAAGATGCGTATCAAGAAGAACCGCAAGGTGCTTGTCATTGAAGAGGCATGGAAAGCCATTGCTTCGCCAATGATGGCAGAGTACATCAAATACCTCTACAAGACAGCCCGTAAGTTCTGGGCTTCTGTGGGTGTGGTTACTCAGGAGATCCAGGACATCGTGGGAAGTCCTATCGTGAAGGAAGCCATCATCAACAACTCTGATGTGGTGATGCTGCTTGACCAGAGCAAGTTCCGTGAACGTTTCGACGAGATCAAGGCAATCCTGGGTTTGACAGATGTGGACTGCAAGAAGATCTTCACCATCAACCGCCTTGAAAACAAGGAAGGCAGAAGCTTCTTCCGAGAAGTCTTCATCCGCAGAGGAAGTGTCGGAGGCGTTTTTGGCGTAGAAGAACCTCATGAGTGCTATATGACCTATACCACCGAGCGAGCAGAAAAGGAAGCGCTGAAACTCTACAAGAAAGAGTTGCAATGCGACCATCAGCATGCCATCGAAGCCTATTGCCGAGACTGGGAACTGTCAGGGATCACCAAATCCTTGCCATTTGCCCAAAAGGTGAACCAGACTGGTCATGTGCTGAACCTCAAACCCAAGAGGAAATTTGATGAGTATATGTAACAAGTCATAAACAATAATTTTCAGACAAATGAAACGCTATCTGATAATACTTACTCTCTATCTCTGTGCCGTAGTACCGATGATGGCGCAGTACTACAGTGTAAACTATGACAAGCGCACTGTAGAAGCAATGACAGCCGCTTTTGCAACAGAGGCAGCTACTGAGGCGTATTATGCCGAACAGGTAGCCAAGATACGTGAACACTATCAGGCGGCAGAGGTGGCAGCGGCAGGAATCTTCACATCCAAGTTCCTTGACCGCAAAGCCCTCACACATCTGGGACTGTGGACAAGTGCCACTGAAAACTACTATTACCGCCGTATCTATAACATGGTGTCGGCCAAGATTATGCCGAAGATTTGGACTGTGGCAGGTATGATGCTCAAAAGTCCTCAGAATGCTCTCTATTGGGGAAGCTATTTATATAAGGTATGTGAAGAGACCAAGACTCTCTGCTATCAGTTCGAGTCTATCGTCACCAACAGCACCCTCTCGTTCAAGGATATAGCATTTCTGGAGATTAACCAGGAATTGGCTGCCATCCTGAAACTCTCGGAGTTGGGCAACGTGGATTGGGAAGCGATGTTTGACAACTTTTCAGGATTCGGTTCCAACTTCACCAAGGAGAATCTGAAGGAAGACATTGATAACCTGTATGCCATGGGAGTTAATCTTGCTTCTGCTGGAGCAGGTAATGCCGTAGGCTCCATCCTTGGTAACAGCAGTTTCAGTGGAACGATGATGGACAAGACAAGCAGCGTCATTGAGATAGCTGAAAATGTGTATGGACTCTACAACAGTCTGTCTGCAAATGTAGGTAACACGCTCTTGCAGTTTGTTGGAGGAAGTGACAGCATTGCAAATCTCTTCTCTTTATCGAACTACAATCTGACTTCCTGGGTAACAGACTATGCCCGTGAAGGAATGGGGCAATACTACACCCAGCGATGGTATATCTATAGAGTCGATGCCGGTAATGTGAAGCTGTGTGACTACTATCCACCAACAGACAATGATGCCATCATCAAAGGTGATCACTGGTATCGTATCAGCACAAAGGATAAAAACTATACTCCAACATCGGCAGAAAGAGAAGCTGCATTGAGAAACTCAGAAAGCCACGCAGGTTGGAGTCGAAGTGATGTTCTGCAGCATAACAACTCAAACGACGGCTTCAATTATAGCATAACCTACTATATGTCAGGCTATATTCTCAGCAAGAAGAAAAGCGGTCAATATGCTAAAGCCTATGCCTACGAGATTCATGTTTCAAAGAGCTGGTACAAAAAGGAAGTTGCCTATGAGGATGTCTTTGATTCCTACACGATGGACATGAACACATTCAAAGCCGGATTGAATGCACGACTGAAAGAACTCAATGATAACGAGGAAGGATACACCTACTATCTTTCAAGTGATGCAAAGAGATACTATCAGACAACCGATGCCAAGAAGATTGCAGGATGTGAAACTGCAACCATCAGTGTAACCTGTCATGGTGGCACCAAACTTGGTGAAGCATCAACCCAATACAAGTGTTCGAGTTGCGGAGGTAGCGTGAATGGTCACACCAAGCAGTGTGCCATGGCCACGAGTGTCACTCATGAAAGCGTCAACACCTCAGAGATTGATTCCAAGATTGCCGAAACAGAGAGGAAAATAGCTTCTCTCCAGTCTGAAATTACAAGCTTGGAGGCAGAGAATACGGAACTTCTGAGAAAAATCAAGAATTCAAATGTTAATGATGCAGCGAGGTATCGTCAACAGTACAATGCCAACAAAGACCGCATTATAGCATTGAAATCTGACAAGAGTACAGCCGAATCAGAACTTGCCCAGTACCAAAAGGCAAAGCAAGAGGCTATTGATGGAGAAAATGCAGTGACTGATGACTATTACCGAATACCTGCCATCATGCAGGATTGCAAGACTGCCTATAATCTCAGTTGGAATGGTTCGGGGGCTTGGGAAGGTAATACTTTCGTTCGTACTGCTTCCATGCCGAATATCAATGGTGTCATTACTTTCAAGGCAACAGTCTCAATAGCACGAAAGCCTAAGTACTTCATGGGCATCAAGATACACCGTTCCATCGTGCAGATTTCATGGACTCTGACCACGGAATATAGCGATACGCAAGTTGTGGCTGTAGTAAACCTCGATCCTGCTAAAACCGATGAGGAGAAAGCAGCCGAAGTGAATGCCAAACTTGCAGAGATTGCTCGTGACTATCCAGACTGTGACCCTACGGTTGAATATGCCAAGAGTAGCCCTGTGGAATCAGACAATACGGATGATACTTATCATTTGCTCTGGTCAAGTGACCGACTGGAGATTGCACGTCAGATAGACAGCCGTCTCACCAAGATATTTGCCGATCTAGTGTCATTGGAGAAGATGATGCATTACAAGCATTCCATCATAGACATTCTGAGGAGTGTCGCTCCCCCACTGAATGACGAGCAAGGCAGAAGACTGACGCTAATAGAAAAGTGCAGGAAACGATGGTTGCGACATGCTGCTGATAGCGGACATTCAGATAGTTATAACGGAAAATATGATGACGATGAAGAAGACAACAGTGAATAGCAAGATACTGACAATACTCATTAGTCTGTTGACCCTTTTGCCTTCGGTAGCAAAGGCTCAGGTAGGCTTTGATGCAGTTTCTATCGAGGCCTATATCAAAGACCACAAGCAACAGCGCAGTCTGCTGCTTGTGCGTTCCACCTTGGAGGCAAGCAATAAACTGCTGCATGACTATAGCGGCGATGCCAACTTAGGCTTCAGAGACATCAACAAGGAACTGGATAAGTACACCAGGGCATTTGATGTGATTGACATTCTGTATCAGTCACTCCGCACCAGTCTCAATGTGTACAGCACCTATGAGAATGTGAGTGACAAAGTCGGTGACTATAGAAAGATGCTCAATGATTTCAGGAAGAAATGCCTGGAAAGAGGCAACATCATGAGTACCGACACGCTGATCATCACCATCAACACCAAGGCTTTGGCCAAGATTGCAGATGAAGGCGACAATCTCTATAGGTCAGTCAGTGATTTGCTACTATATGCTACTGGAGCAGCCGCATGTTCAACGTCAGACTTGCTTCTCATTCTTACAAACATCAACAACTCGCTCGACAACATCAACAAGCATCTCAACAAGGCATACTTCGAAACCTGGAGATATATCCAAGTGAGAATCGGCTATTGGAAAAGGCAGGTGTACCGTGCCAAGAGCAAGGAGGAAATCATAAGTGATGCCTTCGGACGATGGAGAGGCGCAGGATATTTAGGCTATTAGGACAATAAATAAAAATTCAATGAATATGAAACATTTAATCTCTTCACGGACAGCACTTTGTCTATGTGGCTTGACGTTATGCTTTAACGCATCAGCCCAAGGCTATGTGAGTTACAACCATGATGCAGCCAAGATGAACCAGATTACGGTTCAGGAGATTGGTTCTGGCGGTCTCACTCCTGCATTCTATTATGATGCCATACACAACAACTATCAGAAGACTGCAGCAAAAAAGAACAAGCAGTTTTTCAGAACCATGGCAGGAGTTTCAGCATTTCAACAGGTGGATGTAGCTGACAGCATCAAAGCTTCCCTTACCCAACGAGCTGAAATCGAAGCACTCAACATTGCAGACAGACAGATTGACATTGCCTGGCTTGCAGAAGGAAACAAGATCAACTCCAAGCTCTCGGACTTTCAGGCGAATATTGACCGAATAGTAAGCGCTGGTGGTTCTGTTTCAGACAAAACACGATGGACAGAATACTACAAGATGTATAAGACCGCCATCAAGGAGATGCAGGATGCCTATATGCCCAATGCCCAGCGCAAGCAGCAGTATCTTGCCATCTATGATGACATTACCAAACAGAATGAGACACTTATCTCCTTTTTAGTCCAACTAAGCAACAAGAGAAAGACCTCCTCCTTGCTTGCTGCTCGACTTGAAAGAAGAAACAATGTGGCCAGCCACGCATCATCAGCAATCAGCCGATGGCGTGAAGCAGGCAAAAAGAATATAGGAAATAACTCCGGAGGCTCAGGAACTGATGACTCCGACGAAAATAACATAGTAAGACAATAAAACATGGCAGATTCAAACATCCTTTCCGATTTCGGTATCAAGATCCTCGAACAGGAGATTGATGATGTGATTTTCCAGACCAACGAGTTCCTTTGTGATGCCACGTTCACAGGCTCACAAGGTCCGTTTTGGTGGATATTGCAGATGTGTATGGCTCTGGCTGCGCTGTTCTCGATAGTCGTAGCTGGCAGTATGGCCTACAAGATGATGGTAAAGCATGAGCCGATAGACATCATGAAGCTGTTCAAGCCTCTTGTGGTCAGTGTCATCCTCTGTTGGTGGTACCCACCTGCAGATACCGGCATTACAAACAACGGCAGCAGCTGGTGTGTACTTGACTTTCTCTCCTATATCCCTAACTGCATAGGTTCATACACCCACGACTTGTATGAAGCGGAGTCCGCACAGATTGAGGATAAGTTTGAAGAAGTCCAGGAACTCATCTATACACGTGATACTCTTTATAACTCATTACAGGCACAGGCAGACGTAGCCCATTCTGGCACATCGGATCCAAACCTGATAGAGTCCACCATGGAACAGGCAGGTGTGGATGAAGTGACAAACATGGAAACCGATGCTTCAAAGCTCTGGTTCACGTCACTCACAGCTGGTGCGGTGGTAGGCATAGACAAGGTGATTATGCTCATAGCATTGATAGTCTTCCGTATAGGCTGGTGGGCAACTATCTATTGCCAACAGATACTCCTGGGTATGCTGACGATATTCGGTCCGATACAATGGGCATTCTCTCTCTTGCCGAAATGGGAAGGAGCTTGGGCAAAGTGGCTGATACGTTATCTCACGGTACATTTCTATGGAGCAATGCTATACTTCGTGGGCTTTTATGTCCTTTTACTCTTTGATATAGTGCTCTGTATTCAGGTGGAGAACCTTACAGCCATTACCGAAAGTGAGCAGACGATGGCAGCATATCTGCAGAACTCGTTCTTCTCAGCCGGTTATCTGATGGCAGCAAGCATTGTGGCATTGAAATGTCTGAACCTCGTTCCAGACCTTGCTGCATGGATGATTCCTGAAGGAGATACAGCATTCTCTACCCGAAACTTCGGTGAAGGTGTGGCACAGCAAGCCAAGATTTCAACCCAGGGCATGATTAGCAAAGTGATGTAAACAGCAAATAATACATATATAATAAGGTATGGTAATAAAGAATCTCGAAAACAAAATCAAGTTGGTGATGATTATCTGTTCACTCTTCCTTGTGGGCTGCATCATCATCTGTATCTCCAGCATTTGGACAGCCAAGCAAATGGTTTCAGATGCTCATCAGAAAGTGTACGTGTTGGATGGCAATGTTCCTATTCTCGTTCAGCGCAGCACTATGGAAGAAACGCTCGATGTGGAAGCAAAGAGTCATGTGGAGATGTTCCATCATTACTTCTTCACTCTTGCGCCAGATGACAAGTACATCAAATATACAATGGATAAAGCCATGTATCTGGTCGATGAAACGGGTCTTGCGCAGTACAATACGTTAAAGGAGAAAGGCTTCTACTCAAACATCATGGGTACGAGTGCCGTATTCAGTATCTTCTGTGACAGTATCAAGTTCGACAAGGAGAAGATGGAGTTCACCTACTATGGCAGACAGCGTATTGAGCGACGCACAAGCATTCTTACCAGAGAACTTGTGACGGCAGGTCATTTGAAGCGTGTTCCCCGTACTGACAACAACCCACATGGTTTGCTCATCACCAACTGGAGAACCCTTCTCAATAAGGATATAGAACAAAAGACCAAACTGACATATTGATATGGGATGGAAGAAAATGTTTATCGGTGAAAAGATGCCGGACAAAGATGATCCTCAATATCGTCAGAGATATGAGACAGATGTGAAGGCTGGTCGCAAGTTTGCCAAGACGATGAAGCTTGATGTGCTTGCAGCCAAGGTACAACTGTTTGCTAATGACCATAAACTGTTGTTCCTCTACCTTGTATTTGGTTTCATAATCTTCTGTTTTGGTCTGAACATCTACAGGTTGGTAGTGGTGTATAGTCATCAACAGTCAAGACAAAGTGCTACGGAAAGGCAAGAGCAGATGTTGCGTCTGCGACACAGCAAAGTCTGGAAAGCTGTTGAAAATGCCAACACCACGCATCCTGCCAAGAATAGAGATAATCAAAAGAATAATAACGAAAAGATAGAAAACGATGGACGCATTGAAAAAGATTAACTGGAAACAGCCCAAGTATATGATACCGCTTATCATTTACTTCCCTCTGTTGTTTGTCGGCTACTTCGTCATTGACCTCTTTCATACGGAGAAGGCTGAGATTCCTGATGGTCTCACTACGACCGAGTATCTTAATCCAGACCTGCCTGATGCCAGGATGAAGGGAGACGGTATTGGTAACAAGTATGAGAGTATGCTCAAATCATACGGTAAGATAGACGATTATTCAGCAGTAGGAAACATTGAACGCAATGAAGAAGATACCAAGGAAGAGTATGATACAAAGTACTCAGATGAAGAACGTAAACAGGTGGAAGCCCAGGAAGCCGAGAAACTCTCTGAGATGCAAAGGCAGCTACAGGAGAGCGCACAAAAAGGCCAGGAAATCGCCAAAGGCAACGATTCGGCAGAAAATGATCGCTTAGCTCGTGGCAAACAGCGTGAGCAGGAGGCTATGGAAGAACTCAATCGAGCCATTGCCCAGGCAAGGATGCAGGCTCAGCAGGTCTCTACCCCATCCATGCAGGCCGAAGTAACTGCCAAAACGGGCGATGCCAAGGAAGGAAAGATTGAAATTCCGGAAAAGAAGAAGACCGAGGATGAACCGCATGAGGTCGTCAAGAAGGTCAAGGTTACTTCCGACTACTTCAACACCCTGTGCGACAATGACAAGGAAGCTGGTCTTATCAAGGCTATCATAGACGAGAACATCAAGGCAGTGGATGGATCAAGAGTACGACTTCGTCTGCTCGATGATATTGTCATCAATGAAACGGTCATTCATAAAGGCTCCTACATCTATGCCACCATGAGCGGCTTCGGTTCACAGCGTGTCAAGGGCACAGTCAAGAGTATCATGGTAGATGATGACATCGTCAAGGTAAACCTTTCGCTCTATGATACCGACGGACTTGAAGGATTATATGTACCAAGCAGCCAGTTCAGAGAGACCACAAAAGATGTTGGTAGTGGTGCTTTGAGCAACACTTCAACCCTTACCAACAGTACATCTACTGGAGGTGGCAATCTGGCATCCTGGGGAGCACAAGCCGTTAGCAATGCCGTTCAGAAGACAAGCAACGCCATCAGCAAGGCCATCAAGAAGAACTCAGCCAAGCTGAAATATGGAACCTTTGTGTATCTCATTAATTCACGTTCAAACCAGAAAGATAAATAATAAACATATACGAATATGAAGACTATCAAGAAATTCTGCGCATTGGTAGTATGCGCATTAGCCTCCCTCCCATCCATGGCACAACAGACGTATCAGGAAATGGAGCAGCTAACCATCAATGAGAATGTCACAACTGTCATTACCGCCTCCGAGCCAGTACGCTTCGTTGATATTTCTACGGATGCAGTGGTCGGCGACCAGCCAATCAACAATACCATCCGTCTGAAACCCAAGGAAGGTGCAGCCGTACATGCCGATGGTGACATCCTTGCTATAGTGACGATAGTTACCGAGCGTTACAGAACCCAGTATGCTCTGATATACACTACACGAATGCAGGAAGCAGTCACAGACAAACAGATTCTTGCCTCTGAGAAGATTCCATACCATAATCCTTCTGTATCAATGAGTACTGAGGATATGACCAGATATGCCCGAAAGATATGGAACTCACCGGCAAGAATACGAAACGTGAGCACCAAGCAGCACAGAATGACCATGAGGTTGAACAACATCTATTCTGTTGGAGAGTACTTCTTCATTGATTTCAGCATTGAGAACCGCACCAATATCCGCTTTGACATTGATGAGATGCGTATCAAACTGAATGACAAGAAGGTTTCCAAGGCAACTAATGCCCAGATGATTGAGCTTACGCCAGCTATGGTGCTTGATCAGTCCAAGACCTTCAAATATGGTTATAGAAACGTTCTCGTCCTGAAAAAGATGACATTCCCTAACGACAAAGTGTTGACTATTGAGATTTCAGAGAAGCAGATTAGCGGAAGAACTATCAGTCTGGATATAGACTACGAAGATGTTCTGTATGCCGATTCATTCAATTCATATTTAATGATGGAGGAATAAGACGATGAAGAAATACATATTGTCATTGATGATGGGACTGTGCGTTTCAGTCTCATCATTCGCCCAGAGCCATAGCGACCGCATATCCGTAGGTGTAGGTGCTTTGTATCAGAGAGGTTTGGATGCCACCATCTCATGGGAACATGAAACACGCTACCACAATGCATGGGAGTACTTTGTCAACGGCTACATCAAATGGGATGAATGTGCATCATGCGGACACGTCTGCCCAGAGTCTTTCTGGAACAACTACCGTACATGGGGAATTGGCGCAGCCTACAAGCCTTGTGTGGCAAGAGGAAGGAACAACTACGGAAACCTCCGTATTGGCGCAAGTGCAGGCAGTGACACAGACAAGTTCGTCGGTGGCTTGCATGTAGGTTACGAGCATAACTTTGCCCTACGTCATGGATGGGGATTGTTTGTTCAAGCCAAATGTGATCTCACTCTTCCCAAACGGGAAGACTTGTTTCGTACTGGCATCGTGATAGGATTCAAGATACCCACATTAAAGAAATAGCAACAATGAAGATACTAAATATCATTTGTGCTACTCTCATGGCAGTAGCATTTGCCTCATGCGATGAGCATCGAGACTTTCCTGATACGGCAATGAAGACCTGCGACATTCTCTGTACAGATGGCAAAGTCATAAGATTCGAGGAAGTTAAGTCCCAAAACAAGACTCCTATTGCCGTAGTGTTCTATGTGAATCAGAATGAGGACATCCAAGGCACAGGCTATGCAGTCTATCTAAAGGACATTGAACCGTATGCCTATTCTGACTCTCTCGGAATGAAGCATAACACATCAGCTGATATTGCTGCATTCGATGGCAATGGAAATACGCATGCTATGTATTCCACTGGAACTTCGCCTGCAGCTTCAGCAGTCTTTGACATGTGGCAATATGGTCAGAGTGCCTACATCCCTTCCGTTGCTCAGATAAAACTCTTGTATCAAGCACGCAGTGCGGTTAATACGTATATTCGCAAGTGCGGAGGCGATGTGATTCCAGACAATCCGGATGAGTGTTGGTATTGGACTTCGACAGAGGTGAAAGACCAGGAAACAACCAAAGTCTGGTTATACTCGTTAGCCTCAGGAGCACTTCAAGAAACACCCAAAACGCAAGCACATAAAGTCCGTCCTATCATCACTTTATATAATTAGCATTAAATATTCACTATAACACAAGAATAAGGTTTCATGGAGGAAACAAAAGAATTACAGACCATGTATAAGATATTCCGCTGTCTGATCTACTTATCATTGATAGTGGAGTTCTTTGAATATGCTATAGACCCAGCGTTGCTTGACTATTGGGGTGGCATTGTTTGTGACATACATAGCCGTGTAAAGAGGTGGTTCATCTATATGGATGGAAACCTTGTATGGAGCAAACTTGCTACCATAGTGCTTATCTGTATCACCTGCATTGGCACCCGAAACAAGAAACATTTGGAGTTTGATGCTCGCCGTCAGGTGTTCTATCCGTTGGTGGGTGGACTGTTCGTTACCATACTGTCTGTATGGCTTTTCGGTCATCGTATGGATATGAGGTTCTATACCATCAGTCTGAACATCTGGCTTTACATGGCTGCTTCTATTCTTGGTACCATCTGCATCCATGTTGCCCTCGACAATATCTCCAAGTTCCTGAAGGAAGGATTGCTCAAAGACCGTTTCAACTTCGAGAACGAGTCTTTTGAGCAATGCCAGGAACTGCAGGAGAACAAGTATAGTGTAAATATCCCGATGCGCTATTACTACAAGGGCAAGTTCCGCAAAGGTTGGGTGAATATCGTGAATCCTTTCCGAGGAACATGGGTAGTTGGTACTCCTGGTTCCGGTAAGACTTTCTCCATCATCGAGCCGTTCATCCGCCAGCATAGTGCCAAGGGGTTTGCCATGGTTGTCTATGATTACAAGTTCCCTACGCTTGCTCAGAAGCTGTATTATCATTATAAGATAAACCAGAAAGCCGGGAAGGTACCACAAGGATGCAAGTTCAATATCATCAACTTTGTGGATGTGGAATACTCCAGACGTGTGAATCCTATTCAGCAAAAGTACATCGGCAACCTTGCTGCAGCCAGTGAAACGGCAGAAACTCTGTTGGAGTCTCTGCAGAAAGGTAAGAAGGAAGGTGGCGGCGGTAGCGATCAGTTCTTCCAGACATCAGCAGTCAACTTCCTCGCAGCTTGTATCTATTTCTTTGTCAACTACAAGAAGGTGCCATACGACAAGAACGGCAATCCTCTTATTGCTGAGATGACAACAGAGCCAAAGACTCATCGTCCGAAACCAACTGGCAGAGTCTTCGACCATACCGGCAGAGAGGTGGAACCAGAGTATTGGTTGGGAAAGTACAGTGACATGCCACATATCCTTTCGTTCCTTAATCTCGATTACCAGACTATCTTTGAGGTTTTGGAAACAGATCCAGAGGTCGCTCCTCTCCTCGGTCCTTTCCAGACTGCCATGAAGAATAAGGCTATGGAACAGTTGGAAGGTATGATTGGTACACTCCGTGTCTATACCTCTCGATTGGCTACCAAGGAGTCGTATTGGATATTCCATAAGGATGGTGATGATTTTGACCTGAAGGTGTCAGATCCGAAGAATCCTTCATATCTGCTCATTGCCAATGACCCAGAAATGGAAAGTATCATTGGTGCATTGAATGCTTTGATTCTGAACCGCCTCGTCACTCGTGTCAACACTGGCCAAGGCAAGAACATACCTGTCAGCATCATAGTGGACGAGTTGCCTACGCTCTACTTTCACAAGATTGATCGACTTATCGGTACTGCCCGAAGCAACAAGGTAAGCGTGGCTCTGGGTTTTCAGGAGCTGCCACAGCTTGAATCCGACTACGGAAAGGTGGGTATGCAAAAGGTCATCACAACTGTTGGTAACGTGGTTAGTGGTTCAGCAAGAGCAAAAGAAACCTTGGAATGGCTCTCCAACGACATCTTTGGAAAGGTAGTTCAGTTAAAGAAAGGTGTGACTATCGACCGTGACAAGACCTCCATCAATCTCAATGAGAACATGGACAGCCTTGTTCCTGCCAGTAAAATCTCAGACATGCCAACTGGTTGGATATGCGGTCAGTCTGCTCGTGACTTCATTAAGACCAAGACCGGACGAGGTGACAGCATGAATATCCAGGAATCAGCAGAGTTCCAGACCTCTAAGTTCTATTGCAAGACGGACTTTGATATGAAGAAGATTGCTGAGGAAGAAGCTGACTATGCGAACTATAAGATACCGAAGTTCTATACCTTCCCATCCAAGGATGCCAAGGAGCGCATCTTGTATCAGAATTTCGTGAGTGTAAACCTCGATGTCAAGAATATGATTGACGAGATAAACAAATTCAAGATAAAATGACTTTCAGAAAGATAATGTTATTCCTGCTTATATCATTGAGTCTGGTTGCAAATGCCCAGGCTCGGATGCCGACAGAGCGGCCGGCATCAACACCGGCTTCCATATTCGAGTTGCCACCTTTCGAGCGTGCGGTATGCTGCATTAGGTTCTATGAAGGTATGCACAGAGCTAAGGACTATCCTTATGTAGGTTATGGACATAAGCTCAGACCTGGAGAGCGTTACTCTGCTAATATGTCAACATATGAAGCAGAGCAACTTCTTCGTAAAGACCTCAGAGAGTTATGCGCTATGTTTCGTTCCTATGGTCAAGACTCCCTACTCCTTGCTGCATTATCATATAATATCGGACCATACAAGGTGACCGGATATAAAGGCAAATACCCTAAAAGCTCTGTTTTGAAGAAACTCGAAGTAGGCAACCGGAACATCAGAGAAGATTATGTGAATCATTGCCATTGGCGAGGGAAACGAATCCCATCCATTGAGCGCAGACGTTATGCAGAACTCATGTTATTATTTACTCCATGACAGAAAACGAGCCAATCAAAACTGTTTCAGACGGTATCACATTCCTATCCACTGGTAGATATTATGATGGTATCAACCGGTGGGTAGCACATAAACTGAAAGATGGAGACCATGATGCCATAGACTATGCTGCACGTCAGATAGCAAAGCTGTTACCTCAAGATGCGGTTCTTGTTCCAATTCCAGGACATCATGGAAAAGCCGAACAGACTATGCAGTTAGCAAGAGCTATCTCGTCATATACTCACCTCCCTATCGTTGAAGCCCTCCGTGGTATAGAGCGAGACTCACAATATGATGCTAAGAAAAGAGGCCAGACGCTTTCTGCCGAAGATATGGGGTTCTACAGGCATAAAGACTTGCCTTCAAATCGTACTCCTTATCTCATTGATAATGTAGTAGATACAGGCAATACCGCTAAGGCAGCTATCAGAGCACTTGGCTGTGGAACAGTTGCATCATTTGCTATGAGTGACACTCTTCTACAAAGAGAAGAAACCAGAAGTCTTCGGCGATAACACTATCCAAAGATTGATTATGTCCAAACCAAGAAAGAAACAAATAAAGCCAATCGCAACTGAAACAATCTACCATTGTAGGGATTGTGCTAAAAGTTACGATTGGCATAGTAAAGCTTTAGACGGCCACCTTATCCTGTGTCGTTGTCCGCACAAGCAGGAAGGTGGTCGCTATTGTATATTTCTTAATGACCAACAATGTGAGCATTTTGCAGTACATCATAAAACTAATTTATGTCTCTAAAAAGCCAAAATCGACAAAATTAGGGAAAAATTCTGTCTTGTAGTGTATGTGAGCCAATAACAGAAGAGGACTTAAACCGATTTTCTCTGTACGAAAAGAAATCGGTTTATATTTTATCTTAAAAGTTTTCAGAAATGCCTCTAATGTATCTGGTAAACATATACTTGACTTAACACACATTTCATTATGCAGATGATGATCAAATAGATTTACTTCTAAAAATTCATCAAAGATAGGAAGTGGTATCTGGAGATTTACTTTAGACGCGTTTATCTCTTTTCTTAGATATTTATAATTCGTTTTTTGACGAAAAAATGCTAAAATCTCAACAAGAACTAAAAGATACATTGAAGAACTATCAACATAATCTTCTGACTTTTTGAACATACTTGCACAAACTTCTTTAATGTTATTATAAAATTCCGGAAAAATATTCTGTCTTTTATGACGCAAAATAACATTTGCACAAAGACGATCTATATATTCAAAATAATCTTTTATAACACTTTCATCTTCAGGTTGTCCACAAGCCCAAACAAATCTGGTTAATAAAACTAACGTAATTGAATGATTGTCCAACAAAGGAACGTCAAAGCCACTATTTTGTTTTATAATATTTGTAACTATTCTTAACTGGTCATTGCGAGTTGGAATATCCTCATACCCAAACCATTCTGTAGAAAGATAATAATAAAGCAAATCATTTAAGAAATCATAACATCTTAAAGGATAGCAAACTCTTTCAGAATAAGTCCCCATAGGCTGATACAGCCCTTTATATGATAGAGCCATAGGTAACAACTTATGAATATACGAATCATAAATTGTAATATGAAGGTCATAGATTTTCATAAAATTATTATAATATATTTTTCTATTCTCAACTTTGTTCTGAAGAATCCATGACCAAGTTTTTAATATTATTCTATCAGAACTCCATTTAGCAGGTAATAAGTTGCCGCATTCCTCACAATTTTTAAAAATAATTGCAAGGATAAGATTTAAACCAGCGAAAGTCTTATTGACAATCCTCTTATTGGGAGTCTTCGATATAGGGCAACGAGTCAAAAAAATATCAATTATTCGATCTATATCATTTGTATTCCATCCTGGTGCATCTAGCATAACAAGAACTTTTTTAAACAAAGTATAGCATACGTCATCTGCAAAAATACATTCTTCAAACAAATGCTCAGAAAACAAAAGAGTTAAACGCTCAATATCCCAACGTTCAAAATTGACATCACTATAATTATTTTTAATAAATCCATTAAAAGCAGGTTCTGCATTTGCCTGAAGGATACCGTTATGTACAAACACAATTTTTACAGGTAACTCATCAAACTTTGGGATTGATTGGCAGTCGTATGCAACATCCTTGGCTTCTAAAAGTGAATCTCTAACTCCATCTTCTGCATAAAAATTTGTAGTAGTTATATCCTTTGCTCCATTACCTTTTAGCTCAAAATACCAACGATATATAATATTGTTAGTATCGTAACCAATAGCAACGATATCCTTACCATGCTGGGGCTGTCCTTTAGAATTTCTTGGAGTAGAAACAATCCTAAAGCCCATAGCTTGCAACAATATTGGGAAAATATAATCCAATTCGTTATCTTCTTTTAAAGATTCTATATATTCTCGTAAAATTCTATTTTTCATTTTTGTTACTTATTGTTGACCAGTCTAAATACATATTATTAAAAAACTCTTGCTCCTCTAAGGGACTTAACGCATTTAACATAATCGGCATCTCGCATGAGAATTTAATGTGTGCAAGTTGTTGAACATTACCATTCTCATCCAACCATCCTCCACCTTTCCCTAAAGCAATTTTAGTCATAAATTTATCTACAATGGAATCTCTTTTTCTTTCAGCCACTTTCATAGTTTCTTTCATGAAATTTTGAGTGGCACGATTACAACTTTCTAGAATAGTAGGCATTGAATAATCAGACAAAAGTTCCTTACACTTATCCATGTACTTAAATTTTGCATCTAATTCACTAAAAAATGCAGAAAATTGCTTATATTCATCACTCTCGTTTATTTCAGTTTTATCTATATATTTTTTTACTGTTCCATAATAATTGTACGCATAGTTTGCCAATACATTTACAAGACACATACGTACAGAAGAATAGTCGCTATTAAAAAAGAGAAGAGTTTTCGACAATCGTTTTTGAGGATTATCAAAATCTGACAATATGGACAATACAAAACGCATTTGAAATTCTTCATTATTCGTCAAAAGGTCTAAATCAGAATCATTCAAATTTAAACTATCCCACAAATGCCTTCCTATAAGACGTCTATACCCATTTGTGTCAATAATTAACTCAATGACGCATTCATTAAGTTTTGTACAGTCATTGCGACGAGAATACTCTATAGCAAAAATTTCAATACATTTCAAACAACCTTTAACGCTCTTGCTTTCTACAATTCTATCTATACAATAGGAAAATAAATCCAAAGTAATATAGTTGTTTACATCAGAGTTTTCTAATGCAAACTTAATGTCTGAAAGAGAACAATTGCTGTCTTCCAGTGTTTTTTTTATATAGTTGCGAATATCATCCTCAGACTTAGATTCCATCCTAAGATAAAACACTTTGTCTGACAAATTCATCTTATTCATATTATATTTTTTACAGTACAAATTTTCGTTTAAATCATCAGCACCTTCCAGAAGCTGATGGGTAAATACACATTCTCCAAATAAGCTGCATCCTTGAACATAGGAGCAATCTCTTCTGGAGTATATCCAGCGATGCCGCAGCCAACTGGAGTTACCAGAAACTTTAGTTCTGGATGTTCCTTGGCATATTGCGTAAATCTCATGATGGCAAGCTTTGTATTATGCTCACCCTCCATCGTGGGAATAGAGTATGACTGACCTTGCAAGCCTTCACCATTTCCCCATTCTGCACCAAACTCATTGTAGGCCACACGAGCAGCACCTGCATGATGCATACCCAGAGCATTGCTTCCAAACACGAAGATTTCGTTTGGTGCCAAACTGTAAATCACAGATGGGATGATACGTGTAGGCAATGTTCCTGTTCTGCCTCCTGTCATCCAATAACGCTCTTCATCTGTGTAGATATTCGTCTTTTCCATCGTTCTTATGATTTTGTTAATATTAAGACCTAAAGGTCTAACTGTTGCAATCTGGATGCAAAAGTAGAAAGCCATTATGCAATCTATCTGCACTCTCAGAAAAAAGACGCCCTTCACATGCAAAAAAAGTGCAAACCGAACGCAATGGAACTTGCTCCGATTGCTGAGATGCAGCCTTTTTTCTACAAAAATACAATATTTTTTCGAATAACATGACGAAAACATCAATTTATTTGCTTTAGGAGTGTTATTTTTATGAAAAATGTCTGTTTTTCGAAGAAAAAACCTTATTTTTGCATATTGATAATATATAAAAACAAGAAATATGGAGAAACAACCTCTAAATCGGATTAAGGTGATGCTTGCAGAACGCATGCTAACCAACAAGCAACTGGCTGAGATGCTCGGTAAAGATCCTGCTACAATATCAAAGTGGGTCACCAATACATCACAACCAACTTTAGAGAATTTGATTGAGATAGCTCGCTGTCTCAAATGCGACATGAACGACCTTGTCAGACTGGACGATGTCGTTACTATAAAAACAGATAAATGAACTAATTAAGAAAAGACTCTATGCCAACAAACAAGAATGCGCAACTTCGCTACCGGATTCTGGACAGATTCTTTAGCGATTTTCATAGAACATATAGTATTGAGGACCTCCTTGACACAGTCAATGAGTCCCTCATGGATTTGTATGGCTCGCAGGTAAGCATCCGTCAGATACGTGAAGACATCAAGTATATGAGAGATAGAGTCACCTACAATGCCCCTATCGAAACATATCCTTTCGATGGAAGGAAAAGTTACTACCGTTATTCAGACCCAAGCTTCTCCATTTTTAATAATGAGTTGACTGCAGAAGAGGTTAAGTCTCTTCGCTCCACTATCGACATACTAAGTCGTTTCCGTGGTGTGCCGAGTAACGCATGGTTGGAAGATGTTATCTCAAATCTCGAATTCCGTTTTGGTGTCAAGCCCAATACTGAGAATATCGTATCATTTGACCACAATGATCTGCTGAAGGGAACTGAGTTCTTGGGCGAACTGATAGAGTCTGCATTGAATCATCAGCCTTTGAATTTGCTCTATCGCACTTTCTCTGGCAATGAAAGAACAGCCATCCTCCATCCTTACCATATCAAGCAATTCAACAACCGCTGGTTCCTCATCGGATTACAGGAAGGAAGTCATGGCTATTACATCACCAACAAAGCCCTTGACCGTATCGTTAAGTTCTCTCGTGCCAATGTGCCGTTTATTCCCAATACGGATATAGACTTCAATGAGTATTTTAAGGACATCGTTGGAGTGACATTACCTGAAGACCATCCTGTGGCAGAGGAAGTGCTATTGAAGTTTGACGAAGCTCGTTTCCCTTATGTGGTGAACAAACCAATACATCCTTCACAAGAGGTTGAAGACGAAGAACAGCAAATTATCAAGCTCATGGTTCGTCCGAATAAGGAACTTGAAGCACGCATCTTTTCATACGGAAATCAGGTAGAAGTACTCAAACCAGAGTGGTTGAGACGGCAAATTGCTGAGAAAATTGAGAATTTATTGAAAAAATATTCAACAGTGCAGAAAGACTGCAACATAGAATAATAATTTTGCAAAGACAATGATAAATGACGCAGACATAAGTGAGAACCAACTCCTCCACAGCTACGGAGAGAAGGTATGTATGAATCTTCTGAAAGATCATACCACCCAGCAGAATATCTACTGGGCTACGGATTCGTATGCTGACTACGGAGAGGATTTTACTTTCTTTGCACCTATCACGCTCGACAAGATCACATCCTATGCCTCAAAAGAAGGCAAGGTGATTACGAAGGAACAATATAATGAGTTGGTCAAAAAGAATCCTGAGGAGAAAAACAATTACCAGGAGATTATCCGACCACGTGCCGTAAAGTCGAAAGAAGAACAGACGCAGCGTGCTAAGGATAAGGCTGAAGTGTTTACTCCTGCATGGATTTGCAATGCACAGAACAATCTCATTGATGAAGAATGGTTCGGCAGAAAAGAAGGACTCTTCAATTCACCCGACCCTGAAAACCCTCAGAAGTGGATTAATAATGAGGAGAAAATTGAGTTTCCAGAAGGTAAAACCTGGAAAGACTATGTGGCTGATACCCGTCTGGAGATTACCTGTGGCGAAGCTCCATACCTCTGTAACAGATATGATGCCGTTACTGGTGAGTATAATGAGAATGTGAAATATCGCATAGGAATGCTCGACCGTAAACTCAGAATCGTTTCCGAGAATACGAAGGATTCCAAGGATTGGATTCTTTGGGCTAAGATTGCTCTCCGTGCAACATATGGTTTCGAATGGCAAGGCGATAACCTCCTACTTGCCAGAGAAGCTCTCTTCTTTACATTCGAAGAGCATTATATCGCTCAGTTTGGTGAAAAGAAGTTCAACCAGAACAAGATGCGCATGATGCCAGGTGCTGCTTACATCATCTCCTGGAACGTGTGGCAGATGGATGGATTGATATACGGACTTCCTGGGCATACGCCTAAGGAGTTGTCTTCAGAAGAGAAAAAACGGATTATTCAAGACTTTGAAAAGAAAAAGTCTGATTTGGGAATATTCAGAACTCCAGAAGCCGAGAAAAAATTGGATGCAGAGAGAGATAGATTAATCCACAAAGAATATCCACCCTTTGAGCGGTTCTGTCTTATCAAAGACTTCCTTAAGGGTATCAACCTTCAGAAGTCAACGCTAAGAAATATAGACTTTCACGACAAGTCGGCTATCAAACAGACCTTCGAGTCGTTAGTAAACAAGAATAATAATAATTAACATAATATTATGGCAACGTACTCAACCCTTGAAGAAATAAAGAGCGGCATACAGGATGACCTGTTTGCCGACGACCTTATCACTCTTCGTTCTGAGCAAAGGGACGCAATCGACCAAGCGAAGGAGCGTTTCTGTAAAAGAAGTGGAAGACGTGGTGAATACCAGTATGAAGTTCTTCCTGAATATCGCCAGTTCCTCTGGAATGCCAAGATGCGTTTCGGCAAGACCATCTGTGCCATGCAGCTTATGCGCGAACTGGATGTGAAGCGCACCCTTATCATCACCCACCGCCCTGTAGTAGGAGAAAGTTGGCTGCAAGCCTTCAAACAGGTTGTGGGCAGCAAAAGTTCAGAACCTAAGGTGAAGGGGAACAGCGATATTCATAAAACCTATGGCTTCGGTATGCGTTCGGACGATGAGAGTGAGACTGTTGGTAACTACTATGATTTAGAAAGTTTTGTTGAGACTCCAGGCAATCACTATGCCTTCTTTGTCTCCATGCAATATATTCGTCTCTCCGAACTTGTTAATAGCAAAACTCAGGCAAAAAATGCTGGTATTGGCAACACAACTTCCGCATCGAATGAGAAGCTGAAAGCTGATATTCTGAAAACCGACTGGGATTTAATTATTATAGACGAGGCTCACGAGGGAACACTTACTTCATTGGGCAAAGGTGTCATCCAGGACTTTCTGAAGAAAGAGAAAACCAAGATGCTCTATCTCTCTGGAACACCTTTCAATCTTTATGAAGATTTCAATGGGGATGAAATCTATACCTGGGACTATATTGCCGAACAAACAGCAAAGCATAACTGGAACTTGGAATATCCCAACGAGAAGAATCCATACGCCGAACTGCCGAAGATGAATATCTTCACCTACGACATTACCAAGAATATTGATAATATCCTTGACCAGACCGGTGTATTCTCGTTCCCAGAGTTCTTCCGTACATGGACAGGTAATCCTAAAGCCGACAAAGCATCTATGCCAGAGGGTGCTAAAGGCCGTTTTGTGCATGAACCGGAAGTATCAGAGTTCTTGAATTTACTCAGCATGAAGGATGACGAGAATAATTTTCCATTCTCTAAACCTGAATATCGCCAGATGTTCCGTCATACGCTTTGGGTAGTTTCTCATGTCAACGAAGCTGCTGCTTTGGAGCAACTGCTGAAAGAACACAAGATTTTCCGTCACTTCGATGTAGTGAATGTTGCAGGTAGAAACGAAACTGATGAGCAGAACGAGAATGCGCTCGATAAGGTGCTTAAAGCGATTGGCGACAATCCTGAAAAGACTTCTACCATTACCATTTCCTGTGGCCGTCTGACTACAGGCGTTACAGTTGCGCCTTGGACTGCCGTGTTCTATCTGAAAGGTGGCGATCGTGCTGCCACTTACATGCAGACCATCTTCCGTGTACAGTCTCCATACAAGACTCCTGAAGGTAAGATCAAGAAAGAATGTTATGTATTTGACTTTGCGCCCGACCGCACCTTGAAGATTGTGGCAGAAACAGCCAAATTCTCTTCTATGGCAACAGCCAAGGATAAGAAAAAACAGGAAGGTGAAGAAGAAAAGACGCAGGAAATGCGTGACAAGGAGACTGTTCGTGACTTTATTGAGCTTTGCCCCGTTCTTTCTATGGATGGAGGCAAGATGAGTCCAATGGATGTCAACGACATCTACAAGCAGTTAGAGAATGTATTTATCGACCGACTGGTTCGTAAGGGCTTTGACGATCCATGCCTCTATAACCAGGATGAACTGAACAAGGTGAATCCGGAAATTATCAATCATATTGGTGAGAATGGTGGCAAGGCTCCTGATGAGAAGCGTAAGGATGCTAAAGATACCGTTAATCTGAGCCACATGACCGATGAACAGCGTGCTGAATGGGAGGAAAAGATTCGCCAGAAGAAAGCTGAAGCCAAGAAGAAAGCAGAAGAAAAGCTGAAGAAGGATGAGGAGTTTAAGGCGAAATGGGAAGCCATGTCTGACGAAGAGCGTGAGGATTGGCTGAAGGCAGAAGCTGAGCGTATTGCCCGACGTGAGAAGGCGAAGGAAGAGCGTGAGGAGTTTAAAAAGCGTATGACCAATATCCGTGGTATTGCGCTCCGTATTCCTTTGCTGATGTATGGCGGTGCAGATGCTGGCGACCCTAAGGATGAACTGACTGTTGACAATTTCACACGAAAGATTAAAGATGAGTCATGGACTGAGTTTATGCCGAAGGGAATCTCGAAGGAAGATTTTAACAAGATTCGTAAGTGCTTCAATGCTACCCGTTTCGAGGAAGCGGGTAAGAAATATCGTGCCCTTACTCGTGAGGCTGACTTTATGCATATAGATGAGCGCATCCGTCAGATTACGGAGATTTTCTCTTATTTCCGCAATCCAGATAAGGAGACTGTGCTTACTCCATGGCGTGTAGTGAATATGCACATGAGTGACACGATTGGTGGTTGGTGCTGGTATGACGAAAGTTTTGACGAAAAGACCGGGGTGCTCGATACACCTCGATATGTTGACCAGGGCGATGTAACCCGTCAACTGTTTGACAATGTTGACTTTGCAGGAGAGGTTCAGACAAAGATTTTGGAGATCAATTCAAAGACTGGTCTCTACCCTCTTTATGTCACCTACTCTCTCTTCCGTCGCCGCTTGGATGAATACATCAAAGCGGAATGCGTTGAAAGAGAGACACTAAGCGTGCAGGAAGAGCAAGTAGTATGGGATGATATTGTGGAGAACAATATGTATGTTATCTGCAATACTCCTATGGCTAAGGGAATTACTCACCGCACCCTCTTTGGCTTCCGTCAGGTTGACCAGAAAGCGAATATCAAAAACGTACAATTAATCGAACGTGCTTCTAAGGACCAGGAAGGACTTGTAAAAGAACTGAAGTCTGTTGGTTTCTGGAAGGGCAATTCAAGTAAGCAAGAAATGAAATTTAATGCTGTGGTGGGGAATCCACCGTATCAGATTATGGATGGTGGCGCAAAAGCAAGTGCATCGCCTGTTTACCATCTATTTGTTGAAACTGCAATTAAAATTAGGCCTAATTATCTTTCGATGATTATGCCAGCAAGATGGTATTCTGGTGGTAAAGGGTTAGATTCATTTAGAAATACAATAATGAAATCTAACAAAATCAAAAAATTATTTGACTATTTTGACCCAAATGACATCTTTCCTGGTATTGATATTTCTGGAGGAGTATGTTATTTCCTTTACGATAATTCATTTAATGGTTTATGTGAAGTAAATAATTTCCGAAATGGTATCAAAACTTCGTTGATTAGACCTTTGTTAGAAAATGGGGAAACAACTTTTGTTCGCTTTAATGAAGCCACAAAGATAATGCAAAAGATAAATCTAAAAAAAGATGAATCTTTCGTGAAAATTGTAAGTAGTCGAAAGCCTTTTGGGTTAGATACAAAACCTACAATTTGCCGAATAAAATCTCAAAATAATATAGAAATATTTGCATACCCAGAAAATGGATATATTAAACGAGATGAAATTCTTAGCCATAGTGATTGGGTAGACAAATATAAAGTGTATATTTCGTATGCATATGGCGAAAGAGGTGATTTTCCTTATTTTGTGCTAGGCAAGCCTTTTTTCGGGGACAAGAATACATGTTGCTCGGAGACATATCTAGTAATCGGTCCGTTTGAATCAGAAGCAGAAACGAAAAATTGTATAAGCTATATAAGGACTAAATTTTTCCGTTTTCTTGTTCTTCAAAAGAAGAATACTCAACATGCGACAAGTAAAGTATATTCAGAGGTGCCATTACAAGACTTTTCACATCCTTGGACAGACGAGGAATTGTATGAGAAATATGGCTTAGACCTCTTCGAACGAGAGTACATCGAGTCGTTGATTAAGCCGATGGATTAATTCCATCTTGATTAATTGTTTAAAACAACGGTATCAAAAACAAAGTAGATTATGCCAAAGAAAGAATATACATCTTTACCGATAAACTATCCTGTATGTGAGCATAGCAGCTGCCCAATGGCAGCTACCTGCTTGCATCAGGTAGCCTACTCCATGATGATGGAGCAGAATGCAGAGTATCTGCGTCTGATCAATCCCACCAGATGCAGCAAGGACGTGGCATGTACGTACTATCGGGATAAAAAGCCGGTGATTTTCGCCAGAGGATTCACCAACTTCCAAAAGCGGATGTACCCACAGCAGTATGACCAGTTCATGACAACCCTCATCCTCCACTTCGGAC
>CAVHWE010000006.1:0-26788 GCA_963639495.1 bacterium | reverse complement strand
TTACAAACTTAAAATTAGAATCGAACATGAAAGAAGAACTATTGGAAGCCATCTACGGCACAGTTGAGAGATTGGAGCAGAAAGTTGATGAACTTTCTGTCTCCACAAAGAACGCAGGAGCGGAAACCGTTCCTGCAAGTAATGACATAACCAAGTTGGATAAGTCAATCAATGCGATGTTTGGCAAGGAAGAGGAAGTCAGAGGTAAAATATCCAAATTAAGAGATGCCATTGTTGTTTTTGTTGACCTTATCAAGGCTGAACTCGGCAAAAATGAGCAGCGAAACAAGTTCTTGGTTGATGCCGTCAAGCAGATGAGACAAGGTAATGATGTTTTCTCAAAGGCATTGCAAGATAAACTTGAAGTGATGAACAAATCACCTCAAAAGAAGGTTGTAACCCATCGCTTCGAGCCAACCTCAAAGAATGTTCTTCTTTTCATTGGTGGCTTGGCTCTATCCCTTGTCATTTCCATTTGGGGCAATTTCACCCAATGGCGAGATTACCAAGATTGGGAGGAGGCAGACTTGAAATATAGGGCATTGAAGATGGTGCTTTCTACTGATGACCCAAACATTCACTACATTGAAAAGTACTTCTCCATATGTCGAGACGAAAATGTTATAAATAATGTGAGGAATCGTGTTGCTGCTTACGAGGATTCTGTTCGCCACCATTATAAAATGATAGAAATGGCAACATACAAGGATAGTCTTACCAATTGCAAATTACTTGAAATTGAAGGTAAGAATATGCCTTGAAAAGCCAAATAAAGGACTTTTACGCTGTGTAACACAATTTTAATATTTCCGCAAATACGCTGTAATTTTTATATAGTACCTTTGCAACGTCATTATTCCTTATATACTGAGGATTGATAAGAATATAATAGATTAAGCAATAAAAAAATAATTATACAATGAATAATAAGGTGATTTTAACAACGGCCTTGTGCCTATCTGTAATGACCTCGACGATGGCACAGAGTATCATGGGAAAAGTAGTGGACACCAAGGGTGAGCCTTTGGCTTTCGCCAATGTGGTGCTCCTAAATCGGCAAGACTCCGCGTTCGTCAAGGGAGCGGTGAGTGGAGAGGATGGTAGCTTCTCAATAGACTCCGTCTGCAATGGCGGAATCATCAAGGTGACATCCGTGGGCTACAAAACCATCTGCAAGGATTGCATTGGCGAGAATGTGGGTGTCATCACAATGGAAGAGGACAGCAAGATGCTCGGCGAAGTGGTGGTGAAATCATCACGCCCAGTTACCGCCATCAAGGGCAATGCCCTGGTAACAACCGTCGCTAACTCCCAACTTTCTCATGCTGGCACGGCAAATGATGTGCTGCGACAAGTGCCAATGGTTACAGGAAGAGACGGCAACTTTGAGGTATTTGGCAAGGGTACGCCACTTATCTATATCAATGGGCGTGTAGTACAAGACAAAAATGAACTTGCGCAACTCAACTCGCAAGAAATCAAGAACGTAGAGGTTATCACCAATCCTGGCGCCAAATACGATGCTTCTGTAAAATCTGTCATACGTATTCGTACCAAGCCATCACAAGGTGAAGGCTTAGGTGGAACCCTTCGTGCCCAAAATGGTTTCCGACACTATTTTTCGAGCATGGAGCAAGCAAACTTGAAATATCGTAAAGGAGGCTTGGAACTATTCTCCAATCTCAATTATTATACCGGCAAATTCTATAGCTATGGAGTCACGGACATGGAAACGAAAGCTTCTACCAATTGGCTTCAGAACATAGAAAGCATCAGTCGTATGAGAAACAATGAGTTCTTCGGCAAGTTTGGATTGTCATGGATGCTCAATGAGCATCATTCCATTGGCGCTTATTATGTGAATGGAGTGGGACTGCAAAAGGAACACCCTAATTATAAAACCACTTCGTATGCAGATGGAACTCTGAAAGATATGGTTTCCACCGTAGGACTCAACAGGACACATGCCGTGCCTAAACATCATGCCAACATCTATTACAATGGAGAAGTGGGCAAACTTGGCGTTGACTTCAACATGGACTACATGTGGAGAAAAAAGCGCAAGACTTCCGATCTGTCGGAGATAAACCTCAACAATGAGGACAATTCGATTACATCCAATGGTATCGGGCACTCACGAATGTTTGCCGAGAAACTGGTTTTGAGCTATCCTCTGTGGAAAGGACAACTTGAAGTGGGCAATGAGTACACCGCCTCACAGACATTGAATGATTTCAACATCAATATGGCTACTATCGGAAATAGCAACACCAAGAGCGATGAGAAAAACATGGCTGGTTTTCTCTCCATAGGTCAGCAGTTCGGAAAGGTTGCCGTAGAGGCAGGACTTCGTTACGAGCATGTCAACTTCAAATACACGGGAAATGGCCAACTCAAGGAAGACCAAAGCAAGACTTACAACAACGTGTTCCCTTCTTTGTCAATTTCTACAGAGATTGGAAAAACGCAATTATCATTGAGCTACACAAGTAAGACACAACGTCCATCATACGATGACCTTGACGGAACTGTCGGTTATGTCAATCGCTTGACCTTGGAAAGTGGCAATCCTTACCTATCACCTATGAAGATTCATTCAGTGGAGTTGATGGGCGCATGGAAGCAGTTCTTTGCCAAAATTGCCTACGAGCATAGAAAGGATGCCTTCATCCAAACTACGAAATCTTATGGAGAGGATGGAGAGGTGAAGCTGCTTACAAAGGAGAACACTCCAAAGATAGAAGAGTTGCAAGCTTTCATTGGTGCACAATTTAAGGTTGGAATTTGGGAGCCTAAGGTAAATGCGGGCATCATTAAACAGTGGTTTACAGGAGTGTTTATGGGTGAGTGTAAATCTTTCGGCAATCCTTTGGGTATCGTACAGTTTCAGAATGCTATCCATCTGCCTGGTGACATTTGGATGAACATTGATATGGAATGGAACAGCTGTGGTAACAAGGACAATATGAAGCTTGGTTCTTCCTCGTACCTCAATGCCAAACTTTATAAAGCCTTCTGCAAAGACCGTTTCTCCGTGTCGCTTGAAGCTGATGACATTTTCAACAAGAGCAATCGTAATGTAACATTCTACAACAAGGATGTGAAGCTTTGGCAAAATATGACGAGCGATAGCCGTGCCTTACTCTTGACATTGCAGTATAACTTCAATACTTCAAGAAACCGATACAAAGGTAAGGGTGCTGGCAATGAAGAATTGAGTCGTTTTTAAAGATAAAAAGAGGTATCCGAAAATCTTTAAAAGAGTAGGAATATGATGTAATTTTTATACATTATGGAAACAAACAATTTGTTCTCATGTATCTTTCGAGGGTAATGACATTGTATCTTATAACTGCGATATCATACGCCATAATACCAAGCTCATACATAGGGAAGATGGTAACTATTTTATGGCTATAGCCACAGTGAGTACACAGGGACAAAATATTCCTATACTGCAAAAGTATATGAAAGCCGATGTCAGAATCATCGTCAGTAATAAAACGTTATGGCAACAGGTGTTCGGATAAACTATATCCGAATACCTGCTGTTTGTTTTTGGATGCATATTGTGTTGGTAAGCATCAGATTTTACGCAAAAGTTCTAATTTCCATAAAATTCCTCTTGTAAATCATTGGATATTTAGAAAAATATCGTATCTTTGTCCCCGAATTGAGGCGTTCTTTGCATATTGCAAAATACAGAAACGAGCAGAAGTCCGCTCGTTTCCATATTGTTACCTATATAATATAGGCAAACGCCCAACTTCTTGATTTTCAATCAAAGTCCAATTTAGAGCGAGTTATACTGCTTAACAATATCCCCCGTAAATGTTAAATCCGCTTAACAGAACTCTGCAGGGCGTTTCTTGCTTAACAATGATATTGCCGACAAGGACTCCTTCATGGACTTCTTGAACGAAATTATATAAAGTAGAAAGGAGGTTATTATGAGAACTGCTAATGAAATAGTTTCCAAGCTAAAGGAGCATCAGTCTTTTTTGCATAGTTTTTAAGCAGCAAGACATACGTCTTAACTCCTTAACTTCCTTAACTCCTTTAACTTCCTGATATGCGAAAGCTCAGGTATTTATAAGGTAAAGACGCAGAAATCCTTGTTTTGTAACGCAATTATAAAAAAAATAAGTAAAACTTTTGGCAGTCTTGGCATAAAATAGTAATTTTGCAACAATATGAGTAGTATTTTAGACCAAGACATCATGTACCTGCCAGGCGTAGGTCCCAAGAAGAAAGAGATACTGAGCAAGGAGCTCGGCATCAACTCTTACGGTGACCTGCTGGAATACTATCCATATAAATATGTAGACCGCTCCAAGGTCTACCATATCAGCGAACTCACCTCTGAGATGCCTTACGTACAGATAAAAGGAAGGATTCTGAGCTACGAAGAAATAGATACCGGCAAGCGGAACAAGATGCTGGTGGCTCATTTCTCCGACGGCTTCGGCGTGGTAGACCTCACCTGGTTCCGTGGTGCACAATACATCATGAAAACCTATAAGGTGGGCACGGAATACCTCGTCTTCGGAAAGCCTACCGTCTTCAACGGCAGATTCCAGTTTACTCATCCCGACATGGACGATGCCACCCATCTTCAGATATCAGAGATGGGCATGCAGCCCTACTATTCGCTTACCGAAAACCTCAGGAAGCGCGGCTACAGCTCACGTTCCATCGAGAAGATGAGCAAACAGCTGGTCACCATCCTTCCTCCTCTTCCCGAAACACTGCCAAGCCATATCGTAGAGCGCCTGCATCTGGTTTCGCGAGATGCAGCCATCCGCATGATTCACTATCCGCATTCCCATCAGGAGATGCAGAAGGCTCAGGTGCGCCTCAAATTCGAGGAACTCTTCTATGTGCAGCTTAATATATTAAGGTATGCCAGCGACCAGCGACGCAAATACCGGGGCTATGTCTTCAACCGCATCGCCGACATCTTCAACGGCTTCTATGCCGATCATCTGCCCTTCGAACTGACGGGAGCACAGAAACGGGTGATGCACGAAATCAGGGCCGACATGTGCAGCGGCAGACAGATGAACCGCCTCCTGCAGGGCGATGTAGGCTCGGGCAAGACGCTCGTAGCACTCATGACCATGCTCATCGCCCTGGACAACGGTTACCAGGCATGCATGATGGCACCTACCGAAATCCTTGCCGAGCAGCATCTCCAGACCATCCGCTCTTTCCTGAAGGGCATGGATATCCGGGTAGAACTGCTGACGGGCATCGTGAAAGGAAAGAAAAGAGAAAAGATTCTTGCCGACCTCGCCACCGGCGATATCCAGATTCTGGTCGGCACCCATGCCGTACTGGAAGACCCCGTGGTGTTCCAGCGCCTGGGCATTGCCGTCATCGACGAGCAGCACCGCTTTGGTGTGGCACAGAGAGCGAAACTGTGGAGCAAGAGCGAGAATCCACCGCATATCCTCGTGATGACTGCCACCCCTATCCCGCGCACCCTCGCCATGACTATCTATGGCGACCTGGACGTGAGCGTCATCGACGAACTGCCACCGGGCAGAAAGCCGATACAGACCCTGCATAAGTTTGATACCCAGCTCACCAGCCTCTACCAGAGCATCCGCCATCAGATTAATCTCGGCAGACAGGTATATATCGTCTTCCCGCTCATCAAGGAGAGCGAGAAGAGCGACCTGAAGAACCTGGAAGAAGGCTACGAGACGCTGAAACAGGCGTTTCCGGAATTCAGGCTGAGTAAGATTCATGGCAAGATGAAATCAGCCGAGAAGGAAGAGGAGATGGAGCTTTTCGTGAAGGGCGAGACGCAGATTCTCGTTGCCACCACCGTGATAGAGGTGGGCGTGAACGTGCCGAATGCCTCGGTGATGGTGATACTGGATGCCCAGCGCTTCGGTCTCTCCCAGCTGCATCAGCTGCGAGGCCGTGTGGGAAGAGGCTGCGACCAGAGTTACTGCATCCTCGTCACCAACTTCAAGCTTTCTGAGGAGACACGCAAGCGCATCGACATCATGTGTGATACCAACGACGGTTTCCGCATCGCCGAAGCCGATTTGAAGCTCCGTGGTCCCGGCGACCTGGAAGGTACGCAGCAGAGCGGCATGGCTTTCGACCTGAAGATAGCGAATATTGCCAGAGACGGTCAGCTGGTACAACTGGCGCGCACAGAAGCACAGGAAATCATCGACAACGATCCCGAATGCAATGCTCCTCACAACGCCCTGCTCTGGAACCGCCTCAGGGAATTGAAGAAAACCCATATCAACTGGGCAGCCATCAGCTAAAGCAGCCAAGCTTGCTTCTCGCTATCAGCAAGCAAGCCTGCTTCCCGCTATCAGCCTCCTCGCCCCCGTTCCAGGCGATTCCATCGCCTGTCTCAAAAGTAAAAAGTAAAAAGCAATGGATAAAAGAAGAAAGCCGGCTATCAGGGAGCCGCGACCTGAAATATCCCTGGAAGAAATGAGAGCTATTCTCGAAAACATTACGGAAATAGAAAGCGCAACTGGCATCAGATACGTAAAACTGCATGTCACGGCAAAGATGATTATCGGTATCAGAGAGTCATCGGGTAAGGAATTTACCATCAATCTCAACGACCTCTACCGCGCTTATCAGGAATGCCTCCGATTCACCAGTCCGGAGGTAAAAAAGTATATTTTCATGGGCCATTCTCCTGCCGTAGCTCTGTTGAGAATGCTACAAAAACATGAAACGTGCTAAAAGTCAACTCCTTGCATCTTATTTTCCTAATGTAAGTTAAAAATAAGGCTAGGGAGTTAAATATCGCCCTTTTGGCTTTAACAACTTTGGTTTTTTGAAGTATTTTTGTTATATTTGCAACGTCTATATAACAAAACCGCTGTATGAAGGCATTTGCCTTAGTGGTTTTTGCAGAATTTTTTGTATGATTCTGTTTCGTTATCACGAACCTAAAAAAGAAAATAGAAAAAGTAGTATGAGTTTTAAAAAGAGTATAAAGAAAATTTCGGTCGTTGCTTTGTTGGCGTTAACAGCTTCTCCCGTTTGCGGACAAGACCTGTTGGCAAGACAAGCACCTGTAGACCACAGAATGAAATCGCTCGACACACTCGCTGTGTCGCATTATCGAATGATTGAAGACAGAGAGAACCCTGCAGCCGAGCTGTATGAGGACTTCTCTAACAAGTACGCTCACAGGGCTACAACCTTGCCTGAGCACTTCCGCATCGATCTCCGTCATTTCTGCATGCCAACTCCTAGTCGCGTTGTCACAAGTAACTTCGGTTACCGTGCTAGCTTTGGCCGCCAACATAAAGGTATGGACATCAAGGTTTATATTGGCGACTCAATCCGCTCAGCCTTTTCAGGCAGAGTTCGCATCGTAAGATATGAAGGTGGTGGTTACGGTAAGTACATCGTGATTCGTCACAACAATGGTTTGGAGACTATCTATGGTCACCTCTCTAAGCAGCTCGTTACTGAGGGCGAAGAGGTAAGAGCCGGCGATGTGATTGGCTTGGGTGGTAACACGGGTAGAAGTACCGGTTCGCATCTCCACTTTGAGACCCGTCTCTGTGGTGTGGCGCTGAACCCAGCACTCTTCTTCGATTTCCGCAACCAGGACGTTACAGGCGACTTCTACAGCTTTAACCGTGATACCTACGAAAGCGAATCGGCTGATGCCAATGCTGCCCGCGGCAAGGTTGGCAACGGCGGTTACACCAGAGAACAGGTTAACGGCGGTGAAGTGGGAAGATACAACGATTCTCCTGCTGGCGGCGAGAAGCTCTACCACAAGGTGAAGCCAGGCGAAACGCTTAATTCTATCGCTGAAAAGCGTGGCGTAACTGTAGAGCAGATTTGCAGACTCAACGGCTACCGCAAAGACAAGAAGGTTAGCGTAGGACAGATTATCAGATACGTATAAATAATAAAGGACATAAAAAAAGAGGGAAACCTGTTTGGGTTTTCCTCTTTTTTTTATATCCTTACCTATTACTATCAGGTACAGAACTTTCACATGTGGTTCAAGAACGAGCTAGGAGCTTTTGCCCTTTCTAGGACGCGTTCTCCGGCATTACATAATGCCGAAGAGTCGCAATACATCGTTCAGATTGGCAACGACAAGCAGAAGAATCAGGATGCCGAAGCCAATATACTCAGCACGCTCCATGAACTTATCGCCCGGCTTGCGACCTGTGATAATCTCATAAAGAAGGAAGAACACATGACCGCCATCAAGAGCAGGAATAGGAAGAATGTTCATGAAGGCAAGAATGATGCTCAGGAACGCTGTCATAAGCCAGAATGCATGCCAATCCCATACAGATGGGAAGAGACTGCCCAGCGCACCGAAACCACCCAGACTCTTGGCGCCTTCCTTAGAGAAGACATACTTCATATCGCCCACATAACCTGCCAAGACATTCCAGCCGTATTTGATGCCGGCAGGGAAACTCTGGAAGAAACCATAGTTGACATGAGTCATCTTATAATCGAGCATGACAGGATGATTGTAGAAACCAAACTTCACACCCTCTTCGGTAGACTGCAGGAGAACACTCGACTTGACCGTATCGCCAGAAGCCTTGAGATAAGTAACCTGAGCTGTCAATGCTCTGGCACTATCCTGCGGCGTCTCAGCCGAAGCAAGCACATCCTCTACTCTGCCCAATTCTATCTGAAATTCGTTGAAAGAGGCTACCTTTTTATTATTAATAGCAAGAATCTGATCGCCCTTTGCCAAACCGAGTTTGCTGGCAGGAGAATCCTTCATCACACTATCAATCTGCAGCGGCACATACATATCTACGAAGCGAGGACTGCTCTTAATCATACTGAGCATGTCGAGATCGCCAGGCAGATTAAGGGTCATCGGTTTGCCCTGACGGATGATGTTGACCTGCTTAGCCTCAGAGAGATTACGATACAAATCGCCATCAAAGGTCTTGAACTCACCCAGGTCGGTGCTTACCAGGATATCCTTGTCCTGGAAACCCAATGCCTTTGCCTCGGTATTGAACTTCATACCATAACTCATATCGCGGGTAGCCACATAATTGTCGCCCCAATGGAACAGAATCATGGAATAGATGAAGAGTGCCAGTACGAAGTTAACCAGTACGCCACCTACCATGATGAGCAGGCGCTGCCAGGCAGGTTTGCTGCGAAACTCGTATGGCTGTTCCGGCTGTTTCATCTGTTCGGTATCGAAACTTTCATCTATCATACCCGAAATCTTGCAATATCCTCCGAGCGGCAACCATCCCAAACCATAGGTAGTATCCGAATTCTTTGGCTTGAACTCGAAGAGATGGAACCAAGGGTCGAAGAACAGATAGAACTTCTCCACTCTTACACCGAAGAGTTTGGAGAAGAAGAAGTGTCCGCCCTCATGGAGCAACACTAAGATGGAAAGCGACAGCATCAGCTGCAACGCTTTGATCAAAAATACTTCCATTTATTTACTTTGAACTTTGAACTTGGAACTTTGAACTTTATGATGAGCCCTATATCCTACGTTCATTTTAACTATTAACTATTAACTATAAACTATTAACTATTACTTGAGCATCAGCTCTGTAGCTATGCGGCGAGCCTCTGCATCGGTCTGCAGATAGACATCGAGGTCGGGATTACTATCGAAAGTAGCCTTCGCCATCGTCTCTTCGATGATATCAGCCATCTGAAGGAAGCCACATTCGCCCTTGCGGAAGCCGGCATTCACAATCTCGTTGGCTGCATTCACGATACACGACATATTACCACCCTTTCTGATGGCATCGAAAGCGAGCTGGAGACACTTGAACTTCTGATAGTCAGGCTTAAAGAACTGCAAATCCTGCGTCTTGAAGAGGTCGAGACGATCGCCATTCAGATGCAGACGCTGAGGGAAAGAGAAGGCATACTGGATAGGCAGACGCATGTCTGGCACACCCAACTGAGCCTTGACAGCACCATCAACAAACTGAACGGCACTATGCACAACACTCTGCGGATGGATAAGCACCTCTATCTTATCAGCCGGAACACCGAAGAGCCATTTGGCCTCTGTCACCTCGAAGCCCTTGTTCATGAGCGAAGCCGAATCGATGGTTATCTTGGCGCCCATATCCCAGGTAGGATGCTTGAGGGCATCGGCAGCAGTCACCTTCTCCAACTGCTCGTGGGTATAGTTGCGGAAAGGACCACCCGAACAGGTCAGAAGAATCTTCTCTACCTCATTGTCGCCCTCGCCCACCAGACTCTGGAAGATGGCACTATGCTCGCTGTCAACAGGGAGGATAGGCACATGATATTCCTGTGCAAGATTGCAGATCAGCTCACCCGCTACCACCAGCGTTTCCTTGTTGGCAAGACAAATCTTCTTGCGCGCCTTGATGGCATGGATGGTTGGTTCCAGGCCCGAGAAGCCTACCATAGAAGCCAGCACCATATCGATAGGCTCAGCCTGTACGATATCGCAAAGCGCCTGAGCACCGGCATAAACCTTGATATCAGGCTCATCACTGAGCATATCCTTCAGCTCCTCGTAGCGAGCCTCATTGGCTATGACCACAGCAGCCGGATGGAACTTGCGAGCCTGCTCGGCAAGTTCCTTTACCCGGTTGTTAGCGGTGAGGCAATACACCTCGTAAAGGTCACTGTGCTGCTCGATGACATCAAGCGCCTGTGTACCGATACTTCCCGTAGAACCGAGAATACATATCTGTTGTTTCTTCATTTACTTTGAAATTTGAACTTTGAACTTTATGATTAGTAAAGCCGTTGAATTCTTCACTCTTCGTTCTTCACTCTTCACTTTACAAGTCTAGCAATCCCTCTGGAATCGCCATTCTGATTTCTTTCTTTTCAGCACTCACCTCTTCGATGAGGTCGTTGCTGGCAGGGATGAGGATTTCATCACCTGCATCGGTTGTTACCTCGAAAAGAAGGTTGAGGGTGGAATCGTCTACATGATCGATGGTTCCTACCACCTTGCCGCTTACGGCATCTACCAGGTGGAAACCGATGATTTCTGCCCAGCTCATGTTCTCCTCATCACTGTCAGAGAGATGACGTGGGAAGAAAACTTCGCAACCGGTATAGTTGCGTGCCTGCTCCTGGGTATCGATATCCTCAAACTTCACGAGCACATTCTCATCGTTCTTAAAACGGTATTCCTCTAAATAGAAAGGCACGAGGATGCCATCGATGTCGAGCACCAGGTACTCGGCATCTACACGGTCGAAAACATCATCTGTAATGGCGAAAGTTATCTCGCCCTTCACGCCATGAGGTTTTCCCAACTTGCCTATCTTATATACTTCGTCGCGTCTAATCATTCAACATTTAACATTTAACATTCAACATTGATTAATCACTGACACGAGTAATCTTGGCTCCCAGCGCATTGAGGCGATGTTCGATATCCTCGTAACCACGGTCTATCTGGGCGATATTGGCGATGCGGCTGGTACCGTTGGCACTCATGGCAGCAATCAGCAGGGCAATACCGGCACGGATATCAGGACTGGTCATTCTGCCAGCACGCAGCTTAATCTTATGGTCATGACCTACCACCACTGCACGGTGAGGGTCGCAGAGAATGATCTGTGCACCCATATCAATCAGTTTATCCACGAAGAAGAGGCGGCTCTCGAACATCTTCTGATGGAAGAGAACGCTGCCGCGAGCCTGGGTAGCCACTACGAGGAGTACGGAGAGAAGGTCTGGCGTGAGTCCTGGCCAAGGGGCATCGGCAAGCGTCATGATGGTGCCGTCGATAAACGAATCGATGACATAATGCTTCTGCTCTGGAATCACAAGGTCATCGTCCTCTATCTTTATCTTCACTCCCAGACGGCGGAATGCATCAGGGATAATACCCAAATCCTTGACAGACACATTCTTGATGCGCACACCCTCGCCACACATTGCTGCCATGCCGATGAACGAACCTACCTCAATCATATCCGGCAAGATGCGATGCTCGGCACCATGCAGTTTATCCACACCCACGATGGTGAGCAGGTTGCTGGCGATGCCGCTGATCTGGGCACCCATCGCATTGAGCAGATGGCAGAGCTGCTGGATATATGGTTCGCAAGCTGCATTATAAATGGTGGTAGTGCCCTTTGCCAATACAGATGCCATGATGATATTGGCGGTACCGGTAACCGAAGCCTCATCGAGCAACATATAGCAGCCCTTCAGCTTCTTTGCCTGTATCTGGTAAACATTACGCTCGTCATCGTGAACGAAGTTGGCGCCCAGATACTTGAAGCCCAGGAAGTGGGTATCCAGACGGCGACGACCTATCTTATCGCCTCCCGGCTGAGCTATGGTAGCCTTGCCACATCTTCCGAGCAGCGGACCTATCATGAGCACACTACCACGAAGAGAAGAACATTTCTTCACGAACTCCAGACTGTCGAGATAATCGAGTTTCAACTCATCACTCTGGAATGTATAATCGTGACGGCTGTGCTTGGTTACCTTGACACCTATCTCCTGGAGCAACTTAATCAGGTTGTTCACATCCAGGATGTCCGGCACGTTGGTGATGCGCACAGGCTCGTCGGTAAGGATTGTGGTACAGATAACCTGCAGCGCCTCGTTCTTGGCGCCCTGAGGTGTGATAGTACCTTTGAGCGGATGACCGCCCTCTATGATGAAAGACTCCATAAGCTTGTCTACTATATATAATAATGTGGATTACTTTTTCTTCTTATTATTATTTACATTCTTAGGCTGTGCCTCAATCTTCTCGAAAACGAATGTATCGAGATCGAGCTGGATGTTGCCATCGGTAAAGCGTGCCAAATCGGAAGCTACCTTGGCTACATCGCTGGAACCATGGCTCCAGGTTACCAGGTCGCGATGCATCTGGTTGGCAGTAAGTTCCACGAGTTTATCGCGCTCCTCACTTGGTTCCATTGTCTTCAACTTTTCGAAAATCTCGAAGAGCATAGCTCCATAATGGCGCACCGGGATGTGCTGCATAGGATATGGCAAAGGCTCCGGCTTGGTTGCTATCTTCTCAGCATCCGATACATCATAAGGGAAATCGATGTCGAGCTGGAAATTGCTCATGATGGCAAGCTGGTCCCAGAGTTTCTGCTCATGGTCTTCTACCCCTCTGTTTTCAGGGAACATACGGTCCATGACGGCGATAATGGTCTCTGCACAACGCTGGCGCTCTTCACGGTCGGTAAGCGTCAGACAATGGTCTACCATCTGCTGAATCTCACGGCCATACTCTGGCAGGATGAGCTTAGCTCTCTGGGTATTATAGTCTAATCCTTCTATATTCATTCTTACAATATTTTATATAATCAATAATTCTAGAGCAGTTTCTTAGGCATCTTTGCCACGAAATCCTTGAGATAGAAAGGCACGAAATATGCCACATCTTCGAACTTGCCCTCCACAAAACGCTTCTCTGCCAACGGAGCCATATTCTTTGCCAAAGGCTCAATGCCCTCTACAAGATGGGCATTCGGATGGTTGATGGTCTCCATACACTTGGCAGCGCCATTTCCGAAGAAGTATACATGATGCTGGTCCAGATACTCCTTGTAAGTATCAGCATCCACAATATCAGCCTGGATAGGGCGAACCACCTTCAAGGCGCGGTCGAGCACTTCGGCATATACCTCCATGCGACGGGCGTCGAGCATAGGTACGATGAGGGCGTCTTCATCTTCAGGATGTTCGCCTAGCAATACAGGCACAGCCATCAGTTCAAGGGTTGGTACTGCTATCAACTTCACGCCACGGCCATAGCAAATGCCCTTCGCCATACTCACGCCGATACGCAATCCGGTATAGGAGCCTGGACCACAACTTACAGCCACGGCCTCTAATGGAAGACCATGAGAATCGAGGAAATCCAAAGCCTCATCAACATACACACCCAACTTAACTGCATGGTTAGGACCTGAGTGATCTTCCTTGTTGAAAATCACCTGTCCACTATCACTAATTGCCACTGAGCACACGTCCGTACTCGTCTCAATATTCAAAATACACGACATAATTTAAAAATATATTCTTAAATAAGGTGCAAATATACTCATTTTCTCGCTTTTTTTTGTACTTTTGCAGAAATTTAACGCGAAAGATTATATGATACAGTCAATGACAGGCTTCGGAAAAGCTACCGCGGCCTACAAAACAAAGAAGATTAATGTAGAGATAAAGTCATTAAACAGCAAAACGCTTGACCTCTCTACACGTATAGCTCCGCTCTACAGAGAGAAGGAGATGGAAATTCGTCAGTACATCGCTAAGTCATTGGAAAGAGGCAAGATAGACTTCTCTATCTGGATAGAGAAGGATGCTGCCACCGATGCTACACCTATCAACGGTTCGCTTGTACAGAATTATTACCAGCAGATCAAGAAAATATCGGAAGAAACCGGTATTCCTGAGCCAACTGACTGGTACAACTGTCTGTTGCGTCTTCCTGATGTAACAACGAAGACAGAAGTCGAAGAATTGACAGAAGAGGAATGGGAGGTTGCAAAAAATGCAATTTGCGAGGCTGTGACCCATCTTCAGGACTTCCGCAAGCAGGAAGGAGCCGCTCTTCAGAAGAAATTTACCGAGAAAGTGGATAACATCCAGGCTCTCCTGGCTAGCATCGAACCATACGAGAAGGCTCGCGTGGAGAAGATCAGACAGAACATCATTACCGGCTTGCAGCAGATTCCGAATGTGGATTATGACAAGAACCGACTGGAGCAGGAGCTTATCTACTATATCGAGAAGCTCGACATCAGCGAGGAGAAGCAGCGTCTTGCCAACCACCTGAAGTATTTCCGTGAGACCATGAACGAGGAAGGTCATGGCGTAGGAAAGAAACTCGGTTTCATCGCACAGGAAATGGGACGCGAAATCAACACCACCGGCTCCAAGAGCAACCAGGCAGAAATGCAGAACATCGTGGTGAAGATGAAGGACGAGCTGGAGCAGATCAAGGAACAGGTGCTGAATGCTCTCTAAAGAGAAAAGCTCTCCCCCCAAAAAGAGCCCCCAAAAAGAGCTCCCCAAAAAGAGCCCCCAAAAAGAGCCCCCCAAAAAGAGCCCCCCAAAAAGAGCCCCCCAAAAAGAGCCCCCGTTCCAGGCGATTCCATCGCCTGGCAAAAGAATGGCATATAAAAAGAAAAAGGAACAATGAAGAACGGATTATTAATTTTCAGTGCCCCATCGGGCAGTGGTAAGAGTACCATCGTCAACTGGTTGATGAAAGAACACCCAGAGTTGAAGTTGGCTTTCTCCATCAGTTGTACCTCTCGTGCTCCTCGTGGCACAGAGCAGAATGGTGTTGAATATTTCTTCCTCTCTCCTGAGGAGTTTAAGGCTAAGATAGAAGCTGATGAATTCCTGGAATACGAGGAGGTTTACCAGGACAGATTCTATGGCACCTTGAAGTCGCAGGTGGAAAACCAGCTTGCCAAGGGCGAGTCGGTAATCTTCGACGTTGACGTTAAAGGCGGTGTGAACATCAAGAATTTCTATGGCGACCGTGCCCTGAGCATCTTCGTACAGCCACCTTCGGTTGAGGAATTGCGCCGCCGCCTGGTGGGTCGTAATACAGATGCCCCAGAGGTTATCGAACAGCGCCTTGCCAAAGCCAGCTATGAGCTGACCTTCGCTCCTCAGTTCGACCACGTCGTTGTCAACGATGACCTGGAGAAGGCTCAGCAGGAAGTTTATCAGCTCGTAAAAGCCTTTTTAGACGCAGAATAGCTAAAGCGAAGCAAAGAATAGCTAAAGCGAAGCCCGCTATCAGAAAGCAAAGCCCCCGTTCCAAGCGATTCCATCGCCTGTCCAAAAGGCAAATACAGCTCGCTTTGCTAATCATAAAGTTCAAAGTTCTATGTTCAAAGTTCAAAGTAAGAAAGTAGGAATCTTTGGCGGTAGCTTCAACCCCATCCATACCGGCCATATCGCATTGGCGAAAAGCCTGTGCGAGAAGGCGGGACTGGATGAGGTATGGTTTATGGTATCGCCTATGAACCCCTTTAAAAAGACGGCAACCGACTTGCTCGATGACCATCTGCGACTGGAAATGGTGGAGAAGGCACTGGAGAAGGAGCCTCAGCTCAAGGCATGCGACTACGAGTTTCGCCTGCCCAAGCCATCCTATACCTGGCACACGCTTCAAGCCATCAGCCAGGAATTCACAGACATCGAGTTTACGCTGCTGATAGGTGGGGACAACTGGGCTGCCTTCGACAAGTGGTATCATCACGAAGATATCCTTGCCCACTACCCCATCGTTGTCTATCCCCGTCAGGGAAGCAGCGTGGGCGAAGTGCCTGAAGGCGTAACAATAGTAGAAACTCCATTGCTCAACATCAGCAGTACCGAGATACGGCAGCGCATCAAAGAAGGAAAGAGTATCAAGGGAATGGTACCGGAGAGCATCGAAGAACTGGTAAAAAGAAACTATAACGCCCGATAAAAAAATAACATCCGGGTGTTTGGAAACTTCTGCCTTTTAAAAGCATATAGCGTTTGCTTCAAAAAACTGTTTACAACATTTTAAACAACAATAGAAAGATATGAGTTGGAAAGAAATCATCAAGAAGTGTCTTAGTGTGGCATCTGCTCCTATTCGCAGAAATGCCAACTTCTTCGTGTTCATGTACTTACTGGGCACGATCAGTTCACTGGTGACCATACCGAAATATGGCTCATTGTACGACAATCTGTTCCTGGAACTCTTTGTCGACCTCTACCTCCTGTGTGCCATTCTTGCTATCTTCCCCAAGAAGGTACGCTTCTGTCTACGTATCGTGCTATACATTATATTATATAGCACCGCAGCCGCAGACACCTATTGCTTCGTGAATTTCGGTTCCACACTCAACCCTTCCATGCTGATGCTGGTGGGTGAAACCAACAGTGCAGAGGCGAGCAACTTCCTCTCAGCACTCATCTCTGCCGAAGTTCTCTTCAGCAGCGTAGGCTGGATCCTGCTCCTGGCTCTGATTCAGATACTCATCGCCATCTTCCGCAAGCCACTCATCAAGCTCTATGTCTTCCTCATCACCATACTCGAATTGGCTTCGCTCAAGAAACGGTTGATGGCCATTCCTCGTATGACCGCAGCCATGCCGGCAAGTTTCGGAATCCTCTGTATCGCTGTTTTCATCACTGGCTTGTGCACTTCATGGCACAACAAGACGGCTTTCCACAAGCTGATGTCGGGCAAAACCATCGGAGAGGTGGAGCACACCCTGACAGAGAAAGACCATGCCGTGCTCTATCTGCCTATCTACCGACTCGACTTCAGTATCTATGCCAACCAGCTGGCAGCGCATCAGATAACCCAGCTTATCCGTGCCGCACATACCGTAAAGGTGGACAGCTGCAGCTATCGCTCACCTAACATCGTGCTCATCATCGGCGAAAGCTATGGCAGACATCACTCGCAGCAATACGGCTATTTCATGGAGACGACTCCTAGACAGACAGCCCTGGAAAAGAGCCGGAAACTCACCAAATTCACCGATGTAGTAACCTGCTGGAACCTGACCAGCTTCGTATTCAAGAACATGCTCTCCACCCATGTGATAGGCGAGAAAGGAGAATGGTGCGACTATCCGCTCTTCCCGGAAGTGTTCAGAAAGGCTGGCTACAACGTTACCTTTATCACCAACGAATTCCTGCCGCAGGCTAAAGAAGCCGTCTATGACTTCAGCGGTGGCTTCTTCCTGAACAATCCGGAACTGAGCAAGCTGCAGTTTGACCATCGCAATACCCAGTTGCACGATCTTGACGACGGATTGCTGAAAGACTATGACGACAGTCTGAAGACATTCCAAAAGGAGCACAACCTCACCATCTTCCACCTGATGGGACAGCACGTGAACTACAAACTGCGCTACCGCAAGGAACAAGCCAAGTTCTGGGCAAGCAGCTACGAGGAAAAGCGACCAGAGCTGACCACGGCACAGCGCAAGATGCTGAGCCATTACGACAATGCTACCCTCTACAACGACTCTATCGTGGCGCAGATCGTGAAACGATTCCAGAAGGAGGATGCCGTTGTCATCTATGTACCAGACCATGGCGAGGAATGCTATGAGGAGGACCGCGGATTTATCTGCCGTAACCATTCAGCCAACATCGACTGGCCGCTGGCCCACTACGAATTCGAAATTCCTTTCTGGATATACTGTTCACCGAAGTATATCAGGAACCACCGCGACATCTACCGTCAGATACGCAAGGCAAAGGACAAGCGATTCATGACCGATGCCCTGCCTCACCTATTATTATATCTGGCTGGCATCAAGACGCCTACCTACAAGGAGGAATATAATATCCTGAGTCCGAAATACAACGAGATGCGACCACGTATCCTCAAAAATTCAGCCGACTACGACCAGCTGCGCGACGAGCATCTGGAAAAGGTAGAAAAGGAAAAAAGTAAAAAGAAAAAAAAGCAAGAAAGGAGATAAGAAATGAAACAGTCGATATTAACAAGAGAAGCCTGCAATGCACTGAGAGGACTTGCCATCATCGGCATCTTCCTGCACAATTACTGTCATTGGCTAGGTCCTATCGTCAAGGAGAACGAATATCAGTATTTCCAGCACAACGTAGACTGGCTGGCTCAGGTTATCGTCAATCCCGACTTTAACCTGCCTATCCACCTGCTCTCGTTCTTCGGTCATTACGGAGTGCCGGTATTCCTCTTCCTGAGTGCCTACGGACTGGTGATGAAATATGAGGCAAAACCCCACCTCTCAGCAGAACAGGAAGCACAGATATATCATATCTCTGGCGAGAAGACGGGTTGGCACATCAACTGGCGCGAGCCGCTGCGCTTCGTGCGCTATCACTATCTGAAACTCTTCAAGATGATGATAACCGGTTTCGCTGCATTCACCATGCTCGACCTCATCACGCCGGGCTCTCATCACTATGCTGCACTCGACATCGTGGCGATGCTGGGCATGTTCAACAATGTATTGCCAAACCCAGACAACATCATCTGGCCGGGACCATACTGGTTCTTCGGACTGATGCTGCAGCTCTACATCGTATACCGCCTCTTCATCTATCGCCGTCACTGGGGATGGACGGTGGGGCTGATGGCTATCTGCATCGGCATCCAGCTAGCCTTGGGATTCGACAATCCGGAAAGCGAGGCGATGAACCGCTACCGCTACAACTTCATGGGAGGCATGCTGCCATTCGGACTCGGCATCCTCTATGCCCGTTATGGCGAGAAGATATTGATGACCTTCCATTCACCAGTCACCAATTTCTTTGGCATCATCTTCTGCATCTCGCTCATCTACAGTCTGAGCGGAAGCATGCTGGGCTGGACTTTCGTTCCCTTCTTCATCTGTCTACTGAGCGTACTGCTTGCCGAGCTTCTGCAGGACATCAACTGGCTGAAGGGCACTTACAAGGTATTGGCATGGATGGGCAGCATCTCAGGTGCCCTCTTCGTCATTCATCCGGTAGCCCGCAAAATCTTCATCCCTATCAGTCGCCGTGGCGACATCTATGCCGGTCTGCTGCTCTACATCATAGCCAGCGTTTGTCTGGCATGGCTGTTTACCCAACTGATGAAGAAGATTCCAAATCCGAAATATTGAGAGTGAAGAACGAAGAGTGAAGAGTGAAGAATTCAATAGCTATTGAAACTCACCCTTCGTTTTTCACCTCCATAACAAAAAACAAACAAGAAGACAAGAGAATTCTTCACTCTTCGTTCTTCACTCTTCACTTAGCTTATGAAGATAAAAGATATAGAACTGGCAAATATCAGCCGTTTTCGTGGCGAACTGATGGGAGCAGCCATGCTGTTCATCATCCTGTTCCATGTAGCACTACCTAGAGAAGATGCCTTTTTCGGGCTTCGCAGAATGGGTAATGTGGGAGTAGATATGTTCTTATTCCTCAGCGGAATAGGACTGTGGTTCTCGTGGACGAAGAATCCTTCTGCCAAGCATTTCTTCATCCGCCGCTATCTGCGCATCTACCCAACCTGGCTCATCATCGCCTGCCTCTTCTATATCCCAGGATTCCAGGGAGGCAGTGCATGGAACTGGATCAATCTCTTGGGCGAGATAACCATCAACTGGGGGTTCTGGCTGCACGATGAGCTCAACTTCTGGTACATCCCAGCCACGATGATGCTCTATCTCTTTGCCCCTGCCTATATGGAACTCATCAAGCGCCACCCTATTTACCGGTGGTTGCCGGTGGTGATGATCATGTGGTGCATCCTGGTACAATATGTCACCCCGATACATCAGGCTGTGGGACATCTGGAGATATTCTGGAGCCGCGTGCCTATTTTCTTCATCGGCATCAATATGGGTGAGATGGTAAGACAGAAACAGACACTCGACGGAGCCTCGATATGGATGATATGGCTGATGTTCCTGATGACGCTGCTGGCGAGCATCTTCCTGGAACAGGAGAAACATGGCATGTTCCCGCTCTTCCTGGAGCGAATGCTCTATATCCCGCTCACCATCACGAGTATCCTGCTGCTCAACCGCATCTTCCGCCGTACGCCCCACTGGTTCAACCGTGGTTTCATGCTGGTAGGAGCACTGAGTCTGGAATGTTATCTCATCCACATCCACTTCGTACTCAAATATATAGAGCCTCTTCATCTGGGCTATTGGCCAACCTTCCTTGCCTGCATAGCAATCACCCTGCCTGCAGCATGGATATTGAGCAAGATAGCCGGATGGATTTCTAATGAATTAGCTAAGATTATCAAGTAAAAAGGAGTTTTTATGAACGAGAATAAAATGAAAGACAGCAAAGGAATGGCTGCCTTGATGCGACTGATTCGCCCTAAACAATGGATCAAGAACGGATTCATCTTCGTACCGCTGTTCTTTGGCGGTGCCCTGTTCCATATCGATGCTTTGCTGGCTGGACTGATTACCTTCTTTGCCTACAGTTTTGCTGCATCGAGCATCTATTGCTTCAACGACATCTTTGATGTAGAGGCTGACCGCCGTCACCCCGTAAAATGTCACCGACCGATAGCATCGGGAGCGGTGAGCATCAGGCAGGCTTACGGACTGATGTTTCTCATGCTGGCACTCTCCATGGGTACATGCTGTCTGCTGGAATCATGGGAAACCATGGGCATCATCGCCTTCTATTGGCTCTTAAACCTCTGCTACTGCGCCAAGCTCAAGCAGTATGCCATCATCGACGTATGTATCGTAGCCTTCGGTTTCGTACTCCGCCTGCTGGCAGGTGGTGTGGCTACCCATATCATGCTGAGTAAGTGGATTGTGCTGATGACCTTCCTCATCACCCTCTTCATGAGTTTTGCCAAGCGCCGCGACGATGTATTGCGCATGGAAAAGACGGGCGAGGCTCCCCGCAAGAACACCAGCCGCTATAACCTCACCTTCATCAACCAGGCAATTACCATTACCGCCTCGGTTACCCTGGTATGCTACATCATGTATACGGTGAGTCCGGAGGTTATCGAAAACTTCCATACCGATTATCTCTATCTTACCAGTGTATTCGTATTGGTGGGTTTGCTGAGATACATCCAGATAGCAGTGGTAGACCAGAAGAGCGGCGACCCTACGAAGATTATCCTGCGCGACAGGATTACCCAGTTTATCGTCCTTGCCTGGCTGCTCTCCTTCCTCATCCTTATCTATATCGTATAAGAAAGAGTTAATCCAAAAGAAGAACAAGAAATGAAAAAGAAAATATACTGTTTCGATTTCGACGGAACGCTGACAACGAGCGATACCTTGCTGGAATTCATCAAGTATGCCAGGGGAACCAGCCGTTTCCTGATGGTTTTTCTGATGTACAGTCCGCTCCTGGTGCTGATGAAACTGCATCTCTTTCCCAACTGGAAGGCGAAGCAACTCATCTTTGCTCACCTCTTTGCCGGCATGCGCATCGAGAAGTTTGATGCGCTCTGCCGTGGGTTTGCAGAAGAAAGCCAGCATCTGCTTCGTCCTAAGGGCATCACCCTGGTGCATGAAGCATTGGTAGCTGGGGCTCAGGTCTTCATCGTAAGTGCCAGTATCGACAACTGGGTGCGCCCCTTCTTTGAGATTCGGAATCTGAAAGACATCCAGGTGCTTGGTACACAGATAGAAGTTGTGGATGGCAAACTGACGGGCCGCTTCAAGAGCAACAACTGTTATGGAGCAGAAAAAGTATGCCGAATCACGGAAGCCCTTTCTGCATCACAAACAGCAGATACCGGTGACAAGACATTTCTCGACCGTTCTCTCTATGAGATAGAAGCCTTCGGCGACAGCCGTGGCGATAAGGAGATGCTTGCCTTCGCAGACCAGGGGCACTACAAGCCTTTCAGAGAATAATCATTTAAAAAAAATAAGTCAAGGATATAGAAACATATAAATCAAAAGGAATCAGATGAAAAGAAATACCGATCTCGATTTCATTCGAGCCATCCTCATTGTCCTCATGATATTGATTCATATCGTGAGTTTCGGCAACGCATATCCCCAGCTGAAAGCAGGCATCCTATCCTTTATGATGCCTACCTTCCTCATCATCACGGGCTATCTCGTGAACATCGAGAAGACCGGCAGGCAGATGGGAAACTATCTGAAATGCCTCGCCCTGCCTTATGTCATCATGGTGACAGGATTCTCGGTCCTCTCCTATTATATGCCGGTGAGAGATGGCATCACAGAGCTCACCCTCTCCCAGATAGGCGAGAAGATCTTCATTACTTCCATCGGTCCCTATTGGTTTATCCAGACCATGATTATCTGCGGAACACTCTATTACTTCTGCTTCCGCGGAAGGAATTGGAATGATTTACGCAAGAATTATACGAAAAGAGATACCTATGCCAGCCTTTTCGTCTTCGCACTTACGCTGCTCCTGATATCAGAAACTCCAGCCCTATCGGCAAGTGCTGCAGCCTATTATTTCATCGGCGTGGTCATCCGACAGAGCAAGACGGAGTGGAGCAAGCTGTTCCGCCACGAATTCTTCGCCATTTTCCTGTGGATTTATCTGCTCTACCGCGATGACTGGTACGACTGGGGCAACCTGGCAATCGTTTTCTCCTGCTGGTGCTGCATCAGCACCCTGCTGTTCCTGCAACACCTGCTCGATGCTCCCGAACGTTTCAAGGATTTCAGTCCAATGATAGAAAAAGCGGCAAAGGTGACCAACAGAATCAAGGACACCTTATTATATATAGGTCGCAACACGCTGCCTATCTACCTCTTCCACCCCATCTTTACGATGGCTGCGAAGTTCTACCATCCCCTCTTTGCCTGGGATCCGAGCGAGATTTCGTTTGCTCTCTTCACCGTGATACTCGCCATCCTGGGAAGTATCGCCATTGCCAGAATCATGGAAAAGACCAAGCTGGCTTACCTTTTCGGAAAGGGAAAGATATTAAGATAATTCAATAAAAGAATAAAACCATGAATATCAAGAAAAAAATAAACGATATGGATGATGCCAAGCGGGAAAAGCTGGGCGAAGTAGTGCGCTTTGGCATTGTGGGCGGACTGGCTACGGTGCTGCAATACGTCATCTACCTTGCCATGATGCCAGCCCTGGCTCATTTCATTCCGCAGATAGGCGACCATACCCTGGCAACTACCGCCAATACCATCGCCTACCTGGTGAGTTTCATCTTCAACTTCATCGCCAGCACGCGCTATACCTTCAAGGTGAAAGCGAATGCCAAGCGGGGAGCAGGATTCACCTTGTCGCACATCGTCAACTATTCGATGCAGACCCTCTGCCTGAATGTCTTCGTAGGGCTGGGACTCGCCAAACAATGGGCAATGATTCCTACGCTCTGCATCTGCATCCCAGTCAACTTCCTCCTGGTGAGGTTCTTTCTCAAAAAGAAATAGAAATAAAAGATTTATCATAGCAAAAACAATATGAGAAAAGTTTTCGATATATTCAAGATTAGAAAAGAAGAAAGATGGCTGGCACTCGTCATTTTCCTGATGCTTGCCGTCCTCAACAGCTTCGTTATTGCCCGATACGCTGGGGCTTTCACACAGATAACCGATGATTACTACAAGAATTTCATCCGCCACTTCTGCGTATCAGGCTTCGACCCGCTGACTTACTGGGTATTGAGCGACTGGAGTGCGGCATATAATGTCTACCGCCATCCATTGCTGGCAGCCTATATGTACGTTCCCTATCTGCTGAATATGGGACTGATGAAGCTGACAGGCTACAACTGTGCCCTCTTCATCGCCATCGCCATTCAGATATTCTGCGGCTTCTATGCCATGATATTCCTCTATCGTATTTTCCGTGAGGTCGTAGAATTGGGACGGAAAGTTTCCCGGATGCTCACCCTGCTCTTCTTCTCCTTCGGATTCGTCATGGTCACCACCATCGTTCCCGACCACTTTGTCATCTCGATGATGCTGCTGATTCTGGCACTTTATATCTCCGGCAAGAGAATGAAGAGTCATCATCAGTTCAAGATCTGGCAGAGCATCCTCTACTTCCTGCTCACCGCAGGAACCTCGCTCAACAACGGTTTGAAGATTTTCCTCTCTTCCTTCTTCGTTAACGGCAAGGCGTTCTTCCGGCCTAAGCACCTTCTGCTGGCAGTCATCTTACCGGCAGGACTGCTCTGGGGATTCTGTCAATGGGAATACCGCACACTGGTATGGCCTCAGGAAATGGCGAAGAAAGAGGCGAAAGCCAAGAAGATGGCGGCAAGAAAGGAAAAACAGCAACGTGCAGCCAAACTGAAGCAGCTGAAGGATTCGCTCGTTCAGGATTCCATCCAGCGAGGACTCAAGATTATCACGCCTGAGGAAGTCGCACAGAAAGCCAAGAACGACAGCATACAGAAGGCAAAACAGCTGGCAAAGGAAGAGGCTAAGAAGAAAAAAGGACCAAAGCAGGGAGCACCGATGAAGAAGGTGGGATTTCTGAGCTGGACCGATGTCACTACCTCCAGAAGCCAGGCGCTCATCGAAAACTTCTTCGGTGAAAGCATCCAGTTGCACGAAGATTATCTGCTGGAAGATGAATTGAGAAACAACTGTGCCCGTCCGATGTTTGTACCTTATCGCCATTGGTGGAACTATGCAGCAGAAGCCATCCTGCTATTGCTGTTTGCCGGAGGTATCTGGGCAGGCAGAAAGCACAGGTTCCTGTGGCTTGCCCTGTCCTATTTTGCACTCGACCTGTTTCTGCACATCGGATTGGGATTCGGACTGAACGAAGTATATATCATGACGGCACATTGGATCTATGTCTTGCCAATAGCCATGGCATATCTCTGCAAGTCAGCCCAAGGCAGATTCCGCAAGGGCATCATCACCACCATCGGCATCCTGACCGTCTATCTCATCCTATACAACGGTTCTCTGATTTTCAGATACTTCTGTCTGTAAACAAGAAACGCCCTGTAAAGGCAAAAGCTTTAAAACTAAACGTTAATGATGCTTTTGCTCTTACAGGGCGTTTTTTATACTTTCATTTAAACATGCTTTTCCGTTCCCATCCACTTTCCAAACCGTTTCCGAACGGCTTTCAGGATGAGGGAGAAATTGCCGTATCGCAGATTGAGGAAGAGTTCTTCCAGCGAACGGCCTATCTTAATCCACGGATGGCCCCAGCAATTAATTTTGTAGAGACGTTCCTTATACTCAACATCTTCCAGGATATAACGGGGATGCTTGAGCGGGAACTCCAATTCATGGCGCTTCATCATGAAAATCCTGCGATAAGCCTTCGGCGTGGTCTTCATGCTACCCGAAAAATGGGTAGACTCATCAGACAAGCCAAGATTATTAATCAGATTCTTTGCCGGCATAATCGCCATACCCGAACTCAGCAGCATGGCAGACCAGAACAGACTTTCGAAATACTGCTTGCCCGAAGCACGATGGTCCTGCATCATCCGGATAAGATCAGAACGCAGCTTCCTGCTCTTGGCAAACGACTCCAACTCCCGCATGGTATAAGCATCATCCAGGAAAGCATACTGCTCATCGCGCTTCTCGAAAACACGACGCCACGAAGCCCAACCCCAGATGGCAAATACCGAAGTAAAGAAATAACTGTTGGGACAATAAGCGGTTATCTCGTCCTCATTGAATCCTGCAATCATAGAGATACGTTCATCGTGCTCATACCGGTCGAGCATTTCCTTGCAGAAAGGAAAGAATGACTGCGAGGGCACACAGTCATCTTCCAGGACGATGCACTTGTCGACCATCGAGAAAGCCCATTTCTGCGAGAGATGTCCCGAAGGGTCACATCCCTGGTTCTTGGTCTGATAAGAACGATGCACCTCACATTCCCAGTCGATATTCTCATCCGACGCAATCTGGCGGCACGCCTCAATACCCGGCACATCCCGCTCTCCCCTAGCTCCGTCCTGATAGAGGAACAGCTTGGCAGGACGAGCCTTCCTTACCTCGTCGAAAACTTTCTGGAAATGATCCGGGCGATTGAAGAACAGCATCAATACAGCCACACCTATCTTAGCAGGTTGTTTCATATATATTACTTGTTTACAAAATTAGCCAACTCTAGAAACTATATTCTCTGCAAAGATAACGCAAAAAGGAGACAATGCCAAATAAAACTGCCCCAAAAACAAGCCAAGATGCAATATTTCCCATTTTTTCTTCCTACAATCAATTTTTTACACTAACTTTGCAGGCAAATAAGAAAAGAAGAATGAAGAATATTTTTAAAATCAAGAAAGAAGAAAGGATACCGGGCCTCGTAGCTTTACTGGTATTCGTACTGCTCAACGGGTTGTTCTTCTACAAATACGGCAACCTTTTCCTCAGAGCGCACC
>CAVHWE010000005.1:0-28692 GCA_963639495.1 bacterium | reverse complement strand
GCATCGAGCAGGCATTGCAGCAGTTGAAGGATGCTCACAAGGCAGGTGATGTTGCAGCCATCGATTCTGCTATCAACAACTTGAACACCGTAATGCAGGCTGCTTCTCAGCAGATGTATCAGGGTGGCCAGCAGGCAGGTCCTCAGGGTGCACAGGGTGGTCAGCAGGCACAGGGCGGCAATGATGGCGCCCAGGACGTACAAGACGCTGATTTCGAGGAAGTTAAGTAATACAGATTAATATTATAATAAAGGCGTACAATGCTCAGAAATGGGTTTTGTACGCCTTTTTTGTTTCATTATGATTTTTTATATCCCAATAGTTTGCTAATTCGCTGAAAATTATGTATATTTGCAAATTAAGGGAGAAAGAACATCGCCCCCAAAGAGATAGATAGTTTAGGGTAAATATAAAAGAAAGGAGAACGAGATATGGCAAAGAAGAGACCACAGGTAGCGCTGGTTTATGATTTCGACGGCACACTGTCGCCGGGCAATATGCAGGAGTTTGGATTCATACAGGCTACAGGCAAGACAAAAGACGAGTTCTGGGAGAAAAACAGAAAGTTTGCAGAGGGTAAGGATGCCAATGGCATTCTGACCTATATGTATCTGATGCTCGACGAAGCCAAGAAGAATAATATCTCGCTCACCCGGGAATCTTTTCAGAAATTCGGCAAGGATGTAGAACTGTTCCGCGGTGTAAAACAATGGTTTTCGCTCGTGAATGAATATGGCAACAGCATCGGACTGGACGTAAAGCACTACATCAACTCCTCGGGACTGAAGGAGATGATAGAGGGCACACCTATCGCCCAGGAATTTGAGAACATCTACGCCTGCTCCTTTCTCTACAATAAGGAGGGAATCGCCTATTGGCCAGCCGTAGCCGTAGACTATACTACCAAAACGCAATTCCTCTTCAAAATCAACAAGGGTATCAAACAGGTGAGCGACAACAGAAGAGTGAACCAGTATATCCCCGACGAAAAGCGCCCTATCCCTTTCCCCCGAATGATATACTTCGGAGATGGAGAAACCGATGTGCCTTGCATGAAGATGGTAAAGGAACATGGCGGCCACTCGATTGCGGTATATGATAACGAGGATAAACAGAAGACTGCCTGCCAGCTTGTCAAGGAGGGACGGGTAAACTTCATGTGCTCTGCCAACTACAGCAAAGGAAGCGTGATGAATATCATCGTAAAGAGAATATTGGATAAAATCAAAGCCGACTTTGAATTCGACCGTCTGATAGAGCTGAACCAGAAGAAGGCATGGAAGTGATTTAAAAGTAAAAAGGTAAAAAAGTAAAAAGGTAAAAGGGTAAAAAGGGCAAGAAAGTAAAGGGAGAAAGAGATTCTTTTGTGAATTCCTTGAAACTTTTCTTGGTTTTATCGAGGATTATGCTTAATTTTGCACGCAAAAATAATAATATCAAATCATATTAATGGGAAGAAACAAATACTCAGCAGGAGAAATCAAGGAAATCGGCAAGTTGCTGCGACTCAAAAACGCAGGCAACCGTTTACAACAGAAAATGATACGCCACAACCTTCGTGTGGATTATGAATTCAATATCTCTGACTTCAATGAGCCTGGCAAGGCTTTCGGAGAAGAGGAGTTGCAGGCTGCCATCAAGCGTGGCGCCATTCAGATTCTCGACGATGCCACCATCGAGGCGATGAAGGCTAAGCGTGCAAGAGACAAGGCACGGGATGAGGCAGAGCGACAGAAGGAAGCCGTAGCCAGCGGTGAACAGACCGACTGGCAGGAGGCTATGAAGCAGTGGAATGAATTTTATGAAAAGTAAAAAGGTAAAAAGGTAAAAAATATACTGATTATAGAATATACTGATTATAGAATATTATGGCTAAAGTATTGATCAAGACTTCAGAGGGCGACATCAAGGTGCGCCTCTACGACGAGACACCTCAGCATCGTGACAACTTCATCAAGTTGGCAAAGGAGGGATATTTTGACGGCACTCTCTTCCATCGTGTCATCAAGGATTTTATGATTCAAGGCGGCGATCCAGACAGCAAGGGCGCTCCTAAAGGCAAGATGCTGGGCACAGGTGGTCCTGACTATACCATCCCTGCCGAATTCGTTTATCCACAGCTTTTCCACAAGCGTGGTGCCTTGAGCGCAGCCCGTTTGGGAGATGAGGTAAACCCTGAACGCGAGAGCAGCGGTAGCCAGTTTTATATTGTATGGGGAAAGACTTACAAGCAGAATGAACTGAAGCAGATGGAGAAGCAGATGGGCATGCAGATGGAGCAGAACATCTTCAACCAGCTTGCCAAAGAACATCATGAAGAAATCATGAACTTCCGCCGCAACCGCGACCGTGAGGGCCTGATGAAACTCCAGGACGAACTGGTGGATGAAACCAAGAAGCGCTGCAAGGAGCAGGGTTATCCTAAGTTTACCGAAGAGCAGCAGAAGGCTTACACTGAAGTAGGCGGAACACCTTTCCTCGATAACCAATATACCGTTTTCGGTGAAGTGGAGGAAGGACTTGACATCGTAGAGAAGATTCAGAACTGCGAAACATTGCGTGGCGATCGTCCAAAAGAGGATGTTTCTATGCAGGTTTCCGTCATAGAGGAATAAGAAATTCACATAACGCTCCGCCGGACAATAAAGCCGGCGGAACACCTAATAAAAACCTGAATAAGTAATAACAACTATTCATTCGTATTACACAAAAAGACAAATCAATATGGAAAAAATGAAAAGCAAAATGGTAAAGAGCCTCATAATGCTCTTAGCATTGGCAAGTTCTAACTACAGCTATGCACAACAAGCTACCATCACTGTAAACAACCCTACAGCTGCACAGCGCACTGAACTTATCTCCCTCAGCATGAGTGAGATAAAGGCTAAATTGGGTTATGCTACACCTAAAAAAGGAGAAGCTTACATCGTAAAGAACAAGAAAGGGCTGCAAATTGGTTCGCAGATTACTTATGATGGTAATCTCCTGATTGATGCCAGCGTACGTCCGCATGGCTCTGCCACCTATTATGTAAGCATCGGCAAGCCTTATCCACAGAAAGTTTGGGCTACAGGTGCGCTCTACAAGATACGCAAAGACGATCTAGCCTGGGAAAATGACCGTTGTGCATATCGCGTTTACGGTCCGGCTCTCCAGCGCAGTGGAGAACGTTCTTTCGGTACCGATATCTGGGTTAAGAATACACCGGATACCGTGGTTTACGACCGATACATCAAGGATGTGGTAGACGGAAATGCCAAGGGCGACAAGATAGACGCAAAGGCAAGAGCACTTGAGAAACTGGCTAAAAACGAAAAGAATAAGGCGAAAGCTGCCAAACTCACAGAACAGGCTAAGGCTTTGTGGGCAGAATCACGTGAACTGGATATCAACACCTCCTTCCATCTGGATCATGGAAACGGACTTGATCCGTATCGTGTAGGCGCTACACTCGGTTTGGGCGCTCCTAGTCTGATGGTTGGCAAGAATCAGGTATTGCCTTACTGCTATAAAGATTATAAGATTCTGGACAATGGTCCTCTCCGCTTTACCGTAGAATTGACTTACAATCCATCTACCGTAGGCGATATGAAGAATGTGGTAGAACACCGTATCATCTCGCTCGACAAGGGCAGCAATTTCAACAAGATGACCGTATGGTACGACGGACTGACTATCCCTACCGATTTTGCTACCGGTTTCCCTATCCACGAAGAGGATACCGAAACCAAGACTTTCGCCAAGGATTATGTAAGTTATGCCGATCCAACAGACAATATCGAAGTAAACAATTCGCAGGTTTACGTAGGCGTTCTCTTCCCTTACGGTGTTGATATTACCTACTACCAGCTCTTCGATAAGAAGCACGATGGTGCTACCGGTCATGCGCTCGGTTTGAAGAGAGGCTTGAAAGACGGTGAAAAATACAGCTACTATTTTGGTGCAGCCTGGAGTAAATATGATGTGAGAAGCTATGCAGAATGGCAGATACGCATCAAAGACTACCTCGATGCACTAAGAAACCCACTTAAAGTTTCCTCGAAATAGAGGAAACTTTTTTTATTCCGACTTCGTCATTCTATCCGCAATATACATACCTGCCAGGATGCAGCAGGCACCTGCCAGAAAGTAGGGAGTTATCTTTTCGTCTAATACCAGAGAGGCGAAAATCATAGTGGTGATAGGATTGAAATAAACCCAGTTGGTAGCTTTCACGGCACCCAACTTAGAGATACACCAGTTCCAGGTAAGGAAACATATCATGGATGCCAAACAGCCCAGGAACAAGAGATTACCCACCACCTGAGGCTTCATAAACACATCCCATGCCGGCCAGCCAGGGATGATAAGATAATAAGGCAAGATGGTAAGCACACCATAGAAGAAGACCTTACGGGTAATAAAAGCTGCGCCATAATCGCCCGATACCGATTTCATCAGAAGCGAGTAAACCGCCCAGCACATACATGCCGTAAAAGCCAAGGCATCACCTACAGGCGACAGATGCAGCACAAATCTGCCATTCAGCACCACGATAATCATACCTACAAAAGCAAGCAGAGAGCCCAACAGCTGTACCATGTTGATGCGCGAAGAATGGCGATAAACCAGACGAACCAGCAAGGTAGCAAAGAGCGGACAGGAACATACGATGAGCGATGTATTGGTAGTTGTGGTATAATTCATCGCCTCGTTCTCGCTCAGGAAATAGAGCGAACCGCCCGTAATGCCCAGCATCGCCATTTTAAACTCATCCTTCCAGCTATCAGCAAACATCCGCTTATGATTTACCATCAGCATCATGATATATGCGATACTGAAGCGGAGCGTAAAGATCTGTGCTGGCGAAAGTCCGTTCAGCATCAGCACCTTGGTAGAAACAAAGGTGGTTCCCCAGATGGCTACGGTGATAAAAGCCACAAGATGATATAATAAATTATTGTTATTCTGTTTCATTCTATTTTCCTGATTTTTGAAATTCAACTGCAAAATTATAACTTTTATTCGAAATGAGCAAATTGTAAGCAAGAAAAGCAGAAAAAGACAATAAAAAGAGCGAAATTGGAACAAAAGACTTTATATCACCTGGTGAGTATATACTACAACCCAGAATGAAAAAATCCCCGAATCTCATTTGTTTTGAACTTCGGGGATTTTTTGCATTATAATTTTCTAAGTCTGATACCTGAGAGAAAAGTATTCCCATCTTTCGATTGAAACTTTACATGCAAGCCATCTTTGCCGACCTTTACCAAATAGCTGCGGCGAAGGGCTGTAAAAAAGCCAAATTCCTTGCCTGGCAAAAAATCGGTTTCAATCGATTTTCCATTCACCAACATATCGAATCCTACCTGCTGTCCACCAGCATCAATCTGTTTTTTGTCCTTACCTAAAAGATAAACCGAGCGTGCCAGTTTCTGCCGTGTATCAGCAAACAACAATTCCAGTTCGTAGTTACCTTCAACCACATCGAAGCGATACCCCTCTATACCTTTCTGCATAGTTTGATAAAGAGGACCATCATCCGTACAAGCAATCTCTGTTTGCGTTGCGGCTGATATACCTCCAATATGCCCCCAACTTCCCTTGGAATAAGCGCGGTCAGCTACCCACGTGATACCCGTTTTCTCCGATTGATAATAGCAACGACTACCCACATTAATAGCTATATCATGAAGCAGCGAAGCATCTGTTGGTACTTTTTTATAAGTGACCAAAGTCTGATCAACTGTTTCTCCGGCTCTCGCTTCAAGCCGATTATCTCCTTCCTGCCATTCAACCAGAAAGAGGGCAAGATTATTTCCGACCGGCTTAGTCTCCAACATCTTTCCATTCTGCCATAACGAAACTTCCTTAGCATTAGAGTAAACTTTTACCAACTGTTTCTTCTCCACCATCTCTCTATGTTCCCAGTCACGAGTAGCAATATGTACAACAGGCTTGTCTTTTCTCCAAGCAGCCTGAAAGTAATAATATACATCCTTTTTTCTGCGTTCAGGAGTTACCACACCTTTGTTATTGATATGAGGCATCGATTCAGCACGTTCTGCCGAAGAGAAATCGATGAAGTTCCAGTAAGAACCTCCTAATATATAAGGTGTATTTGAGATTACAGGCAAATAATGCTCAATATATTTCTGCTGATATTCACAGGAAAAATCGAAAGCCTCGCCACAATTGCTATGGAGACGAAGGTCACTTCCTGCCCCCCACTCGCTCACAATAACAGGATGACGAGGATGCTTTTCCTGCTGATTTTCCAGATAACGTTCAAAATCAGTCAATTCACCCCCATACCATCCTTGATAGAGATTCCACCCTATCACTTGCGAATGATTGGCAACAAGATACTTATTATAATCATCACTACCATGCAATGCCATCACCGAATGACGGGTGTCATCCTCCTCATGTACAATTTTCTCCAATCTGGCAGCCAGCGCATTGATACGTTCTATTTCCTTTTCAAATTCTGGCTGTTTTGGGAATTCATGGTGAGCCTTAAGTAAGATTTCATTCATGTATCCCCAAAGGATAATGGAAGAATGATTATAATGCTGGCGAATCATCTCTCTGAGCTGTTGGCAAGCATTATCTGCGAACTCATCATCTTCAGGAACATAATTGACTACAGGAATTTCTTCCCACACCAACATACCCAATTTATCGCACATTTCCAATACAGCCTCAGCTTGAGGATAATGAGCCAAACGGATAAAATTGCATCCCATATCCTTGAGCATCCGGAGATCCCGGCGATGCATATCATCATCTAATGCTACTCCATATGGGCGCATATCCTGATGACGACACATACCATTGAGTTTATAAGGCTTGCCATTGAGATAGAAGCCTTTTTGGGCATCAAACTCACACCAACGCATTCCGATGTAATGCTCCTGAACATCTAAAACAGATTCCACCGACTTCTGCAGACTAACTCTATGTTTTTCTGCATCTATAAGCATGGTTTTCACCTTATATAGATTAGGATGTTCCGGACTCCAAAGTATAGGATGCTTTACCTGCTGCAAATTCATCACATTCCGAACAGTTTGCCCAGCCAGGAGTCGGATACGTTTTCTCTGGGTTGAGACGACTTTACCATCAGGTGCATAAAGAGTATTAACCACATAACAATCCTTATCTACAGCGGCATCATTCCGCAATCTTGCCATCACACTCACATTTGCCTTCTCCGCATTAACCTGCGAGGTACTGACAAATATGCCATCGGCACCATCTTCTGTCATTGAGAAATGCTGTTGCTGAGTAGTTATCAACTTAACATTACGATAGATACCTCCCATAAAGGTAAAATCGGCAGAGATAGGAGCAACATGCTGATCAGCATTATCCACGGTAATAAGCAGGTCGTTAGTTTTCAAGGAATCAAGATAAGGTGTCAAGTCGAACACCGAAGCGGTATAACCGCCCCGATGTTCTCCCATCTTTTTACCATTTATATAGATTGTAGACGTTTTATAGGCAGCTTCCAGTTTCAGGAAGTGCCGTTTGTTTGTTGTTTGTAGTTTTCGCTTATAATAACACTTTCCCTGCTTATAATCACGAGTAGAATAAGCATCCGTGTTCCACGTATGCGGCAAGGCTACAGCCTGCCAATGCTGGTTATCCTCACTAAATACCCAACCATCGTTGAGCGACCGGATAGCACTCTGTGCCATCACAGCCGACTCAACAACAGTCATAAAGAAGATTGAAGCGTATAATCTATTAAACTTCATTATATATATTGATAGTAAGTTAGTTATCTAATAAAGCCTTGCGCTGCAAGGCTTCCATATAGAAATAATCGGCATAATTGATTGGCACATCAATTTCGCTATTACCTGGCTTATGCCCTGTAGAATGAAGCAGGAGAAATCCCTGATTGCTTCCCACAGGTGCCTGGTAATGGTCGATAAGCGAATTGATGATATTGTCAGCGTATGCCTTATATTGCCTGCCCAGTTCAGCATCTACATATCCCTGCAACTCATAAAAGGCAGAAGCCACCAATGCTGCCGACGAGGCATCACGAGGTGCATCAGGAATGGCAGGATCCTTCATATCCCAATAGAATATGCCATCCTCCGGCATATTCTTCAGCGAGAAAAGGAACTTGGCAACATTCATGGCCTGCTCAAGATAACGCTGGTCGTGGGTATATCGATAACACATGGTATAACCATAAAGTGCCCATCCCTGTCCGCGACTCCAAAAGGAATCATCACTATATCCCTGATGAGTAACACGGGAGCGAACTGCTCCAGTCACAGGATCATAGTCAACCACATGAAAAGATGAATAGTCATCACGGAAATGATTTTTCATTGTCACATTGGCATGACTGACGGCGATATCATAGAAGCTCTTGTCACCCGTAAGCTGATACGCCTCGAAAAGCATTTCAAGATTCATCATATTATCAATGATAACAGGAAACTTCCACTTATCAGCATTATGATCCCAGGAACGTATACAACCAACCTTAGGCGAGAAGCGGGTACAGAGCGTGCGGGCAGCCTGAAGCATTACATCACGATAACTTTGCTCTTCGGTCAACTGATATGCCTTCCCGAAACTATCTCCTATCATGAATCCCAAGTCGTGGGTTCCCCTATGCCACTTGGCACTCTCTATAAGCCAGGTATTGCTCACGGCGTTTTCTCGCCAATACTGCTCATGACTATATTGATACATCTGCCAGAGTGTACCTGCAAAGAAACCAGAACACCAATCCTTAGGACCAACCAGAACGAGATTACCATCCTTGTCAATGCTACGAGGAGTAACCCTATCCCCCTTGGCTGTTTTTCGAGCCTCAGCAGTACACTTCAAAGCATATCTCAACTGTTCGTCGGCCCTGGCCATCGCATTATCAATCTTAGTTGGTGTTTCATAAAGCAACACGAAGAGGTCGCTCCAATCACGATATTTCACCTGTCGATAAATATGGAGATAATCCTTTCTGCTCTCATCGAGCGTATAAGCACGATAGAAATCACAAGCCATTTCCTGCTGTTTTTCTTCCCATCCGCTTATCTGCTGATAGGGCCATTCCGTTACACACTTACCCATATAGGAAGCCAGAAAATCCATCGCCTTGAAGAAACTATGTTCATCACAGGTACAATACTTACGGAAATCCAGGCCCTGATGTTTCACCATCAACATCAGGTCAATGATATGGTGGAGATTATACTGCGAATAACCGAATGCCAAAGTGCGACTCAACTCATGCGGCTGGCTGCCATCAGGAGCTATCTGAGTGGCCATGCGCCGCTTCGGAAAATAAGCAAGAACATCGTTGAAAACCTTCCTGTTACCCGTATAGAGCGAATAGGCCGCCACCTGCACATCGTATGCTATGGCATGATTGTTCTTCTGATTGCTCTCTTCAATAGCTTGCGGATGAGTTAAAAGCCATTTTAAGAATTGCGAAAACCAGGTTTTCAATTGCTTGGAATCCTTCGCAGTAAACGACTTTGATTTTTCCAATAATTGTACACCATCAAGCATATCCACAAATGAATAAGCATCTATCACGCCATAGCATCTTCCATCGGTTTCACCAGGAACATGCTGAGCATAACGAAGATTCGGATTCATTCTGGTTGCTTTATCCAAAAACCATACATGAATCAACTCTGTAGCTTTTTTGGCATAATTCTCATCTCCCGATAAAAAGTAAGCTAGCGAGAGACGATAAACAGCATCTGCCATAATTGCCAGTTTGTTGCGGTCAAACTTATCCAATTCCGGATTAGAAACACCATCTCGCATTTTATAGGGTAACCTATTCGGTTTCGCTTCATCAGGCCAAGCATACCTAGCCAAACTCACATAGTCGTGTTTGGTCCCACTAGAAGGAACATAATCCTTATCCATCACCGAAAGTGGTTTTAGCATCAAGTCATGCATTGCCTGTTTCTCCAAAGCATGATAAGCCTGAGCATACGAAGGCTCAGTAAGGTGCTGTTTCACATATTGCAAATGCTGTACATCTAACACAGACTGAGCGAGTGTGCCTGCTGATGAAAGAAGTAAAGCACACATTGTTATTATTTTCTTTCTCATAAAGTTTAATTGTCTTTAAAGAAATCATTATTAATTATATCTTTTTATCTGTCACTGATTTATTCGTTTACATTTTACGGTGACAAAGATAACAACTATAATAGAAGAAATCTAGTTTTTTTATACATCAAAATTACTATATAAGCAATAATCTACCACATCACGACTTTCTCATCCACACCATCTACCATTAATAATCAGCCAGTTATGCTAGAAAAGTCCACATCAATTAATTCTCCAAAAAATTTTGTATTACACTTTTTTTTATGTACCTTTGCATCGTAAACATTTTCATTAAGCCTATATGATGAAACTAAAGGAAACTAAATGGATGAGAAATCTCATTATTACTTTATGGCTATTGCTCCCGATAGCAGCCCAAGCACAGATGTTTTGGCAACGTCCTGTTGTCAACTATCATCGTCATACCTACAACGCAGGCAGCCAAAATTGGATGGCAGACCAGCAAACTAATGGTTGGATGTACTTTGCAAACAACAAAGGTCTACTCGAGTATGATGGTGTATATTGGAATTTATATCCAATGCCCCATACTGCCAAGATGCGCTCACTGAAGATAGGAAAAGACAATCATGTCTACGTGGGAGCACAGAAAGAATTTGGCTATTTTACCCCAAACGACATGGGTGGAATGAAGTACCATAGTTTGTCAGAAAAGATAAATCCCCAAACTGTTTCAAATATCTGGAACATACACATCATTAATAATAAGGTATATTATCAAGGTGACCGCTACTTTTTTTGCTATGATAAAGGAAAAATCAGCAGCATAGACTGTAATGGTATATCCTCATCCGGCATGGTATATGGCAAGATCTATTTTACCAATCTTTGGGGGTTATTTACAATTCAAGGTAATCGTACTATAGCTATCAAACATTCCGATTTTCTAAGTCGTTACAATGTTGTAGCCTATTTACCATACCAAGGTAAGCTGATGCTTGTAACCCAAGAGAGTGGAATCTATCTTTATGATGGGAAACAGTTCTATAAAATATTACCTTTCCTAGATACATATCTCCATACACATCATCTTTCGTGTGCCAGCATCCATCAAAACACTTTAGCAATAGGAACATCTGATGAAGGTCTTCTTGTCATAGATCTAGCCACATCACAGGTGGAAAAAATTGATATTGAGAATGGATTACAAAACAGATCTATTCTTTCAATGAAGTTTGACCAAACCAACAACCTCTGGCTTGGACTGGATAATGGTATCGATTATGTATCCCTCGGATCAGATTTATTTTTTCTCAAAAGCAAGCAGACAAGTATCGGTGCCGGATATTGTTCACAATATTTCGGCAGCAAACTATACCTCGGCACCAATCAAGGCGTTTTCTCTACCAACATCCCGACCTCTGTTAATAGTCCTATTCAGTTGAATGCAGTTCCAGGACTTTCGGGATTGGCACATTGTTTTTATTCACATGACAACAAACTGTTTATTGGTGGAAGAAAGTTTTTTGCCATGATTGAAGACAATCTGATAAAAAGATATAATAAGCGAGGGGTTTGGCATGTACAAGCTATCAGCCGTGATGCCGACATCATGCTTACGGGTACCTATTGGGGATTGGAAGTGATGAAAAAAAATGGCAACAATTGGACCTTCAGCAATAAAATAGATGGTTTGAACATTTCTGCCAAGACAATGTTTGTAGAGCCAGAATCGAACAATGTTTGGTTGGCGAACAAAAGCGATGGACTTTGGCGAGTGACACTTAACACTCATTTTACCAAAGTATTACACAAAAAATGCTACAACAACTCACTATTATCTAAGGGAGACAACGTGTATGTAACCCAAATAGGTAAACATATTATCATCGCATCCCCCAAAGGGCTCTTCCGCTACAATGCTGACAAGGACAAAATTGAGCACGACAAACAGCTAGAAGGAATGCTAGATGGACATTGCGCATATAGTTATTTGAGACAAGACGGCAAAAAGCGACTTTGGTATGTTGCGAATGGTATTCTGAAATATATTGATTATCATGACGGCAACTATTTCAAGAATTGCCAGAAAGATAATCAAAGAAAGAAGTTTTCCTATTGGGGAGATTCGATGATAGAAGACTTTGAAGACATCAGTTCTCTTAATGATAATCAACGTATCATAGGAACAGAAGATGGATTTGTACTCATAGATCTTTCTAAGGAACAAGAAACCCACGCTCCATTAAATCTGTTTATCCGAAAACTCTATCTTACAAATGGCAAAGACTCTGTTGTTTACGGAGAAAATCTTAATAGGAACCCAAAGCCTCTCATCATTCAATATAGAGACAATTCCATTCGCATAGAATATGGATGCAATAATTATGACCATACGAAGGCTATCACCTACTCCTATAAACTTGACGGGGTTGATAAAAATTGGAGTGAGTTTACAACAGCAACAACTAAAGAATATACAGATCTGCCTGAAGGCAGTTACACTTTCAATGTTAAGATACGACCAGATTTTGGTGGCAAGGAAATACAAACCAGTATGACCTTCAAGATATTATCTCCCTGGTACCGTTCCTGGTGGGCCTATACTCTTTATGTTATGCTCATTAGCTACTGTATCTACAATATCTATCATCGCATCAAAAAAGGCAGAGAGCGACTGATAAAGATGAAGGATGCTGAAATGAACCTTCAAAAGAGTGTACTTGAACACGATATCGACCAGAAGAAGAAGCAAATTACAGAACTGGAAGAAGAGAAACTTCGCAACGAACTGAACTATAAATCCGATGAACTGGTGAAAACAACGCTCAATGTTGTACGCAAGAATGAGGTATTACAAAAAATAAAGAAAGATGCAGAAAGTCTGAGTAGAACCATTAACGATGGCAATCTTGTAAATGTGCGACGCGGTATGTTACGTCTTATCAATCAGATAGAGACCAACATAGAACATGATAGCGATCTTGATAATTTTCAAAGTTCATTCGATGCGGTACACAATGACTTCTTGAGAAAATTGGGTGAGACCTATCCACAACTTACCCACAAAGACAAGATGCTCTGTGCCTATATCAAAATGAACCTGATGTCAAAAGAAATTGCTCCACTTCTTAACATTTCGGTTAGAGGCGTAGAAATCAGTCGTTACCGTTTAAGAAAAAAACTTGGACTGGACGAGAAAGAAAACCTTGCAGAGTATTTGCAAAAGATATAAACAAAAGAGGAATGTTACCCCTAAATTTTAAAAAGGTATACATTCCTCTTTTCATTTAATTATGCAAGGGTTTTATTTTATCAGCCACCCATCTGAAAGCATTGACAAAGAGAAGTTTTTGAGTTGCATCAGTAAAAGCCTCATCTCCATGTCCCATATTTAAATATACCATATGATATTTTTTATTACTCCACACCACAGGGAAATCGCCCCATTTCACAATATCTTTTATGCCAAATGGATACATCTTCGGTGATACAGAGAGCAATACTTGCACCTCCCTGTTCTTGCCAGGACTTGGCTCCCATTGATAATACTCGCATGCTGGAGCAACGAACTCCTTAGGCAAGGTCTTAGTAATAGGATGTTCAGTATCATCCACCCGCAATAAAGCTGGTTGCGGTGGCCAATTGTTGCAATAAAACTTGCCACATCCTAAAAACTTATTAAACCATTCCCAATGGGTATTCGCATCGTTATAAGCAGCAGCATGAAAACCTATCCATCCACCACCTTGTTCCATATATTCCTCGAATGCCTTGCGCTGAATATCGTCTTTTGGTTGGACATTGAGCATCACGATGACATCATAATCATGGAGTCGATGGACATATTGTCCGAAATCGATCGTTTTATCATACTTAAATCCTTCACCATAACTTAACTTATGAAAGAACTCCAATGCTTGCTGATCAAATTGTAAATGAGCTTCCTCTGCATGAGAATTCCATACAAACAAAACCTTAAAACGAGGTGCAGAAGCATAATCAGCTGCATATCCGGTTGAATGTTGCTGAGAAACAACAGGTGTACCTAATAAGTATTTTGCTACCGTGTTTCGCAAATCACCCTGTTCATTATCATCAGCATATTCCCAATACATTCCTCCTCTAAGATGATGGCTGATAATATACTGACACTTGATAGCAAGAGACTTGGCATTTTCAAATCCCAGTATCATTTTACCTTCACCATCCACGAGATAAGGTACTTTAGATTGCTCACTCCATTTTTCAAACTCACACTTCTTTACCTGCAGAAGCTTAGAATATGGCTGATAATCTGTTCCATTACGACCATAAAAGGCCATACCCACCACAAGTTTATTGGCAGGAACTCCTTTCTTCAAATGGCTCTCTACAGCTTGCGATGTAGTCATCCAGCCTGAAATATCAGAAGGATAAAGAGCAGAATGATGTTTAGACAAACCAGCCATGTCATAAGACATAACATTGACAAAGTCAAGATAGGAGATACAATCCTTAAAGTCTATGAATTCTCCACTAGCGATAGTTGCACAAGTAAGCAGTTTGCTTTTGCCCAATGCTTTTCGTAAATCGCGCATTAAAAGCGTAAAATTCCCAGTATCATCGGGTGATGAAGAAATATTGGCACTACTCTGGGTAGGATATTCCCAATCAATATCAATACCATCGAGTCCCATCTCCTTGACAACACGCTTACAATCAGCGGCAAAAGCCATTCTGTTCTTGTCGCAGGCAGCCATTTCGCTGAATCTACCAGCCCCCCATCCCCCGACAGATAACAACACCTTCAGTTTTGGATTCTGCTTTTTCAATGCCACCATTGCCTTTAATCGTTGCGGATTAGAAATTTCCACTCCATTAAAGGTCTGACTCACACCTCCGAAAGCATAGTTGAGATGCGTCATCACCTGAGGATCAGGTATCACTTGACTCCAGGAAGTAACATATGCTACCACCACTCGGCTAGAAGATACAGGCTTGGGCTTAGCCCCAACAGTCAAGGAGCCCAAGACTGCTAGAAACAAAGCCCATAATATAGAGATTAAAAAAAGTTTTTTCATTTCCATTTGCCTAATTGCTTTTTTTACCAACCAGGATTCTGAACTATCTTTCCTGCACCAAGCTGTACTACATTCTGATGAACAGGATATAGATACATCTTATCATCCCACTGACGGTTTTCCAGTTTGATACGACGATAGTATGACCCCTGCTGACCTATGGTAACATCAGTTGTACCATACTCGTTCATACCGCTGAAGCGAGTCTGGTCTGCCATCTGTCCCTTACCGCAAATCATCCAACGGCGGATATCAAAGTACCACTGACCTTCACAATACAACTCTACATACCGCTCACGCTGTATAGCTTCCTTCTGCTTCTCATAGTTGCCACGAATATCTTTAATACCTTCCTCAGCCAACTTAGCATAAGTAGGAATACCCGCACGTTCGCGAACCCTATCGATATATTCAATAATCTTAGGATTACTAGGATCTATCTCATTAAGAGTTTCTGCATAGAAGAGATAGAACTCAGCCAAACGATAGATAATAGAAACCCGAGAGTATTTCTGCGTATCGCCCGAAGCATGATTAACCTTACGGTTTTTAAACTTGCCCAGCATATAGCCACTCAAAGGAGTATCACGAGAATCTGGACCAGCACCACCATGCAGAGAGAAATCTACCTGATAATTGGCATTACCACTCTTGTTCTGGAAAATATTGAACCAGCTCTTACCCTGATAGATGACATCCTGATAGAAACGAGGCTCACGATTAGAGTACATATTGAAGACATTAGGATCGTTATGAGTTTCCTTACCAGCATCATCATATGCAGTATTTGTAACCTGGACAAGCGCATCTTCATGATAGTTGGGATCCTCATCTATCGTCAAGCCATCCTTGGTAAAGAACATATCTACCGCTTCCTGAGTAGGTCCTACTGTACCATAACATCCGTTTACATCACGAGGGTTGGTACGTTTCTCCATCTTATACTGATCGCTATAACTATTATTGGTAGAACACCAAAGGATTTCACGATTAAAATCCTGAAATAAACGATATACTGACATCTCTGGGTTATTGGTTCCATTCACCTGATACTCATAGAGTCCATGACCATCTTCTTCACAAGCCTCAAGAAGTTCTTCCAGATGCTGCTTGGCGATAACCCATTTATGAGAATCCTTGGATGGAAAAAGCTGAGTTCCGTCAGCATCCTTCAATTCCATAGCCTTGTCCCAACCTCCATTAAATAAAGGAGACGCAGCATACACCCACAGTTTGGCACGAAGAGCTCGAGCAGTAATTTTTGTAGGACGAACCACTTCGTTTAAATTGAAGGCATCGGCTGTTACATTTTCGCCTTTCGTAGTAATTACTGTCTCGGGCAAATTATTTCTGCTCAACACATCAGCCAGGATATCATCAATAAACTTCACACACTCATCTACTGTTGCACGCTTATAGTCATTGTAAGTAGGATAAGCTGGATCATCAATATTCTCTACGATACAAAATGGGCCATATAGCTCGAAAAGTGAAAAATAACTATACGCCATCAGATATCGAGCCTCATCTTTCATACGTGCGATATCCTCCGGGGTGAGTACATTCTGATCGGAACCGACACCCTCGTCTTTGGCATCACGGATAAAAATCATGGCCTGACGAATATACTTGTAGAGTGTTGCCCAACGATGGAATTGCGCACTACCTGCGGTATAACCAGACACCATAGCATCTTTTGACGGTGCCATCTGGGAGGCGATTTCACCACTCATATTCGACCATGGATTACTGAATGCTCCACACTCAGAACCTGTCTCAGAAAACTCAGACATACAAAGGTAAATATTACCATACCAGTTACGAGTATAGGTAGGATTCTCCCAGACTTTAGCCTCGGTCAAATTCTCATTCATTTCTTTAGACACATCAAGATAGTCTGAGCATGATGTGGCTGCTAAGCTAAGGCAACCTACGATTGCCATATTCATTATATTCTTTAGTTTCATTGTTTACTACTTTTAGAATGTTACTTCAAGTCCAAATTTCCAAGAACGCGACATAGGGTACTGCGCACCAGAGTTTGCATTGCCTAACTCTGGATCCCAATATTTCACATGGTCCCAAGTAATCAGGTTGGTTCCCTGTGCATAGATACGCAAGTTTTGCAATCCAAGTGATTTGAGCTGATTTCTCTTAAACTGATAACCAAACTCTACGTTCTTGAAACGTAAGAAACTGGCACTACGATACCACCAGGTACTGTTCTTCAAATTATACGAGAACTCAGAAGAGTGCATACGTGGATAGAGAACGTTCTGATTGTATGGATCGGACGCAGTCCAGCGGCTCATCGCCTCTGTACGGGCAGAAGATGCGTCTTTTCCTTGATTGAACGGCATAAAGTTGCTTGCTTTTGACATCAGGTTGACAGAACAACCACCAACACCCTGGAAGAAAACACCTCCAAACCATCCTTTATAATCTACATCAAGTGCCACACCATACACAATCTTAGGATTCTGAGAATTCACACCGCTGCGATAGGTCTGGTCATAATCGTTGATTACATTATCACCATTCAAGTCCTTGTACTTGATATCACCCGGTTTCACATCAGCACCAGGATTAGGCAAGCCTGGCTTCAGCTTATAAGATTGAGCACCAGTCAGAGGATCTACTGTAATATTGAAATCATCAGGTGTATAAAGTCCTTCGGCTACATATATATAAGGTGTACCGATTGAGCATCCCGTATAATCCTGATAACCATAGATGTGAGGTATCTCATCACATTCAACAATCTCGTTCTTGGTATAGGTAAAGTTACCACGCACCGTCATATTGACCTTTCCAATATGCTCTTTAAAGGTGATGTTGCCATCAATACCTTGATTGCTTACAATACCGAAATTCTGGGTAGGACCTTGACGCAAACCTGTCATCGAAGGAATGGTACCACGCACTAAAAGAATATCCGTACGACGATTATTGAAGTAATCGAGCGATAAATCTATGCGACCATTCAGCAATCCGAGATCGAAACCAACATCAGCCTTCCGTTCTTTCTCCCACTGCAATGCGACAGCAGCAGCCTGAGCTTCAGCCAAGCCGCCCATCCAGTTCTGACCGCCACCATTAGAGACACCCGAAATACCAAGATTGATGCCACCAGCACCAGTATTCATACTCTCCAAATATGGGAAACGACCATAGCCTATATCATCATTACCTGTAACACCAATAGAAGCACGGAGCTTGAACTTGTTTACGACACGCTGGATTGGTTTCCAGAATTTTTCGTGACTCACAAACCAGGCTCCACCCACAGCAGGGAAGATACCCCAACGATGACCAACCGCAAAATTCTCAGAACCTGTCATACCGAAGCTTGCTTCTATGCTGTAACGACTGTCGTAAGAATAGGCACCACGAGCCACAACACTCTGTTTGCGATAAGGCAAAAGACTCAAGCCAGCTGCATTCTGCAGTTGTGTCTCGCGCTGGTTGTAAAGCAGCAATCCCGTTACATCATGCTTCTCACCGAATAAACGCTTATAGTTGAGCGCAGCCTCTAAATAGATTTTCTTCTCTCCACCATCTGATGCAGCAGAAGGATTACTCAATGCAGAACCGGCATTACGCTGGGTAAAAATCAGTTTGCCATCTGCATCACGCCCAGTTGCATAGAATGAATTTGGCGACATCGAACGGTTGATATACTGACCAGATTTACCATCAAAGCTGACAGTTCCCTTTATAGAGAGACCCTTGGTAATGAAATCCAGTTTCTGATCTAAAGTGACCTTGGTCTGGAACAATACATTCCATGACTTACTATAGCCACTGAAGTACAGAAAGTTGTATGGATTCTGACGAAGACCAGAGTTATCAGAATCTGGATGTTCGGCTGCGGTTCCATCCGAATATATCATAGGAATCAGATGTACAGGAGTCAAAGTCATACCACTAAAGATTTCACTTGCAGTCTTTTGAGGAGCTACACGATTGATATACTGTCCACTCATATCTACTGCCATACGTGTGGTACGACTCAAATCGAAGTCGATGTTGGAACGCAAATTGTAACGGTCAAACTTTACGTTAGAGTCGAAAACAGCACTTTTGTTCCTATTATAGATGCCATCCTCTGTATAATAAGCACCCGAAACAAAGAAACGCACCTTATCACTACCACCACGGAAATTGATGGTATATCTCTGGTTATGCGTATTATCACGGAGCATAGACATCCAGTCTGCATTAGGATACAAATCTGGATCTACACCATTGCGATACATTTCCAACACCTCATCAGAAACTGGAGATACAAAACCTAATGTTGGGTTACCTTTATCATTCCAACTTGCTTCATTGAAGAGACTCAAATAGTTGTAAGAATCAAGCAACTTAGGCACACGGATAGGTGTGGAAACACCATATTCTGCCGACATATTGATAATCGTTTTCTGACTTTTACCACGCTTAGAGGTGATAAGTACTACACCATTTGCACCCTCTGCACCATAAACGGCAGTAGCAGCAGCATCCTTCAACACAGAGAACGATTCTATTTCTTCCACATCAATATCGTTCATTTTTCTAGGCACACCATCTACAATTACCAACGGATCTGTACCACCAGCATAGGAACTCACACCACGAATCCAGAACTTTGCATCATCCCAGCCAGGCTCACCCGAACGCTGGACAGCCAACAAGCCAGATACCTTACCAGCCAAAGAGTTGTTCAAACTTCGGCTACTCACATGGAGATCATCGCCACTAATCATACTGATAGAACTTACTACGCTCTCCTTCTTCTGCTGACCATAACCTACTACCACAACATCTTCCAGACTAGAAGACGACTGCTGCATTTGAATATTGATTGTAGCTTGTCCTTTTTTCACCTTACGGCGTTCTGTTTCAAAACCGATATAAGAGAACACAAGTTCATCCCCATCTTTTACCTGAATAGTATAACGACCATCCAAATCTGTCACTACACCACCCTTCTTACCTGTAATTTTAACGGTAGCTCCGATAATTGGATCACCAGTCGACTCAGTCAAAAGACCAGTAACGGTATGTTCGCCTGCTTGCTGCACTTCCTGTATTGCAGTCACCTTGCCAGTTGCTTCGCCAGCCCAAGCCGAATGACTCACCATCAAGGCCGAAGCAAACAACAATGCACTATATTTCATATTCATGATTTTTTATTATTTAAAATTGTAGTTGTTAGAAACTTACTTTTTTCATTAAGGCTCCACCTCTGGAATAAATTCTTCTTCCTTACAAGAGATGACGGCCTTCTTAGGTCCATTGGATAAATCCAGCTTCACACGATAATATTTGCCACTCTTAATACCAAAATTACCCTTTTTGATATTGCCATCACTAGGATTCACCACAAAGAATGGCTGCATGCCTTCACAATTGGCATAGTTGCCATAAACGAATTCTGATCCCCAACCATTTTGATAAAACAGTTTCCAGTTGATACTTCCAGGGTTGATATTAGTACCAGCTTTGAGTACCAGTTCATAGATATTATCACCCATCGGACAGAAAGGAATGGCATTACCCTCTTTAGGTCCCCAATTAGATTTATTCTTCTGATAAGAAGGAAAACCGATGTTACCATCACCTATCACCCAAACACCAGGCTCATTGCTATTCATCGTAGCAAGCGACTTGCCATCAGCACCTAAAGGCAGTACACGGAAGTATTTTTTACCCTTATCACAAGTGATACGATATAGACCTGTCTGCCCGCGGAAACGGAGTTTCTTACCATTCGTCCCCTTCACCACATCAAAGAAAGCAGGATTAATCCAATAGTTAGGATAATCATCCTTCAGACCTGTGATTTCGATGTCCTGCCCCTGTTTCAGTTCACCATCTACATTATAATTGCTATTATCTATCTTGGTAAACTCCACACCATTTACTGCAAACTTAATAAATGGAGTACCCTCGTAACTCTTGGTGTTAAAGGTCACGGTGTAACGTCCATCAGTATCAGCCGAGAAATTGATAGCATCATTTACACCATTGGCAATCGCGCCATCAGAGTAACCAAACACCATTGCATTTCCATTCTCTCCATAAGCCGGAACCTCGATAGTGGCAAATAGTTCTGACGGGAAGTTATCTGTTACAGAATAGAGATAAGGATCAGAAGAAGAAGGAAGCATCTCATGACGCGCCCCCTCACTGTCTACCAGATACAGTTTATCAAACTTAGGACGCACCAACTGCAATTTTTCCTCAGAAGTAGCCGATGCAAATCGCTCATTCTGCGTACGAACCTTAATTGTCACCTCTTGGTCTTCGGTACCTTTCGTGTAAGGAATGTAGATTTTACCAGCATAATCACCATCATGAGGTGTGATCATCATGCGCTCCGAAACCATCGCATCACCTACGTAGAGTTGAATCTTCGATTGGTTGGCACGAAATTCGTTGGCTTTGATTGAATACTTGATTTCAATACTGTCGCCCATATATACCTGTGTGGGTACAGAGAGAGAAACCACTGAACTACTACCCTTATCATCGAAGTCGTCATTCTTGTCATTGCAAGAACTCAGTCCCCAGATACCAGTTGCCATCAGCAATGATAAGGCAAGCTTAGGATAGGTTGTAAACATGTTACTTTTCATAATCATGGTTTTTAAGTTGTGTAAAACATATTAATGATTGTAAATTCGGCAGCAAAAGTAATAAAGTATATTGAGATATGCGCATTTTCTACCTATGCACGATTACTACAACAAAACTATCTCACCACATCATCACTTTCTCAACCGACACTTTCCCCTGCCACTTGCCGGCTTTATTATCTTCATATTCAGCACCATAATGAAAAGAGTGAGCCATCTTCGCAGATAGCCCACTCCTTACATTATATTAACCTAAAATCAAACTAATATAAACCTAAAAACAACTAATAATATAAACCTACAAATATAATAAACCTAAATCTAATCAAACTAACTCTATAATAACCAACAAAACTATACTTAACTTTTTATTTATAATGCAAAGATACGTTTTTAAATAATATCAAACAAGTACTAGTGTCATGTTAGTGGAACCATACAACACATAAACAAGCACAAAATACTGACATTCAAAGCAATATGACATACCAAATTATTTAATAAAGTGGAAATCTATGAAATAAGCCCTACCTTTCTAAACCCACATCAATACCTCACTACCTGCATTTGCCTATTCAGATTTGAAGTTCAGCAACTTTACTCGTCCACTTTTCCGACTTCTACAATCATTCACAACTTTCTCTTTATCAGCTAGTTGCATTTACATACATACTATACCTTCCACTATTTCTTTCTAAAGCATTGTATAACCGATAATAATTATATATCTTTGCAGAACAAGAAACATATCTAACACCAAAAAATTAAGAACATGAAAAGAAAGAATTATCTTATTTTATCGCTATCGTTACTGCTGTGCATGGGCAACCAGACTTCTTTCGCAGCAACAGGCGGCAAGAAGAAAGTAAAGAAGGAGGTAAAGAAGCTCATCCCTACTGGTAGCGATTACGTCATCGTGAAGGGCGAGAATCTTATCAAGCCAGATGGCAGCAAACTCTACATCGTGGGTACCAACCTGGGCAACTGGCTCAATCCGGAAGGCTATATGTTCAACTTCAAGAAAACCAACTGCGAGTGGATGATCAACGGAATGATTTGCCAGTTGGCTGGTCCTGATTTCGCCAGAACGTTCTGGCAGGCTTTCAAAGACCACTATATCACCGAAGATGATATTGCCTACATCGCAAGCACAGGTGCCAACACCATCCGTCTGCCTTTCAACTACAAACTCTTCACCCGAGAAGATTACATGGGCAAGAACGATGAAACTGAGGGATTCCGCATGATGGACAAAACCATAGAATGGTGCCGCAAGTACGGATTGCATCTGATTCTGGATATGCACGACTGCCCTGGCGGACAGACAGGCGACAATATCGACAATGGACATGGTTATCCCTGGCTTTTCGAGAGTGAAGCAAGCCAACAGCTCTTCTGCGACATCTGGAAGACTATAGCCCAGAGATACAAGGACGAACCGGTGATATTGGGTTATGAACTGATGAACGAGCCAATAGCCACCATGTTCAGCAAGGAGCTTCAGGCAGAGATGAATGCCAAGCTCGAAGGTATCTACAAGCGGGCTACCAGGGCAATCAGAGAGGTGGATAACAACCATATCATCCTACTCGGAGGTTCTCAATGGAATGGCAATTTCGAACCTTTCAACGACTGGAAATTCGATGATAAGCTGATGTACACCTGTCACCGATATGGTGGAGAACCCACCCAGGCAGCCATCCAGAAGATTATCGATTTCCGCGACAAGACCCAGTTGCCGATGTATATGGGCGAGATAGGTCATAACACCGACAAATGGCAGGCAGATTTCTGCGAGGCCATGCGGAAAGCCAATATCGGCTACACCTTCTGGCCATACAAGAAGATTGAGAATTCCTGCATGATGGGCATCAGGAAACCGGCAGAATGGGACAGTATCATCGTAAAGTTTGCAGAGGCTGACCGCAGCAGTTTTGACGGAATTCGCAAGGCACGCCCTGACCAGGAAAAGGGCAAGAAACTGCTGATGGAATTTGTTGAGAATGCGAAACAGAAGAACTGTGTTCCTCAGACGGGATATATCCAGTCGATGGGACTGAAAGCAGAATAAAAAGAAAAAGTCTTAGGAGTAAGTGCAGGTACGACTTCTCCTAAGACCTTATTATTTATATCGTTTTTAAAAAATCAAGCCTTATTTTTTCTGGAATACTCTCACGTAATCCACTTCCATCTGAATAGAGAGAAAAGCTCAACAAAGAAAAACATCCCGAAGTTCTTTTTCTTTTGAACTTCGGGAATATTTATATTTTAGTAATTGTTTTGTACCAAGGTACCCTTGGCAGCCTCAATCTCATCCTGTGGAATTGGCAAGTATTTTTTGCTCTCGGACCACTGGATACGCTCAGGAATGCCCTGCGTGTCGTAAGCGGTTTTTGCTTGATTGAGAACTTTACCGCCACCAGGTTTCAATACCTCTGCAGCCTTGCCGAAACGAATCAAGTCGTAGTAACGCTTGCCCTCGCCAACAAACTCCATTCGGCGCTCTTCCAACAAATTGTCAAGAGAAACCGTGCGATTAGAAGCATGAGCACGATTGCGAACTTGGTTGAAATAACCTTGCGCCTTTGCCACGTCGCCACCCGTGCGAAGTATCAACTCTGCTGCATTCAGCAAGGTTTCAGAATAGCGATAAATACGCTGGTTGTTGTCCCAACCGAGGTCGGCATCAGCCACCACACCATCATTGCCACCCGGACGTCCCAAGTACTTCAAGAGGAAGATACCTGTGTTCTGATAACGACCACCGTAGATCACGTCGTCACCCGTACGAGCCTTGTAGTCGGCAGCGTAATCCTTCATATTGAGAATGCCACCTGTGCGGCGAATATCATTTTGCTCATAGAGATCATAAACTTCCTTGGATACATCACAGAACCCCCAACCTCCATTCAACTCTTGTTTAGGAGAATAATTAGGGTCGGCTGCAAGATGAGCAGCAGAAGCCTTGTAACTCAATCCGTCGATACCAATCAAAGCTGGCACCACAGTACCACCTGGAGCATTAGCATTACCCCAGCCACGCTTACTACCCTTGGCGCAATAATTGATTTCGTAGATAGATTCATCACACCACTCGCCACTATACTCCCAGATACTAGCATAGTCACTCATCAAACTATACTTCGTGCTGCTGATGATATCCTCCATATAGCCGAGTGCCTGTTGATAGCGGTTCTCGTCTTTCTGATACATCACATAGTCGGCGAAGAGCATCTCTGCGAAAGCCTGTGTGGCATGTCCGCAACGAGTTTTGGTTTCCTTCATCGGAAGGACTTTGCTATTGATAACCTCTTCGAGCATAGCAATTACCTTATTATAAACCTCGTTAGCAGAGAGCTGCTCGGCAATGTAAGGGAACTCCAAGTTTTTCTCATAATAAGGCACGTTACCCCAGAACTTCCATAGTTGCAAGTAGTAGAAAGCCTTCAGCGTCTTTGCCTCGGCGATGTAAGCAGCCCTCTCTGCATCTGAAATCCCGGTAGCCTCCTCGGCATCCTTGATAAGCCAGTTGGAACGGTTGATACCAGAATAGCTAGTAGTCCATGCTCCCTTGAAGGTCATCAAACTAGTACTCTTGTATTGAGAAGCCAAGTGGATTTCCTGTTGGTCGCTGGTAGAACCACCACCAACATAGATGTCATCGCCCTGTGCATCAGACACGAGGAACAATGGGCACCATCCATCATAGTAATCATACCAAGCCAAAGGTGCATAGGCAGCGGTCACCGCTTCATCAAGATGCGACTTGGTGCTGTAATAACCATCGATTGGCAAACTGCTTGCAGGCTCTACCGACAGGAAGTCGTCGCCGCAAGAAGACAAAGACAATGCCATACTTGCCATCGCACTATATAATAATATATTCTTTGCTTTCATAATTGTAATCTTTAAAATTGTTCTACGTTTCGCTTAAGATTTTCTTTTATCAACATACACACTATACGATTAGAATGTTACGTTGGCACCGATAGTAATTGTACGGTTCTGTGGATAGAAACCACGGTCGATACCAGACTGTGTGCCATTGTAAATCTCAGGCTCCATGCCCTTGTAACCAGTGATGGTTATCAAGTTCTCGGCAGCCACATAGAAACGAAGATTAGAGATGAATACGGTCTCCGTCCATTTCTTTGGCAATGTTACACCCAGCTGGATATTCTTCAATCTTACGTATGAACCATTCTTGATATAAAGGTCTGACACCTTGTTATTGTCGTTGGCTGTTGACCATGCGAAACGAGGCATTGTATTGGATGTGCCCTCGCCATGCCAGCGATCCATAAACTCTTCAGGTAGGTTGACATAGCGGAGGTCAACACGGCGTGTGGCATCAAATATCTTGTTGCCAAACGAACCTGCCCACAACATAGAGAAATCGAGTAGTTTCCAGCTAGCACCGAAGTTCAAGCCAAAGGTCCAGTCAGGATCACCCTTACCGATATTGGTCTTATCGGCATCGTTGATCACACCATCGCCATTGTAATCCACGAAGATGACGTCACCAGGTTCTGCATTAGGCTGCATCTTCTCGCCCTTGCTGTTCACGTAGGCATTCACCTGTGCCTGGTTCTGGAAGATACCAGCAGTCTTATAACCATAGAAGAATGGATAAGGCTGACCGTTCTCAGCACGGCTCACATTACCAATCTGGTGTACATTATCGGAAGTCTCATAACCAGTATCGTTACCCAAGTTGATAAGTTTGTTCTTCAAGTAGCTGGCGTTGGCATTTACATTGAAAGCCCAATCACCCTTACGGAACTTATAGCCCAATTCGAACTCAACACCACTATTCTCCATATCACCTACATTTCCCCAAGGCTTAGACTCGCCCAGATAAGAAGGAACGCTCATTGTCTTGAGCATACCATTGGTTTTCTTCTTAAACCAATCTACGGTGAAAGTCAGCGAGTTATTGAAGAAACTCAAATCCAAACCTGCATCATACTGCTCGCTTTCCTCCCATTTAAGGTCGGCATTAGGAGTACCCGATGGCTTGCTACCACCATTGACAAGCTGGTTGCCTGCGCCACCAAATGTATAGTTGTTGCCCATAGCCACATTGGCTGTATAGCGGAACGAACCTATGGCCTCGTTACCATTCTTACCCCAGCTCAGACGAACCTTCATCTTGGTGAACCACTCAGGGCGTTTCTCCAGGAATTTCTCGTTGGTTACATTCCAACCCAAAGATACGGATGGGAAGGTACCCCACTTGTTGTTAGGACCGAAGTTGGAAGAACCATCACGACGAACGGTAAACTGTGCCATATAGCGCTCGGCATAGTTGTAGGTAAATCTACCGAAGTAAGATGCTAACGTATGAGGGCTATACAAACCACCATATACATCGCGCTTACCATCGGTAGCCAAGCCCGTGGTAAAATCGAGGTTTGCCTTATTTGAGTCAAGAGCTATCATATCCTGTGCGGAACCGCCTACCTGACGACCAGTATATTTGATGGCTGACTGACCTAATACTACGGCGAAGTTGTGCTGTGCGAGTTGTTTGTCGTAAGTCAACACGTTCTCAACCTGCCAACGATTGCCACGATTCATAGAACTCCATACGGACGACTTATCGTTATGCTGAGCAGCATTCATATAGAAAGGCTGATTCCATCCATCAGTCCCCCAGAAGCTGAGATCAACGCCGTAAGAAGTCTTAAACTTCAAATTATCCCAAATGCCAAATTCTGCCCAAAAGTTGGCAACAAACTTGTCGGAATTATATTTTTCTCCTGGCTGTGAGAGCCATGCCAATGGATTAGAAAGCTCATTAAAATCCTTGGTAGGCAAATTAAGCAGCTTACCCGTCTTCTTATCTCTTACCAACGGACCATACTTGGCGATTTCGCCCGCATACTGAGAGTTGAGCGCATTCTCATCCTCGGCATAAACACCCATCAATGGAGAAAGGAACATAGCGTTACCAAGTGCGGAACCACCCGTAAGGTTATTGATATCCATGCTGGTGTTACAGATACGAGAGTAAGCCAGGTTCACACCGATCTTACCAGTCTTGAGCCAGTTGCGTACCTTGCTTTCATCCCATATATTATAGGTGGTATTGGTGCGGATGGTCATACGCTCGTAGTTAGAACGTCCGTAGTCGCCACCTATCACACCCTCGTCCTTATAGTAACCCATAGAGAGATAGTAGTTCAATTTTTCTGTTGCACCACTGATGCTCAACTGATGATTCTGCACAGGAGCATTGTCATTGTAGAGCACATCCTGCCAGTCGGTATCGCTGCTACCCATACCTTTAAGGATGTTGTCTATATTGGTTTCACCTTGATAAGAAGCTGCTTCTTTCATCAAGGTAGTGTATTGAGCAGCGTTGAGGAGCTTGCGTTTGCGCCAAGGATTCTGCCATCCGATGGAGAAATCATACTTCACCACTGGCTTGCCGATGCTACCACTCTTGGTTGTTACGAGTACAACACCATTTGCAGCACGAGCACCATAAACGGCACCTGATGCGGCATCCTTCAATATTTCGATACTCTGAATATCGCTAGGGTTTAAGTAGTCGATACCACCCTCGATAGGCATACCATCCACGATATAAAGAGGGTCTGCACTATTTACAGTACCAGTACCACGTACACGAATTTTGCTCGCAGCACCTGGCTGGCCACCAGCTGTAGTTACCTGCACACCTGATACCAAACCCTTGAGAGCGGCATCCACGCGCACTGGCTGGGTCTTGCCAAGTTCGTCAGCACCAATCTTGGCGATAGAAGCTGTTACCACGCTCTTCTTCTGAACACCGTAACCTACAACAACCACTTCGTCCAAAGCCTTGTCGTCTTGTTTCAGAGTAATCTTCATGTTGGCTGAAGGATGGATCTCTGCATCCTTGTAGCCAATGTAGGTGATAACCAAGGTCTGGTTAGCATCTGCATCGATGACAAAGTTACCATCAAGGTCGG
>CAVHWE010000004.1:0-29163 GCA_963639495.1 bacterium | reverse complement strand
ACGCGAGCCGACATTCGCATTCGCATTCGAGGCATCGTTATTCGCATTCGCATTCACGACACCGCCATTCGCATTCGCGTTGTTGTACCCACGATAAACCACACGGCTTATTGGGAAAGTCCACCTTTTGGGCTGCAAAGTTACGTATAAAACTCTGTAGCTATACATTTTATAACGAATAATCTTAAAAAATGTTGTCATTTAGTTGCTATATTAAGATTTATTACTATCTTTGCAGCGTGGAGAGCGAAGTACTGATAACCACTGAAAGCAGCGTGCGACGTTGCAGAACCTGAGGCCAACGGATTATTCCATTGGTCTCTTGTATTTTCTGAGCTTGCCATTGACATACCAAAAGATATAGTCATGGTGGTAATCTTTACTATCCCAAATAGCTTTGTTTCTATCTTGGATTTGTCTTTCTGTAATTGGCTTTCTAAAGCAATGATCAGTCAGACAAACGCAAGCGTGTTGTGCATCAGAAGCATGGTTCGCATTACGACAGCAGTTCATTACTTTCTCTGGTGATTTCACATCTATATATCCAAATTCGCCCACTTTTAAATCAGGGTTTGCTTTACTGTCTTCTGGAAGCATATCATAAACCTTTCTTCTTCCATTTGTTGCGGTGAATTGAATTTCAGGATTTAGTAAACAATCACCAAATTCATCAGCAAAAGCCTTGGCAACATCTAAAACTCGCTTATAGTCTTCTGCTGTAGAGCAAGCCAACTCATGTTGCAACACTTTTCCTTTAATGCCTATGTATTTGGTGAAATATTGTTCATCCAAAGGCTTTGCAAGTATCGCATCATGGTCTTCAACAGACAGATTTGTTTTTCCTGAATCAGTGTACGAATTGGCGCATTTATGTACCAAGCGGCAAGCAGCACAAAGTTCATTATCTGCAACAGGCTTTCTGTCAAGATCCAACTTACCTTTTGCAATATCACAGTCACAACATCGCTTGATGGTGTAAGGGTTGTAGTCAGGGACTGTCTTTTGCTCCTTGCCAGAATTGAAACGGAATATGCCCTTTTTATCAGTCTGCAAAGCATCCTCACCCAGTGACATGGCTTCATCATGTGGTGTTGGCTCGTATTTTCGTTTCAGAACTTGCACCACGGTACAGCGACAATTCCAACCATTTGGTGGGTAGTATGATTCCCAGAAGGAATCTGTTGGTGGAAGCGTTACACGATCGAGCGAAGCGTGTTCTGGGCGAACCTTATCATCATGCTGTGTTCGATACTGGAGATAATAATGATTACCATCCTCCATGAATTTTTCCCACTTAGCAGCCATTTCCGCTGATGCCTGAACAAAGTTGTATTCAGCACGTAGATAGTTGGAGTTATACGTTTCATCTATCTTTCGGACATCGTTCAAAAAGCGTTCAAACGTCTTTTTATTGCCATTCTCATCAAGCAAGGATGGAAAAGCCTCATTGAGTTCATGGAACGTCTTCATTCCACTAAAGATATAGTTGGAGCGTGTAAGACGTTGGCGCATGAGGTCGGACATTTCTACCTTTTGAAAAGAACTGTCAAGAACAGAGGTGTGCGTATTGATAAAGTCTTGTGCCTCATCAGAGGCTATGATGTTGATGTCGAAGTTTGCACCCTTCTGCTTGAAGAGTGCAGACATCATCTTTGCAAACTTCTTGCGAAGTTCCTCACGTAGTTCATCCTTGATGGGTGCAGCCAATGTCAGTGTCTTGTTTCCAAGGATGGTGGCATACCGTTGGTGCAGCCCCACATAGTCGGTGGGGCTTAATCGAAAAAAGGACGTGCGTTGTGCTGCTTCTTTGGGTCTTTGCCGTTATCACCACCATCATCAGGGTCTGGTGAAGGAACCTGTTGCTGACGGCGTTCACCCACAGGCATATTGTACTTGTCGGCAAAATACTTTGGATCGACCTCATAACGGTCTGCAATCATCTTTTCGTAGGTGAATTGCTGTTCTGGAGTGTAGTCAACTGCTTCATCCCATGCAAAGCGCAAGCCTTGAAGAGGAAAGCCAAGTTTCACCATGCGAGGAATAAGCTGATTGTTCACAAGGTCTGCCAACATATCCGCATCACTCTCCACAAGGTTCTGGAACACTTCAAGATGGGTTTGCGACTGTGAAAGGCTACTGCCATCCTCAATGGTCATGGTCTGGCCAATAATGAGCTTTGACAGTTCTGAGTTGGCACGGTCAACACGTTTGTCATACACATTGAACGCATCGCCCTTGGTGCTTTCCACCACCTCAATGTCAGTACCCTCTGGGAACAAAGCCCAAAACTCAGTTCCCATCGTAGCCATCATGTTCTCCATCTTGGAAAGCTCCTTTTCGTCACGGACGGTGGTGTGGCCGATGCGCATAGGCATACCGAAAATCTCACCGAACGTGTCCCAAAAGGCAAGCGTATTTTTCTTTGGAATGGTATGCGCTGCTGCCTTCAAGTACAAGCCCAGGTCATCGGGCTGACCAGCTTCAATGAGCCAATCAGTGAAAGGTGGCTGATGGTAGTCGATGCCAGTAGTCCAGTCCATGCCAAGGTCGGTGATAACACGGCCATACTCAGGAATGACATACTTACGATTAATCAACTTCACACCACTGAAGCATGGGCAACCATCGCCATCAGTGGTAATGTCGCCAAGTTCAATGAGCGAATGTCCCCAATAGATAGAATCCAGGGCAAGGCGCAAAAGCTGCTTAAACCATGCCTGGTTGAAGTAGTGCAGCGCATCATCCTTCACATTGCCATTCTTGTCAACAATCTTGAAGGAGCGAGCCATGACAAAGCCCTTGCGCTGTTCGACACATCCCGAAAGGTGCGCATCAACATCTGCGTCCCGATAGATGTCATAGAGACGTTGGCGGTTGGGACTTTCCACACTGATTGCCATCTGCCAGGCATTGCGCCAGTCCTTCATGTCGGAACGTGTAAGTGCCTCGGTGGTACGTTGAAGCTGTGCCACAATCTTTTGGACATTCCTACGTCCAGAAGACTTGGCAAGGTTGTAGTCACCATATTTCGTGTGCAAGACGTTCGGCTTGCCTGTAATGTTCTGTATTAAATTCTGAATAACTCCCATATCGTTTACCAGTTATGTCTTAGTTTAGGCTGACAGCCATAGACAATGGAACAGCCAATCATTTCACCATCCTCATCAAGCATCAAGGGAAGGTCAGGTACAATCTTTCCGGACTGAACACCCTCCAACCACTTGACGGCACGCTCATAGCGTTCCTTCCTGATGTCGGAACCCATTTTCTGAGGCATTGCCGAAACCATGTGGTAAAGGGCAATGTCGCAAGTGAACATCACAATCTGACGATTGCGCTTATCACCTTCCGCTGCAAATACAGCGTCACAATCATACTTTGGACGCAGATAGCCCGAAATTTCCTCCTGTGCCTCACGCTCGGCATTGGCACGATTCTCGGCTGATGCCTGAGAAACCACCTTCATGGCGGTATCGCCGATAACCACCTTATAATCATCTTCTGTTATAAACATGATTCACCTCCTTACTTTGTCACAAACAAGGCACGCCGCTCGATGTCCTCAACCTTTGTACCCTTCTTGAAACGATGACGCTTCACAAGCGTCTTGATGGTCTGCTTGGGTACGACCTTCAAACCACCATTCATGTAAAGGACATAATACTTCAAGCCACTGCCTTGGGAGAGCATGATGGCTTCTTTGACGGCACGCTTGTAACGCCAAGCGAAAAGCAAATCTTTGAATAGTCTAATCATATTACCAACTGTTTTTAGAGGTCGGACGCTTGCCAAACCTCGGTTTGTAAATAACTTGTCGAGTGTTGCGCTGGAGCATCCAGATAGCACCCTCATCAGCATCGGGCGCATCATCATGCACACGACTGCCACGTTCGAGAGAAAGCGTCTGTTCTATGCCCACTTGCATATCTGGAGATTCCTTCAACGCCTCATTGTAGAATACAAAGCCACGTTCCCATAAAGGTGAAATAGCCTCAATGCGCTGCAACTTGTCTGGCTTCTTGCGCTTGTCGCCTGTAATCGGCAACTGATAGCCACGGCGGTTTCCCTCTTCCGTGAACTCATCAAGGATGGTGTCCTGTAGAAAGTTCGCCTCCATGAAGAACGACACCGTGACATCCTCAGGCAAGGATTCATAAAGGTTGTAGAGCCATCTGACCATACCGCCAACCGTGTCTTGACGGACATAGCAATCAATCAAATGGAACTCAGTGCCTATCTTGCCCCAAAAGCGTGAAGCCTTATAGTCGTTTGCTGTGGTCGATTTGAAAGAAGGGTCGGTGTAGCAAATAAGTTGGTCGTACTTATTGAGTGGCAGAACCTTCTTGTAACGAATCCAGTCATGGCGAAATATCGTGCCATCCTTGATAGGATTGTGCATCATTTCTTTGTTCCAGGCACGGAACCCCACAAAGTCGGCGTATGCCTGAGCCTCTTCCTTTGTCCATTTCTCACGCCAGACAGGTTCACCATTAGCATCAACCGCCACAATCTTAGACAGAAACACACCCTTGGTATGTGCCAGGTTATAGAGAACAGATGTCTTGGAAATGAGGTTGCCCACCATGATGAAGCGACCACGACCCACGTCAAGCGAACCGAAAAGGGCTTCTTTTACCCAGTCGGTAAGGTCATGCACACGCTTTTCATTACGGCAAAGCTCATCATCGTCAAGGTCATCAATGACGATGTAGTCTGGACGTGCCTCACGATCACGCAAACCACGTGGAGATTGACCACGACCACAAGCAAGAAACTTCACGCCGTCCTTGGTCTTGAACTCGCCTTCTTGCCAGTCACCAGCGTTCTTCTGTGCGCCAAAGTCGGCAATGATGCGCTGGTTGTATTCCAATTCTGCCTGGATGTCGCCAAGCAAGCGGTTGGCACTATCTTCAGACTTGCCCACAACCACCATGAAGTTTATCAGACGCTTTGCCTGAAACATCAGCCACAAAGGGGTAAAGATGTCCATGTGTGTTGACTTGGCATGACCACGTGGCCACATGAACACCGCTTTGAGGTTTGGGGTGTTCTTAACCTTCTGTGCAGCCTGGTTGTGAAAAGGAGCGTTGTGAATGGTGCGAATCACATCCCCTGTGGTCTTGTCACGAAGCTGCAAGAAGTGTGGAAAGTAATACTCGCAGAATGCGGCATAATTGGATTGCAGCCTACGAATACGCTTTTCTTTCTCAATGGGCGTTTCCTTACGCATAAGAGAGGTGTCGGTGAAAGACTGAACTTGCTTGCACCGTTCCTTCCATTGCTCGTATGCGAGTTTCTTTTCTGCTGCTGTTGCCATATACCTACTATTTAACGCCCATCTGTTCCATGATAAACAAGTCTTGCAGATGATTGATTTGCTTCATCAGCTCAGTTGTTATCGTAGGGTCAGACTTGGCACGGAACTCCAACCACTTGCTAAACATCATGGACACCTCAATGACATCCACCACATTAGCCTTCTTATCAAGTTTTTCAATGACGGAAGAGAGCTTTGCGAGTTTGTCACCCAGTCCAGCCATTGCCATTGGATCACCAGATTCATTCACTTGCGTTATGAGCGCATCAATGGTCAACAACAGCTTATTGACCAGTTCGGGACGTGTGACACTCTTGGCCGCACGTGCCTCCTTCCATCCATCAGCCACACACCACTTGGATATGGTGACACGTGAGATGCTTACCTTTTCGGCAATCTCAGCCTGTTCCATACCCGACATGAACAGTGTTCGAGCCAATGAACGTTTCTTTTCTATTTCAGCTTTTGTCATGTGCAATACTTTATTAAAAAATCAAATGCAGTGCAAAATTGCAACAATTCGGTTGCACCGCCAAAAAAGTGTGCAATCGTTTCATAGATGTGTGCAACCATTTCACACTTTTTTGGCGGTCAACAAATTTAGCAGTAATATTGCAGCGCAAAACGCAAAAAGCGAGAAAATGAAACGAGTAAGAATTTCAAACAACAGCCTTAACAGTTACGGTAGTCGTGTACTGACAGAAGGCATGGATGTGCAGCAGTATTGTCGCAATCCCGTACTTCTTTATATGCACGAACGTGGCAATGTGATTGGCTATGTGAAAGACCTCAAAGTGGAAAACGATGAGGTGACTGGTGAACTGATGTTCGATGAAGCCACACCACTCTCCAAGCAGTGCAAGAAGCAATGGGAGTTCGGTAGCCTGAAAATGGTGAGTGTGGGCATTGACATCGTAGAAGAGAGTGAAGACCCAGAGGTGATAGTTCCTGGCCAGAAATACAAGACCATCACCAAGAGCAAACTTTTTGAAGTGTCAGTCGTGGACATAGGAGCCAATGACGATGCCATCGTAATGAGAAAGAACGGCGAACAAATCACATTAGGCAAGGACGGAAAGAATCCGTTGACCTTGCTCAGTAACAACAAAAATCAAAACAACAAGCAAATGGAACAGAAAATTTTGTGCGCACAGCTCGGATTGCCTGAGACGGCAGACGAGGCGACCATCCTTCAGAAGATCAATTCGTTGAAGGAAGCAGAGACAGAGAAAGAGACGCTTGCCAAGGAGAAGGCTCAGTTGACACTCTCGGCTATCACCACCGCCGTAGAGACCGCAATCACAGAGAAACGCATCGGCGAGGACAAGAAAGAGCACTTCATCAACCTCGGCAAGAAGATTGGCGTGGAAGACTTGAAGCAGACCTTCGCAGCCATGTCGCCAATGGTAAAGCTCAGTGCCGTAATTGGTCATCAGGGTGGAACACCGACACAGCAGCCAACCACCTATTCAAAGTTTAGTGAGGTGCCAGGCGCAGAACTGGAACAGATGCGCTCTGACAATCCTGATGAATACAAACGCCTCTTCAAGGCTGAATATGGCTTTGAGTGTGAAATCTAAAATGTATAACCATAAAACAAGAAAAATGAAGAAGAACAGATTGCTTGCACTGACAATGGCAGTGCTTTTCAATTGCATCACTGGCAGTGTATTCGGTGCAGTCCTTGGCTTTTCGCCTGTAGAGGGAGCCTTGGGTATGAATTGTATCGCCTCAATGGTAGGCGGTAAAGTAGCCCAGGGCGCATTGCGTGCTGGTGTATATAAAGAGGTGTGGACTGGTGAGTTGGTGAAACAACTTCGCCGTGGTTTGGAAGCCACTTGGCTTGACGGCATTCCTGATGCTTCAAGCATCGTGGAGAACGATGTGATTCACTTGGTGGACGTGGGTGTTGACCCAGACGTGCTGATAAACAACACCACCTACCCAATCGACCTTCAGGCGTTGGATGACAAAGACATCAGCATTGACCTTGACAAGTTCCAGACCAAGGTAACACCTATCACGGATGATGAGCTTTATGGTATCAGTTTCAACAAGGTATCACGTGTGAAAGAATCCCATGCAAATGCCATCAATGATGCTAAGTTTGCCAAGGCAGCCCATGCGCTTTGCGCCAAGCAGAACACTACAAAAACACCTGTATTGAAAACTACTGGTGAAAGGGATGCCGTTACAGGTCGCAAGAAGATGACCAAGAGTGATTTGCTTGCCTTGAAACGCGCAATGGATGCGTTACACGTTCCAGCGTCTGGTCGCCGTCTTGTGCTTTGCTCAGACCACATCAACGACCTCTTGGACATTGAACAGACCTTCCGCGAGCAGTTCAACATCAATCGCAATGACGGAACTGTTGGACGCTTGTATGGATTTGACATCTACGAGTTTGCCAACAATCCGATTTACACCAAGGCTGGTGTGAAGAAGGATGTGGGTGCGACAGCAGACACAGGTGAGTTCCAATGTTCGTTTGCCTTCTATGTACCTCGTATATTCAAGGCAACTGGTTCTACCAAGATGTATTGGAGTCCAGCTGAGAACGATCCAGAGTACCAGCGTAACAAAATTAACTTCCGCCATTACTTCATCTGTATGCCTAAGAAGGAAGATGCAGGTGCTGTAATGATGAGCGACTACAGCGCATCGTAATCATGGCAAAGATGAAATATCTGGTGCTTCATTGCACCGCCACGAAGGAAGGTCGTGAAGTGACCAGTGACGAAATTCGCCACTGGCACACCGACCCAGTGAAGAAGGGCGGTCGTGGTTGGAAGCAAGTTGGCTATACCGACATGATTCACCTTGACGGTGAGGTGGAGCGACTTGTGAAGAACAACGAAGACGCAGAGGTTGACCCTTGGGAAATCACCAACGGTGCGGCAGGTTTCAACTCAGTGAGCCGTCACGTTGTGTATGTCGGTGGACTTGCCTCTGACGGCAAGACAGCCAAGGACACAAGAACAGCGGCACAGTTGAAGGCCATGACCGAATATGTGCGCGACTTCCATGAGCGTTTTCCTACCATCCGCATTGTTGGCCACAATGAGCTGAACAATCATAAGGCTTGCCCATCGTTCAATGTCCAGGAGTGGTTGCGCTCCATAGGTATCAAACAAGTATAACCCATTAAACCAAAAGACCGATGGCAGACATTTTACTGCAATTCTTCCAGTGGGCAATACCATCGGGCGGCATAGGTGCTGCCATCGTTTGGTTTGCCAACAGAAAAGCCAACAACGCCAAGAATGCCAAGATAGTGCATGACACCTACAAAGGCATGTACGAGGACATTTCAAAGGTGTTGTTGGAAACCCAACAGAAGTATGAAGACAACACCAAGGTCGTGGAAGTGCTTACGGCAGAGAACCACAAGACACGCCTCGCCATCAATCGGCTCAGCCGTGCAATCGAGGCTATCAAGCTTTGTCCTCATCGCAATTCTTGCCCTGTCAGCAGTGAGTTGTCGCTCGACGAAGACGATGACAGCCCAGCGAGAGGCAAAGGTGGAAAAGGACAGCGCAGAAAGCAAGCAGACCACGACAAAAGTAGTGTGGATGGAAAAGGTGCCACAAGACCAAGTGCATCTAATCATTCCGCTTGACAGCATAGGGCGGTTGCCTTCAGGCGCATCCTTCAACAACAAGAACGGACGTGCCAACGTGAAGGCAAGCTTGGGAAAGCAAGAAGACAAGGATGTCATCATCATTGACGCCTCTTGTGACAGCTTGCAGATGCTGTGCCTCTACTATGAGGAGCAGAACACAAAGCTGACCAAGCAAAACTCAGAACTCTCGAATGCCATTGAGACAGAGAAAGAACAGCGTTCAAATCCTGTAAAAGTGGCAATAATCAGTTTTATTGTCGGACTTGTTTCTGGCAAAGTAATAACATTCAAAACAAGAAAGAAAAATGGATAAGAATTTCATGTACGGCATTGGAGCCGTGAAGTTTGGTGAAAAGACCATTGGCTATATTGAGAAAGGTTCATGGGATTGGGGTGGCACAAAGCCAGAGAGTACCGATGTGGAGGCGGAGCAAGTGCCTGATGCACCAGTGCTGACCATCCTCACCAAGAACGCCAGCATCTCACCAACGTTCAACATCATACAGTTGAACTATGAGAACATTCAGATGGTACTCGGTGGCACGCTCGTAGGCACAACTGGCAAATATACAGGGTGGAAAGCACCAAAAAGCCTTGTGCAACTTTCAGGAAAGTGGACAATCGAGTTCGTTTCTGGCCAGACTTGCACCATCCCGAACGCCACGATATTGGCGAACCTCGGCGGTAAGCTCACACTCACGGAGGTGTCGAAACTGGAATGCCAGTTGAAGGTGAACAAGCCTTCCGATGGCAGCGAGCCTTATGACATCCAGGACACCGTTTCAGCATTAAGCGCATCATCCACCAGCCAGGAGAAAGCCGTGAAGGCATAGCGTATGGATGAGAGAACCATCAGACAAATAGAAAAGGAAGGTGCAGAGGCACTTCTTGACACTGGGCTTTCAGTGCCATTGAAGGAGTTGCACCTTCCTTTTTTCAAAAAGTCGTTCCATCTACGTGTGACCATGCGCCGACCAACTTTGGCAGGGCAAATCAGAATAGCCAAAGAATGGTTGGCAATGGGTGTGACCAGCGAAGAAATGTGGCACTTCACCAAGGAAGAAGAAATGCTGTTTCTCGTTAAGCATGGGAAAAAAATAAGCCGCATGGTAGCTTACACCCTTTGCCGTGGCTGGATAAGTCGCCATCTTTTGGTGGGCTTGACGGCATGGGCTGTGAGAAACTGGATGGAAAACAAGTACCTGATCAGTGTGATAAAGAAGTTTGTCGGACTGATGGGGACTGACAGTTTTACAAGTATTATCAAATCGGCGGAAACGGTGAACCCGATGAAGCTGAGGAAGAGCCAAAAGAAGAAAGGGAGTTAACGAGCGAATACGAAGGCTCCCATAGCCCTTTCGGTTTTGTGTGGCAGATAGCGAGCGAGACAGGATGGAGCGTTGACTACATATTGAATGGTGTCAACTACCAAACCCTGATTATGATGCTGAGCGATGCCCCACATTATGTTAGCAAGAAAAAGAACGGCAAGCCCAAGGACGAAAGAAGTGCCGAAGAGGAAGCCAACGACATTGTAGGATTTTTCCAAAGTAAATTGAAATGAGCAAAGGCAAGACAGTAGCGATAGAAATTGAACTCCTTGACCGCATCAGCGGTGGACTTGATAGGGTAAACAAAAAGATGGATGCCCTAAAAAGTTACACCGATGAAGCCAAGAAAGGATTGAACGGATTGGAAAACGTGAGCGACAAGGTGAAAAAGTCGCTCATGGGGCTTGGCATGGCCTTTTCCATGAAGCAGGTTATTACGGAGGTCGCTACTGTCAGGGGCGAGTTCCAGAAATTGGAGGTGGCTTTCAATGTCATGCTTGGCAGTGCAGACAAAGCCGATAATCTGATGGCTCAGCTGATTCATACAGCAGCCACGACACCGTTTGACCTTGAAGGTGTGGCACAGGGTGCGAAACAACTCTTGGCGTATGGCATGGAGGCAGAGAAGGTGAACGAAACCTTGATTCGTCTGGGCGACATTGCCGCAGGTCTTAGTATGCCATTGAATGACCTCGTTTATCTGTACGGAACAACGATGGCGCAAGGCAGACTTTACACGCAAGACCTTAACCAGTTCACTGGTCGTGGCATTCCGATGATCCAGGAACTCGCCAAGGTGTTTGGTGTGGCAGAAAGCAAGGTGAAGGACTTGGTGGAGGCTGGAAAGGTGGGATTCCCGGAAGTGCAGAAAGTCATAGAGAACCTTACTGGCGAAGGCAGTAAGTTCGGTGGCTTGATGGAGGAACAGAGCAAGACCATATCAGGACAGATAAGCAACATCGAAGATGCTATTTCAACAATGTTCAACGACTTAGGTAAGCAAAGCGAGGGTGTTATCAATACAACACTTAGCGGTGTCTCCTATATCGTGGAACATTATGAGCAATTCGGACGTGTTCTGATGGGATTGGTTGCCACTTATGGAACATACCGCACGGCTTGCATGACGGTGGCAGCAGTCCACAGTCTCATAACGCTTGGTATTGGTGGCATGACCGCAGCGGAAGCCATTCACTACGGTTGGATTGTCATGGTGGAGAAAGCGCAGAAGCTGCTTAACGCTACCATGCTAAGCAATCCATACGTATTGGTTGCCACAGCCATTGCAAGTGTTATCACCGTAATGGTTTCCATGAAGACGGAAACAGAACTGATGCAAGCAGCCGATGAAGACTATGAGGCGCAAAAACAAAAGGTCATTGAGGCTGAGGAAGAGCACAAACGCAAGATGGAAGAGCTTTGTTCCATTGCTGGTGATGAAGCTCTCAGCACCGACACAAGACGTGAGGCATTGAATCGCCTCGAACAGAAATACCCTGCTATCTTTGCCAAATATGACACAGAGTATGAAAAGCTGAAAAACATCAAGAAAATCAAGTTGGAGATTGCTGAGTTGGAGGCTGGGCAAAGCATAACAAAGCCAAAGAACGAACTCAACAGCGTAAACAAACGCATCAAAGAACTTGAAGCAAAACAGCGCACGGAAAAGTGGGTTGAAAGCAATAGCTCTGGTACAAGTATGAAGAAAGTCGGAGGTTTGAGCAAGAAAGAGGAAGCCGAACTCAAAAACCTTCAAAAGAAGCAACAGAACCTAAACAAGCAGGTGCGCAAGGATTCTGTTAACGCTTACTTTGACAATCTCACAGGGGTCAGCAACAACGATCTGAAAAAGCAGATAAAGGAGCGCGAAAGCCTCATTGCCCGAATGAATATGTCTGGTCATAAATATGGCTATACAACCAATGACGGCAAAAATATCCGTGGCACATACACCAAGGATGAATTGCAGTATCAACTCAACAAATTGAAATCTGAGCAGAACCGCCGTAATGAACCAAGAAAATCAAGTTCTGATTGGGGCGCAGCCGACAAGAGGGCTTATCAAGCAGCATTGAAGGAATACAACGACTTCATCAGCAAAGGCTCAAACAACCTAACCAAAGAAGAATATGACAAAAAGGCAAAGGAACTAAAGGAAAAAATGGAACTTGCCAAAAAGGAATATGATTCACGCAAACCTGGTTCGGACAAAGACAGCGAGAAAGCACAAAAGGCAGCAGCCAAGGCGGAAGCTGCAAGAGCCAAGGAAGAAGCAGCGGAAGAACGCCGCAAGCAGACCAAGGAAAAGGTGGGTCAGGAACTTGCAGAACTGCAACGTAAAAATGACGAGGAAGAAATTAATACCATGCAAGAAGGCTTGGAAAAGAAACTTCGCCAGATAGAAAACGACTATCAGGCTCAGAAGAACGAGATAAACAAGCAAGAAACCGCATGGAAACGAGATAACAAGAAAGCAGGCATTGCCACTGGTACAAATGGACTTACCACGGAACAGACCGATGCCATTAACGAGGCGCACGCCTTGAACGAGAAAAGCAGAACTAAGGCCATCGAGGAAGCCAACAAGGAAGCCTTGAAGGATGAGTTGCTTGCCATGACAGACTATTTGAAGGAGTATGGAACCATACAAGAACAAAAGTATGCCATTGCCAAGGAATATGCTGAAAAGATTAAGGAGGTGAATGAGGGTGCTGGCACTGCTGATGAAAAACAGTGGAAGGTGAAGGCACTCGAAAAGCAGCGTGACACCGCCATGAGCCAAGTGGATGCCAAGAGCCTTGCCCTGGATATAGACTGGGGTACTACCTTTGAGGGCGTGGGCAATGTGCTGAAAGATGTGGCAAAAGAGACACTTGGCAAGGTGGAGACGTACATGAAGACGGCTGAGTTCAAGGCTTTGTCTGCTGAAAACAAAAAGACTTACACTGACTTGCAAGCCAAGTTGAAGCAAGAGACAGGTGCTGAAAGCACCAGTCCGTTCAACTTCAAGATATGGGGTACAATCTCCAAGAATGTCACGGCATACCAAGAAAGCGTGCGAAATCTCCAAAACAAGACGGATGCCCACACAAGGGCGGTCGATGAACTTGAAAAGGCGCAAGCAAACTTGGCTGCTGCTACTGATGACACCTCAAAGGAAATTGCCCAGAAAGCGGTTGATATTGCACAAGGAAAGGTCGATGCCACTGCCACTGAGCAAACGGAGGCACAGGATGAAAGCAACAAGGCACGCCAGACGCTCACGGACAACACCAATGCAGCAGCGCAAGGCATTCAGAACTTCACCAACTATCTGAATGAAATGTCAAATGGTTCCCTGTATGGCTTTGCCAATGGTATGAGCAAACTCATTACCTCACTTGGAAAAGGCTCAGACGGAATAGGCAAGTCATTGAATGAGCTTGGTGGCAAGATAGGCGGTATCATTGGCGCAATCCTTCAAATCATTGATGCGCTTGGTGATGATCCAAAGGGCTTCATTGATGACCTCTTGAACAAAATCGCCGATTGTGTGGAAAAAATTGTTGAGGATTTGCCCGAAATCGTTTTGTCCATCATCAAGGATGTGGGCAACATCTTGCAAGGTTTGGTCAGTGGCATTGGCAGTTGGTTTGGCATTGATGACCTTTTCGGTTTGAATGGCAATGAAGCCAAGGTGCAAAAGACCATTGACGACTTGACCAAGCGCAACGAGCTTCTGCAATATGCCATCGAGGATTTGACAGACGAAATCAAGGCAAGCAAGGGAACAAAATCAGTAGTAGCCTATCAACAGGCATACGCCAACCAGCAAGAAGCCAACCAGAATTATCTGGATATGGCAAAGGCGCAAGCCAGTTATTGGAAAAAGCATCATAGTTGGAACTACTATTGGAATGGCTTCAACAATGACCAAACTGCCTGGATCAAGCAGAACGTAAAAGAAGACTTCAATGGTGATCTCTGGAGTCTTAGCCCAGAGGAAATGAAGAAACTTCGCTCCAATGTCGGTATTTGGGAATATATCAAGAACACTGGCAAGGGTGGTTATGGAAATGACGTTGCTGACAAGCTGAATGACTACATAGACCAGGCTGGCAAACTGGAGGAACTGACCGATGAACTCTATGAGGGATTGACTGGCATTTCCTTCGATTCCATGTATGACAGCTTTGTGGACACCCTTATGGATATGAATGCCACGGCTGAGGATATGGCTGATGACCTGTCAGAATACTTCATGCGTGCCATGCTTTCAAACCAGATTGGTGAAATGTATGCTGACAAGCTAAAGGAATGGTGGAAGAAGTTTGGTGCTGCTATGGAAGACAATGACCTGACAGAGGCAGAACGCAATGCACTCCAAGAGGAATACATGGGCTATGTGAAAGATGCCATTGCCTTGCGTGACAAACTTGCAGAAGCCACTGGGTACACTGGTAACAGCAGCACAAGCCAAAGCGGTAAAAGTGGCGGTTTCTCTGCCATGACACAAGACCAAGGCACAAAGCTCGAAGGAATGTTCACCAGTGGCTTGCAACATTGGTCAAGCATGGATGACCAACTTGAAAACGTGGTCGAGAAGATGAATGTGGCTGAAAGCCATCTGGCACGCATTGCAGAAAACACTGGTATGAGTGTCACGCATCTGAACGACATCAAGGAGGAAATAAGAAAGATTATTCGTGATGGACTTAAAATGAAATAATATGGATGAAATACTTAGTGGCCAGGTACTGGTCAATGGCACTGACATCTGGAAAGAATATGGTGTTTTTCTGACAGAAGACAAAAAGGGCGACATGGCCAATCTGACCGCCATACTTACACCAAGCAAGACAAAGGATGAAACGGCAGTGAACATTAGAGAGGAGGATGGTGAAAAATACTCTGACGTATTGACACCAAAAAATGAGGCTCGTGACGTGGAACTGTATTTTGCCATGTATAACAAGACAAAGGAAGGATGGTTGAAGTCGTATGCCGATTTCATCAAGTTCCTGAAGCAAGGCAAAAACGGTTGGCTTGACTTCACTTTTCCTGACCTTGATTTGACATTGCACATGAGATTCTTGGATTGCGGAAAGTTTAAACCTCTGACCTATATCTGGAAAGATGGTGTTCAAGCAAGCAAATTCAAAGTGAAATTCCGTGAGCCAGTACCCATCATTTAAATGACATTATAACAGTATTGAAACATGGTTCAAACAATATACGACAAAACAGGCTATGCAAAGGCAGAGATTGCCCCTGATGACAGCTCAACCCAGGTGAAGGAGGTGCAGGGTGACAACATCCTCACCCTTTCATTCACCCATTATGCCAACATTGCTCTTGACGTGAACGATTACACGGACTTTGAGGGCGAACGTTATTGGCTGATGGAAAAGTATGCCCCAAAGCAGAACAACGAAACAGAATGGGTGTATGACTTGAAACTGTATGGCATAGAGAGCATCATCAAGCGTTTCTTGGTGCTTGAAACCACCGATGGCAATACTGAACCAGTGTTCACTCTCACGGCTCCACCACGTGACCATGTGAAGATGATAGTGAAGTGCATCAATAATGGCTTGGATCATACTACTGACTGGAAGATTGGCCAAGTGGATGGCACTGATAACATTGTCATTGACTATGATGGCAAGTATTGCGATGAAGCCTTGAAGGAAATCGCTGAAAAGGTAGGTGGAAAGGCTGAATGGTGGATTGAAGGGCAAACCGTAAACATTTGCCGTTGTGAGCATGGTGAGGAACTTGCCATTGGCTATGGCAATGGATTGACGGAACTGGAGCGAGACACCAGCAACACAGCCAAGTTCTACACACGTCTGTTCCCGATTGGTAGCACACGAAATATCGACCCTGAGAAATATGGGCATAATCGTTTGATGTTGCCTGGTGGCTTGAAATACATCGAACTTCATACTGAGGAATACGGCATATATGACCATTATGAGCAAGATGCCTTTTCTGACATATATCCACGCCGTTTGGGTATGGTTAGCAGTGTGCGCTCGGAGACTAAGACGGATGATGACGGCAATCCTTTCATCATCTACTACTTCAAGGATGACACGCTCAATTTCGACCCAAATGAATACGAGCTTGCCAATGAGGTAAAGCGTGTTTCCTTCCAAGATGGTGAACTCGCAGGTCTTGGAACGGATGATGACCATTACTTTGAGGTGAATTTCGACAGCAAGACACGTGAGTTTGAAATTATCACAATATGGCCATACGATGATGACACGCAACTGCCTGGTGGCAATCTTGTCCCCAAAGAGGGCAACCATTACATTCTTTGGAACATCAGAATGCCAGATGAATATTACACGCTTGCAGAAGAAGAGTTCCGCACGGCTGTTGACCAATATAATGCTGAACACTGGCAAGACATCAGCATCTACAAAGGCAAGACCGACCATGTTTGGGTGGAACAGAGCAATGCAGACTTGTTTGTTGGTCGTAGGGTAAGGCTTGAAAGTGAGAAGTTTTTCCCTGATACAGGGTATAGAAGCAGCCGAATAACCAAGATTACAAGAAAGGTTGTCTTGCCTTCACAAGTGGACTTGGAAATCAGTGATGCGCTCCAAAGTGGCACATTGGATCAGGTGAATGACAGCTTGACCAACATCAAGAACTATACACGTGAACGCACATCTGGAAGTTTGCCAGACATCATCCGTACATGGGACAACACTTTGCCAACAGACACAAATCTGTTCTCAGCTCGAAGAAGCCAAAGGGAGTTTCTGAGCAAGAAGAAAATTGATCGAGCGAAAAAGAAAATCATCTTTGATGAGGGTATTGACCTCGGTGACTTTGTGGAGGGCGTTGCAGGTGGTCACTTGGACGGCAAAGGCAATGGTGAGCTGCTGACAATGGTTGTGCGCCAACTTTTGAGAAGTGCCAAGTTTGTTGATGGCTTCAATGGTGAGGGATGGCAACTTTGGATTGATGAAAATGGTCTTTCCAATCTTACTGTTGACAAACTGACCGTGCGCCAGATAATGACCATCTTTGAACTCTTGATAAATAAGGTTAGGAGTGTTGGCGGTCAGATTTGCGTAAGTGCAGCCAATGGCAAGATAAAGACTGTTGAAGAGCAAGATGGCTATTTCCTTATTCACTTCGAGCAAGAGAACACCTTTGTAGCACATGACTTGATGCGATGCCAGACCTTCACAGGTGCAAACCTGAAAAGCTACTGGGTGGAGGTGGCGGGTATGAGCGATGGCGGCATTCTCGTAGCCAAGGAAGAGTTTGACAATACGGAACCAGCAGAAGGCGATGAATGTGTATTGATGGGCAACACCACAAATGGCAATCGCCAAAACCTCATACTCATATCAGCCACAGAAGACGGACAGCCCAGGATTGATGTCATGGATGGTGTGAACGGCAAGAGCTTCACCAATGCCTTGCGTGCAAGACTTGGCAATCTTGACGGAATCAAGGATGATTGGTTTCCTTCCAACAACCAACCCCATGGAAACGGTCTATATTCCGATAATGCCTACTTGCGTGGCACGTTCCTCTTGGTGACTGGTGAAGACATCAAGACCAAGTTTGAGATAACGGAAGGAAAGATTGAATCCGCTGTTGAAGGACTGAGACAGGACTTTGCAAGTGATCGAGGCTACTTGAACAATCCATCATTTTCTGATGGCATGGACAAATGGGCAACAGAGAATGAAACTGTTTTCTTCCTCGCTGGCAATCGTTGGATATGGACTAACGGAAAGGCTTTGTCGAAACGTGGCAACAGCGCAAGTGTCTGCAAGGACATGGGCAGAACTGTTGTACGCATCAGAAACAAGTACATCAGCCAAAAGAACACCAACTTGCAGAGCATTCCACCAATGACCACAAGAGAAGACGGAACCAAAGAGGCCATTCCTGTTTTCCTCACGTTCTTCTACCGATGTGCCAAGGCTGGCACACTGACCGTGGAGTTTGAGAATGTTGATAAAACTGGCTTTGAAAATTTCAACTCTATGCACGTTGAAGAGAAAATTGCTGAAACTGATGGCTACAAGCAATATTCTTGCAATGGCCTTTGGAACGGTACTGGTGATTTCAAACTGAGCTTCACAGGCGACATCTATCTGTATATGCTCATTCTCTCAACTGACCGTGTGGAATCATTGGCATACAAGTATAAAACACTTTTTGAACAAAGCGAAAAACTTGTAAGGATTGCAGCCCAAAATTTTGACAAGGACGGCAATGTGTTGGCAGAAAGCGACATTATAACAACAGCAAAGTACAATGAACTTATCAGCCAAAGATTCAATGAGGATGGAAGTCTGAAAAACCAAGCTGGACTTGTGACAGCTACAGACTATGCAGAATGGTTGCGACAGTACAATTCTGACATGATGGGATTGAATGAGAAAATTGGCAATTATGTCAGCATCGAGGCTTTTGCAGGTATGTTTGCCACAGCGGTAGATGAAGACAAGAACATTGTCAAACAGGCAGACATTTCCGCATTCGTCACAAAAGATGAAAATGGAAATTTGGAAAGCGGTGTGCATATCTGTGCCGACAACATCAAGCTGGAAGGACTTGTGACTGCCAACGAAAATTTCAAAATATTAGAGGATGGTAGCATTGAGGCTAAAAATGCCAAAATAAAAGGTAAGATTGAGGCTTATGAAGGTAAGATTGGATATTTTTCCATTGACAATCAAGGATTGTACTATGGTGACCCAGCAAAATGGACAGATAATAGTTATAAACAAGATTTAGCGGCAATTAGACCAGGTCTGATTAAGTTACAATCACAAGTAGGAGTATTCAAGCCAGGTGATGTGGCTAACATAAAGGTTGCTATTGGCAATGGTGCAGACCCACAACAGACAGAATCAACTTCCTGGTGCAATTGTGCTGGTTATTTTTATCGGCAGATGAATCCTGATCCTGGTGATTATTATTTGCCAGCAGTAAAGATTATCAGTGACAATGTAGTAAACCGTGATGTTGCACTTTACACGAAAGGTGCTATTGTATGCGATGGAGGATTTATAGAAATTGGTAGAATAGTCAACACAACAGAGGCTGGAACTGCATATTTGATAACACTTGATCATGGCACAGTATTGACTGCCTATAATAATTCTTCTGGCAATACATGGATTTCCTTGCCGACATTGGCTGAAATACGATTACAACTTAGCATTGGCAGTGAACAAACATTTTGTGTACCTGTAAAAATCATCAATAGCTCAAAAAGTTTACATAACGTATATGTGAAGATGACTGGTGATGGTGACTTGCTGAATCGTGATGGAGGACATTGGCGTGATGACAATAAAAACACCGACCAACTATGTCTTGGCAAAGGTGATAGTGTGAGCATAGCCCTTACTTATGTTAGTGGCTCCTATTATGGTCAAGTATTAGACATAAACCGTTAAAAAACAAGATATGGCAAAAATAGATTTTCAAAATTTCACTATTCCTGTAGGGATTAGTAAGAAAAAAAAGCAAACAGGTGACGCTCGTGAAACCATTGCAAATTTGGTTTACACTCGTTCCATGGGAATAAAAGCACATCATTTGGCTTTCAAAATATATGAGAGCAATGGTGCAACGGAATTTTCCGATGATGAAGTCAATCTCATAAAAGAACTTGTGGAACACTATTGTTTTCCAAGTATCATAGACGCTTTGAATGAGCAACTAAATTGTCAAACGGATAAAAACGAATAACTATGGCATTGACAAACGAAGAGAAGCAAGAACTACTCAATGCGATGAAAGCTGAATCGCAAGGTGTAGATGAACTGGAGCAAGTAGATACCTTGGACGGTATTATGAGCCTTCCAGCCTTACGAGGTGAGGAAGTAGTGAGTGCGCCAATAAAGCTGCTGACCAAACCAGCGGAGGATGCTGTGGCAAATGCAGTAAGTGCAGCAAATCGAGCAACGGAAGCAGCGCAAACCGTGTATTCTGTCACAAATTTCGCAAATTCTGCTGCAAGTGCAGCCAATGCAGCCGCATCAGCAGCTTCTGATGCAGCGGAAGAAGCTAATAGTGCTGTGGCTGCTGCATCTGAGGTTGTGGCTAAATACGAGAATGTAGCCAAGGCTGCTTTCAATGGTGCAACGGCACGTTTTTCCTATATGGTGGAATCTGCCACAATACAACTTCAATCATCCATTGCCAAGGGCGGTGTAATCGTCTATGTGCAGAGCCAAAAGCAATTTGCCTATTATGTGGGTGGCAAGTATTACGGCAACTGGGCTGTTGAAGGTGTTCCCAATGCGGAATTGTACCGTGGTGAGAATTTTTCAAGCATACAGAAAAACAAGGTTTATCTTTGTGGTGATGTTCTCTATGTTTGGAGCGATGAAGAAAATGACCTTGTTGAAATCAGTGGCAGCGGTGGCGGTAACACGTACAATGTGACTGAGCAAGTTCCGCTTGAAAACGGTTACTATACGCTTGCCACTGCCATCAAAGCAGTGGAGGAAAAGCAGCGTGCCAAGGGACGTTGCATAACTTATGAGGTATCACAAGGCAAGTGGGAGACCAAGCAATTCATTGGCACGAATCTTTCAAGCTGGGAATCAATTTCAAGTTGGGAAGATTTCGGCGGTGCAGGGACTGTCAAGAGTATAACGGTAAATGGCACGAAGCAAACACCTGATTCCACTGGCAACGTGAATGTGACCATCAAGGAAACTGAGGTTGATGAAAGTCTTGACGCAAACAGCACGAACCCTGTGCAGAACTCAGCAGTGACGGCGAAGCTCAATGAGGTGGAGGCAAACACCATCTTTGGTGGCAATGCTGAACTTAGTGAGGATGAAAGCACGGTACATCTTACCTTAACCAACAAGAGTGGTGCGGAAGTCGTGGGCTTGGACATTCCAGCAGGAAAAGGTGGCGGTGGTGGTGAAACTTCCACCACAAAGATTGTATTGGGCGCATCCGTCAACAACAGTGTCATCAAGGAAGGTGGCAGTGCGCAACTCACATACTCTTACGACCACCAATATAGCAGCGGTGATGAGAAAGGTACGTCAACAGGTCAGAAAGCAACCATTGAGATTGAAATGAAACGTGGTTCAATCACCATGTACCATGACACCATCGAGGATGTGAGCAAGGGAAGTTATACGCTTGACCTCTCCAAATACTTGCAGGTTGGTACAACCGACATCTATGTAAAAGCATCCACTACTGATCCGACAACTGGCAAGAAGCAGATGAAACAGAGCTATGTGAGCGTAAAGGTCGTGACGTTATCCCTGACAAGCAGTTTCAACCTTGCAGAAGCCATTGCAAAGGGTGGCTATGGGACAAACGAGACCATCAGTATTCCATACGCAATAAGTGGATCGGGAACCAAGGTGGTGACGCTTTATGTGGATGGCAAGCAGCAGAATGCCCACACCATAACACGAAGCGGAACGACCAACAGCAGTTTCTCGTTGTCCATGACCGCATTCAGTGTGGGAAGGCATACCATTCAGATGGTGGCGGAAATGGAGGCAAGTGCAGACTTGACCTTGAAGAGCGATAGCATCTATATGGATATTCTGAAAACAGGCAACAATTCGCCTTTTATCGGAACCATGATGACGCACTCGGATGGTCGTATCTTTACAAAAGACCATTTGGCACCAACTTTGGAAGCTGGACAATATGAGCAAGTAAAATTTGAGTTCGTTGCCTATGACCCAACAGCGACACCAGCGGATGTGTCTGTATATCGCAATGACATCAAGACGCAGAATGTAAGTGTGCCAAGAACCACACAGATTTACACAAACCGATTCCTTGAAAAGGGAACAAACCAAATGAAATTCAAGTGTGGTGTCACTGAATACAATTTCTACATTGATGTGAATGAAAGTGGCATTGACCTGAATGAGACAACATCTGGCTTGCAACTGAAACTTACAGCATCAGGCAGAAGCAACAGTGAAAGTACACCGTCCGAATGGACTTATAACGGCATTAGAACCACGTTCAATGGCTTTGACTGGAAAAGCAACGGATGGACTGGTGACGCTTTGAAACTGACCAATGGGGCAAACATCGAAATCGGTTACACACCATTCAAGAGCGATGCCACAACCAATGGAGCCACTTATGAAATGGAACTGATGTGTTCCAATGTGACAGACAGAAACGGTGTTGTCATTGATTGCATGAATGGCAATGTCGGCTTCAAGCTGACCACACAAGAGGCTATAATGAGAACAGGGGCAGGAACGGAGGTCAATACGCTTTTTGCGAGTGGCTTGAACTTGAAAATTGCCTTTGTCGTGCAAGAGAAGTCTGGCAACCGTCTGTTGGAACTCTATGTAAACGGTATTCTTTGCGGTGCGAAGCAGTATGCCAACACCGACAGTCTTTTGCAATCGACACCTGTCAACATCAAGGTTGGAAGCGATAGTGCAGATGTGGAACTGAGAAACATCCGTGTCTATAACCGTGCGCTTGGCGATGATGAAGAACTTGCCAACTACATGGTGGATCGTCCTACTACTGATGAAATGGTTGTGCTGTTCGAGAACAATCAGGTGATGAATGATGAAGGTACGGACGTTGATATGGATAAGCTCAGAGCCAAGGGCAAGAGCGTAATGCGCATCGTGGGCGATGTGAATCTTGTGAATCAGACCAACAACAAGAAGTTTGAAGTGCCTGTTGACATCTATTTCTATTCTGCCTATGGCAAGGAATATGATTTCATCATATACCAGTGCGGATTGCGCATACAGGGAACATCATCAACCACTTATCCAAGAAAGAACTACCGCTTGTATTTCAGCCGTTCAAGCAAGTATGGAACCAAGCTGTATGTGAATGGTGTGGAAGTTCCTGAATGTACCTATTCATTCAAGCCAGGCGCACGTCCAATAAATATTTTCTGTTTGAAAGCGGATTTCTCAGATTCCTCTTCCACTCATAACACTGGAGCCGTGAAGATAGTCAATGACATCTGGAAGCGTTGCGGATGGCTCACACCACCACAAAAGACATATACAGGCAACTATGATGTCCGTATTGGTGTGGATGGTTTCCCTATTGATTTGTTCTATGACAATGACAATACTGGTGAAAACATCTACCTTGGCAAGTACAATTTCAACAATGAGAAAAGTGGCAGTGCAGCCATCTATGGCTTTGAGGGCATTGAGGGCTTCAATGATGCAGCAGCTTTGAACGGACAGCGAAACAAATGTATCTGCTTGGAGTTCTTGAACAACTCTGAGACACTTTGCTTGTTTGGCACGGCTGACATGGCTTCATTTGCGGATGCACTGGAGTTCCGTTTCAAGGCTGATGACACTTGGGAAACCGCCAATGAGGAAGACAAGGCAGCGGTCAAGCGTCTTTGGTCGTGGATTCTCTCATGCAAAGGAAATCCAAGCAAGTTCTATGCAGAGTACAATGATTACTTTGACAATGAAAGCCCATTTGCATGGTATGTGATAACGGACTATTTCATGGCGGTGGATAACCGTGCCAAGAACATGATGCTTGTCACATGGGACGGTCTTCACTGGCAGTTCATTCCATACGACATGGACACCATCTTTGGTGAACGCAATGATTCCGTCTTGAAGTATGACTATACCATAACATGGGAGACCTTGGATGAAAGCATTGGCTCCTATGCCTTCGCAGGGCATGACAGCATTTTGTGGCAGCTTGTAAGGGGATGTCCAGACAAGTTGAGGGAGGTGGCTGACAAAATCCGCTCAAACATGAGCCTCGAATATGTGCTTAATATGTTCAATGTGGAACAGATGGGCAACTGGTGCGAACGCATATACAACAAGGATGGCATATACAAGTATATCACTCCCTTGACGGAAGGCGTAACCTCAGCAGACGGAACGAGCTATTACAATTATCTCTATGCCTTGCAGGGAAGCCGTTACGCACACCGCACATTCACCATCCAAAACCGCTTTGCGCTGCTGGATAGCCAATATGTGTGTGGCACATATCGAAAGGACAGCTTTGCAGCTTACTTTGGCTATAAGTTTGGCAGCGACAACCGAAAGATAAAGATAACGTCAAGTGAGCGTTATTATTTCGGTTATGGCTATACAAGTGGCACACCACATCAGAGTGCAGTCCTGGCAGAAGACGCTGGCAGTACGGTGCAACTTACACTTGACACCGACTTGATTGTAAATGATCCACAATATGTGTATGGTGCAAGTCGCATCATGGGGCTTGACCTCACGGATGTCAGCCATGCCATCTTGCAGACGCTCAATCTCAACAACTGTTCGGCACTTCGCACACTTGATGTCAGTTGCTCTGCCACTCAGACAACGCTCAACGCATTGCTTGTAAACGGATGCAGGAACCTTCGTTCACTCAATATGACAGGATTGAAGTCTTCAAGTTTTACAGGCATTGACCTGAGCGCAAACACTAAGTTGGAAACATTCCGTGCTGGCAAGAGTGCCTTGACAGGCGTAAGCTTCGCACAAGGCTCACCATTGAAGACGGTTGTGTTGCCTTCAACATTACAGACCTTGGAACTTCGCTATCTGAGCAAACTCACAAACATTGGTCTCACACTTGAAGGAACCTCAAATGTCACACGTCTGGTTGTAGATAATTGCCCATTGATAAATTGGCAGACACTTTACGGCAGATGCAGCAAAGTGAAGTATATACGAATTACAGGCATAGACATGGAAGGTGACGGAACCATGCTGAAAAATATGCTTTCGATGGGTGGTGTTGATGAAAACGGTGGCAATGTAGATTCATGCCGTCTGGTTGGCACTTATCGCCTCACTTCATACATAGCTGATGAAGAATACAAGAAGTGGCAGGAACATTTCCCAGAGCTGAACATCATTCAACCAGAATACACGATGATTGAGTTTGATGACACTGTTGCGGATGATGCCAATGTGTCCAACCTTGACAATAAGACTGGCTATAAGTATGGCAATGACTATGTGCCAAGCGGTCATATCACGGCACTTTTGAAGAAGCGTCACCGTGTGCTTGCCAAGGTTACGAAAAAGCCAACGACACGAAACATCAAGATTGCAGGTGTTGACACCATTGCAAACAACCTTGATGGCGTTGTCACCATATATCCATTGCATGATGAGAACTCCAACTATTATGCGGATGCAGCAGAGGTGGCTAATTGCACCGCTGCAAAGTTGGATGGCTCAGAGGGCGACATTATGATGTTCGAGCCTCACAGATGGATCAAGGGAATCAATGACTACCTGAATGGCAAGCATTATAGCTGTTACAGCAGCAATGTTGCCATGCCATCCGTACCGAAAGCAAAAGTCATCTTGCTGAGTGAAATACAGAGTGGTGGCAATTATCGCAAAGGATATAAGGTAATGAGTGGCAAGAACACCTTGCAAAACTCATATACAGCAGATAGCAGCTATGCCGTTTGTCGTGTGTCTGTATCAGGCTATAAGCGTGTTCGTTTTCCTTCTGTGCCAGGCAGCAATCTTGTTGGAAGCATTTTCACGGATGATTCGGGAAAGGTAGTCAAAACCATCGTTGTGCCAACACTCAGCAACAAGTTTGAGGCTGGTATGTACTTGATTTCAGACATCCCTTCTGGTGCGACATACCTCAACTTTACCGTATTGCAGACCGCTGAGTTTGATAAGGTGGTATTGAGCAACAGCGACAAGATTGAGGATATGGAACCTGATTGGGTCAATGAGGATGACTGTTTGTGTGCAACTGTAGGAAGTTCTGTTGTAGGCGATAAATTGAGGGCGGTGGTTACTGGTGGCAGCACCACGTCAAACTTGACATGGAGCGACTTCCACTATTATAGTGTTCAACGTGGTATGCAGCAGATTGACGCAAGTATGCACAGTGCCATTGCCAACTTGTTCTTTGCCAAGTATGGCCGTAGGGATGCCCAAGACCAATGTGGAGCTGGTCAGCACACCAACATGAGAACTACAGGCGGAACAATGGCATACGGCATGACTGACACCATTGGCTATAAGGCTGCAAAGGCAATCAACGCAAATGTGACAAATTCGCTCATTGACAACTTGGTGTACCAATACGCATGGTACAAGGTTAATGGTGAATATGGAGCCGTTGATGTCAAGCAAGTAAACAACACTTGTTGCTTGGGTTATGAAGACATATTCGGCAACAAGTACGATATGATGGACAATGTGGATTTGCCTAATGATAGTGGTAATGTTGGCAAGTGGCGCATTTGGATGCCAGACGGAAGCACACGAATGGTAAAAGGTACGACTAACAGCGGAAACTGGGTAACAGCCGTTTATCATGGCAAATACATGGATGTCGTGCCAGTTGGCAACGTCAGTGGTTCATCCAGTACGTATTATAGTGATACATACTGGATAAGCACATCAGCAAGCCGTGTGGTTTATCGTGGGTACTACGGCGCGTATGCGGGTGGCGGTGTCGTGAATGCGTATGCGAATAGCGATGCCTCGTATGCGTATGCGTATGTCGGCTCGCGTCTGGCCTTCCACGGAAAAATCGTCTGGGCGCAAAGCGTCAGTGCGTTCAAAGCGATAATCGAGGTAGCGTAAACGCAAAGCGTCAAAGCGTGGAGCGAAGCGACAATACGAAAGAAGGCAGTTAGGATGATGTTCTAACTGCCTTCAAATGTATTTCGTTCCGGCGAAGCCGGTCGATTTTTTTGAATTTTTGAGGTGTGGGGTATAACCTTGAAAAGTTGCGTTTCGTTTTTGAAATTTTAGCGTTTCGTTCCAAAATGCGAAAACATTTCGTTTTGCGGATTATATTTTAATCAGCATATAGATATCCAGATTCGTGATTTTTATGAGGCGCAAATAAGATATCTTGTTAAAAAGTACTTTTATCACGATGTGGATGTAAATCGTTTTGAGCATTTTTCGTTACTTCACGATTTTTCTGAGATGGAAATCAATTCTTTTAAAGATTTGGTTTTCAAGATAAAAGATAGTAAAAGTTTGTTTGACAAATTGAATAATCAATATTCGAAAGCTAAAGCGGAATTGTATTCTATAGAAAAGAAAATTCGAGAAGCAGAGAAACATGCAGAAAATGATTATGTACAAGAATTGAGACGCAAAAAGGAACGTATAGATAATCGTATTATGCAATTGATGCATGACAATGCTGCAGCTCAGTCTCGCAAGCACCAGCTTTTAGATCAAATTGTAGCCAACAAGAAACAAAAAGACATCTTATCAAAGAAAATAGAGGTTGCTAATAAAAACAAGGCTGTCGATACTGTTGCTGGTAAACTAATCTATAAGATTCAGAAATTCCTGATAGGTTTCAAGGAGCAGAAGAAAAAAGCTTTGGAACAGAAATTGATGGAAAAGCTTCGTCTTTATCTCCACAAAAACAATTTAGTAAAGAATGTCATAGTTGATATAACGGGAAATGGAGACGATGTTGATATTAACCTTTATGATTTTGATAATCGAAAGATTGATAAGGGTAATCTTTCCATGGGTGAACGTCAAATGTTTGCATCTGCATTGCTGGGTGCTTTAGTGGAGGAGACGGAAATTGAATTTCCGGTTTTTATAGATAGTCCAATGCAAAAGTTTGATGCCACTCATACGCAAAATGTGCTCACCAAATTTTATCCAAAGGTTTCAAAGCAGGTGGTGCTATTCCCTTTGCTCATGAAAGAGATGACAGAAAGTGAATATAAAATGATCTCACCTCTAGTTGCAAAGGCTTATCTGATAGAAAATTCAGATAATGGTTCTTCCTTTACTGAAGTTAAGGCGGAGACATTATTTGAAAAATATAAAGAGTTAAAATTATGTTGATAAATATATCTACATCCAAGCAAAATCAAGTTGTTGTTACAAAGTTGACAGCAAAGTTGACTGGAAGTACCAAAGAAAATGTGATAGCTCGTATTGCATTAGGCTATTCTTTGGCTTCAGGTAAAAGATTTACTAAACAGGAATTTGGACTTTATGATTCACAAGGTAAGGAGTATAAAGATCATATTCTTTTTGATCCTTCCTTGAAGGATTTTTATATCGCCTTGGTGTGCCAGGCTTATGGAATTCCGAAGAATGATGAAAATATTCCAAAGTATATCAAGCTGCACATTGATCATGGATTGGAGAAAATTAATTATCTTTTCGAGAATAACCCTCAATATACATTCTTTGATTTCTTAATAGAGAATATTGGTAAGGGCATTGATGCCATAGAGGACGCTCCTATCTCTTTGGATCCAGTTCAAAATCTAAACCTTCATATTCAGAAACAAGAATTTTCGGGTCCTATAAAATTAAAGGTTGGATATTCTCCTGCTGAGCATGAACCCGTTTATTTTTGTTTTAATGATTCTAGAAAATATAGTAATCAGCATATAGCTATTGCAGGAAAGTCCGGCTCTGGAAAGACTCAATTTGCTATGGAATTGATGAAGCAATTCTATGAGCAAACTCATGGAAAATTGAATTTTCTTTTCCTTGATTTTAAGGGGGTAAGTGAAGATGATAAAAGTAAGATGAAAGACTTTTTTGAAGCGACCCATACACAATGTATATGTGCACCAAATGAGCCTTTTCCGCTTAATCCAATTTCTTTTATTGACAATGTAAATGAAAAGAATAAAATAGTCGGTATTAACAAGTTTGTTGATATTATTGCCAAATACTCAAATATTGGTAAAAAGCAGCAGCAAACGTTGAGAGATGCCACACGAGAGGCTTTCCTGCAACAAACAGGAGGCAAACATCCTTCATTTTCTGATATCAATACTCAATTGTTGGAATTGGTAGGAGATACTCGCGACACCTTGACTGATATCATAGGCAGACTGAGTGAATATGAATTGTTTGAACACTAGTGTCCCGTTAAAACGAGACGATTATTAAATAAGTTATTAATACTCAAAA
>CAVHWE010000003.1:0-37281 GCA_963639495.1 bacterium | reverse complement strand
TTCTTCTTTCTATTTCGTTCATCCTGTTGTATATATATATAATAATGTATATTCTTAAAAAGTAATCACTAATAACTAATCCCTACATGTCGTCATCATCAAACTTGAGTCCCTCGGTGCGGTCTTTGATATAATAATCGCTGAGCAGACCTATGAAGACGGTAATCTCCTTGATGGCCCTTTCGGTTTCGGGCGTGATTTCCTTCTTCTGCAGGCGCAGCATCATCACGCCGTAGAGGGCGTCGAGGCAGGTTTCAATCTCGTTGAGGTCCTTGTCGCCCCGCTGGCGCAGCTCTACAATGAAAGGCAGCACCTTGTAATATTCGGCATTGTAGATAGGAAACTTGGTACTCTGCAGCAACATGCCGTGCAGGTCAATGACGTCCTTCAGTATCACCTTATTAATATTAAGGTGTCCTCCCTCGCGCTTTCCCTCCTCGTTCATCATGCGAATCAGGTTGCCGAACCAGTCGAGTTCTTCCTCACGCTGCTCGGGTGTAAAGTCGAACCGGTCTACATAATTTTTCTTAATGACAGGCAGCGAGCATCCGTAAGCCCGGATGATGTCCTCAATCTGCCACATATATAATAAGTATTCTGCGATACTTTTCTTTCTTAATTCCTGTGCTACAAACATCTTTTTTTTGTATTAGAAGAAACGAGCCTAAGCCCTACAAACAGTAAACAGAAGCCAAAGCCCTATAAACTATTAACTATAAATTATTAACTCTTTAAAATTCCGGCAGATGATACAGATTGAAAATCGTGCCGAAGAGAGCGATGATGGAGAAGATGATGACCACGCTGCCTATTACCTTATTGATAATGACGATGCCGTTGGTATCAAACTTGTTTCTGATTTTATCGATGAGCCAGGTGAGGCCGAACCACCACAGCAGGGCTCCGAAGACGATGCTGAGATACCCTACTCCCATTTCTACCGGCATATCAGGCACCACGAAGGCAAACTGAGCGAAGGTGGCCATGAAGAGGAACACGATGAGCGGATTGGAGAGCGTTACGAGGAACGCCGTGATGCCGTTGTGCATCAGCGTGCCCTGCTTGTTGCTCGACTTGTGCATGTTCTTCATCGGGTCGCTCTTGAAGCAGTAGATTCCAAACACGAGGAGCATCAGGCTTCCGAAAATCTGAAGATAGAACTTGTTCTCGGAGTTGCTCACAAAATCCATCACAAAACTCATGCCCAAGCCTGTGAATAAGGCATATACGATGTCGCTGCATGCGGCACCCACACCTGTTACAAAACCATACCAGCGGCCCTTGTTGAGCGTGCGCTGGATGCATAGGATGCCTACCGGACCCATAGGGGCTGAGGCAAGAACACCGATGACGATTCCTTTGAAAATGAAGTCAAGGATGTTTATCTCAATTGGAAATGCTAAATTCATCTTATTAGTATCGTTACAATTTCTAACAGGCGGCAAAGTTACAAAATTTCGGGCACAAAGCACAATTTTTTCGCCTAAAAGTTCATTTTATTCCCGTTTTTTATATTTTCGGGCATGGATTACACGCATTACACAGAGGTTCTACCTATATTACAAACTGAACTTTCGCAGTCTCGCTGAAAAAAAATCAGGAAATTATAATTTTTTATATATAAAAATAAGGGAGATTCCAAAGTTTTTCTGTACCTTTGCCGTGAAATAAAATAATTCTAACTAATTTTTAAGATAATATGACAGATAATACACTTAAACCATACGTAATAGGCCTTGACCTCGGTGGTACAAATTCAGTTTTCGGCATCGTAGATGCACGTGGCGAGATTAAAGCTACCACTGCCATCAAGACTGGCGGTTACCAAAAAGTTGAAGACTACGTAAAGGCAGCCGTAGAAGCTCTCCAGCCTATCATTGATACAGTAGGCGGCATTGACAAAATCAAGGCTATGGGTATCGGTGCACCAAATGCAAACTATTATAATGGAACCATAGAGTTCGCTCCAAATCTTCCTTGGGCACACGACGGAATTGTGCCACTGGCTGAAATGTTCAGCAAATCACTAGGTGGTCTGCCTGTAGGTATGACCAATGATGCCAACGCCGCAGCGCTCGGTGAGATGACTTACGGTGTGGCAAGAGGTATGAAAAACTTCATCGACGTTACACTCGGTACAGGCGTAGGTTCTGGTATCGTGATTAACGGACAGATGGTTTACGGCTGCGACGGATTCGCAGGCGAATTGGGTCACGTTACCATGGTACGTGGCAAAGAGGGCCGTACATGCGGATGCGGCCGTACAGGATGTCTCGAAGCTTACTGCTCTGCCACAGGTGTGGCTCGCACAGCACGCGAGTATCTCGAGAAGAGCGATGAGCCTTCATTGCTCCGCGAGTTGAATCCTGAGGAAATTACATCTTATGATGTGAGCGTTGCTGCAGGCAAGGGCGACAAGCTGGCACTGCGTGTATACGAGTTTACCGGCAAGATGCTCGGTGAGGCTTGTGCTGATTTCGCAGCCTTCTCTTCACCAGAGGCTTTCGTCTTCTTCGGTGGTCTGACCAAGGCTGGCGACCTCATCATGAAACCTATCCAGAAGGCTTATGATGAGCACGTGCTCCGCACCTTCAAGGGCAAGGCTAAATTCCTTGTTTCTACCCTTGATGGTAGTTCTGCTGCCGTACTCGGTGCGAGTGCTGTGGCTTGGGATATGTAAAAAGGTTTTATGAAAAAAATACTTTCATTTTCCATTATGGGAAATGAGTTGTTTTAGGTTAGTATTTCTCGCGAAACTCGTGAGAGGATTGTAGCGAGGGTTAAGAATTAGGAAAAGCCTGGCACTCGAGAGAGCGTCAGGCTTTGCTTTTTCTTATCATAAAACAAAAAAAAACTCAACAACCACCATGGGGGGCATGGTGGTCATTAAGGTCATTGGTCATTAAGGTCATTAAGCTTTTTCCAACCAGTTTCTCACCATCTTCTTGCCGTCTGGCGTCAGCACGCTTTCCGGATGAAACTGGATACCATGAATATCATAGTTCTTATGCTTCAGACCCATGATGCAACCATCATCGCTTACTGCCGTAACGTCCAGACAGTCAGGGAATCCCGAGCGGTCTACCACCCAAGAGTGGTATCTGCCAATCTCTATACGCTTGTCCAATCCGTCGAAAATAACATCGTTGCCAAACTGGGTGCAAGGGGTTGCCACTCCATGATACACCTCAGAAAGATTGGTAAGCTTGGCTCCAAACGCCTCGCCTATGGCCTGATGACCCAGACATACGCCCAGCATCGGCTTGCGGCCTGCATACTTGCGGATAACATCCATCAGCAGTCCCGCCTCCGACGGAATGCCCGGACCCGGACTCAGAATGATCTTGTCGAAGCGTTCCAGCTCCGGCAACTGGAACTGGTCGTTGCGGAACACCGTAACGTCAGCTCCCAACTCCTTTACCAGATGGGCAAGATTATAGGTAAAGGAATCGTAATTATCTATGATTACTACTTTCATCTTTTGTCAATGTTTAATGTTAAATGTTTAGTGTTTACTTGAAGCACATGAATTCTTCACTCTTCACTCTTCGTTCTTCACTTCCTAGAGTTTCTCTGCAATGTGAATCGCCTTGGTCAGCGCACCGAGCTTGTTGTTACACTCTTCCAGCTCATACTCATCATTGCTCTTTGCCACTACTCCACTACCCGCCTGGAACCAGAGTTCGCCGTTTCGGCTAATGAAGGTTCGTATCACGATGGCCTGATTCAGGTCACCGTTCAGACCGATAAAACCGATACAGCCTCCGTAGGCACCGCGGTTGTGAGGCTCCAGCTCTGAGATAATCTGCATCGCTCTCACCTTAGGTGCACCGCTCAGCGTGCCGGCAGGGAAGGTATCAATAAACTCCTTGATGTGGTCGGCATGCTCATCCAACTCTCCGCTCACACGGCTCACGAGATGGATGACATGACTGTAGAACTGCATGTCCTTGTAGAAATCTACCTTCACCCCATGACAGTTGCGGCTCAAATCATTGCGTGCCAGGTCTACCAGCATCACGTGCTCAGCATTCTCCTTCGGGTCGTTGCGCAGGAATTCGGCAGCCTTGCGGTCCTGCTCCATATCTCCCGTGCGTCGGGTGGTTCCGGCAATCGGGTCGATGAACGCCTTGTTGCCCACGATGCGGTTGTGGGTTTCAGGCGAAGAACCGAAGATGCGGAATCCGCCGAAGTCGAAATAGAAGAGGTAAGGCGAAGGGTTGATGCTGCGCAGCGCACGGTAGAGCTTGAAATCATCGCCCTCATATTTTTGTACGAATCGGCGGCTCACCACAATCTGGAATACATCTCCGCGTAGGCAGTGCTGTATGCAGCGGCGTATGTTGGCCTTGTGCTCCTCATCTGTGAGCGTAGAGGTGGTTTCGCCCACAGGGTGGAAATCGTAAGGCTTCACATTGGCCTTGTTTACCGCCTTGAGCAGTTCATCGAGCTCTTCACTCTTCACTCTTCGTTCTTCACTCTCTTGGAGCGCAATGAGCTCCATGGTGTTGTTGAAATGGTCGAAGACGATGATGTCCTTATACATGATGTAATAGATGTCGGGCGCATCATTCTTCTCCATGGTGGTATCCTTGACCGGGATATTCTCAAAATATCTCACCGCATTGAAGGTGGTGAATCCGTAGAGCCCGCAGAACTCCTTGCTCTCGCCCTCAACATGGAAGGAAGAGATGAAGTCGTTGATACTCTTTGAGATGGCGAGTTTGCACTCCTCGCCCTTACCGGCACCGAAGGCAGGAAGCTGCTCTTTCTCTACTCTTCCGTCGGGATAGGTCTTGATGACCTCACCATGACTCACGGCGATGCTTGCCAGCGGATGCACACCGATGAAGGAGCGCGAATTCTCGGAGCCATGATAGTCGGAACTCTCCATCAGAGCCGACTGCGGATAAATATCTCTCAGCCGCATGTAGACTCCCACCGGCGTATAGAGGTCGGCGAGAATCTTGCGGGTAACTGTCTTGTAACTAAACTTTGCCATTTTAAAAATTAAATCTTTGCTATTAGAAGTTTCCGTACTCTCCTGCCATTTCCTTATGGCTCAAATACGTTTCTACATCCTTGTCGCCACGGCCTGACACGGTGAGCACCACTACATCATCCTTCTTGAACTTCATCTTCTTCAGGGCTGCCACGGCGTGCGCACTCTCAATGGCTGGAATGATGCCCTCCATGCGGGTGAGCTCGTAACCGGCATAGATGGCCTCATCGTCCTTGATGGCGAGCACATGGATCCTGCCCGATGTGGCAAGGTCGGCGTGCATAGGGCCGATGCCCGGATAGTCGAGACCGGCACTGATGGTGAAGGCTTCCTCTATCTGTCCGTCCTCGGTCTGCATCACGAGGGTGCGGGCTCCGTGGATGATGCCTTCTGTGCCGCAGTGCATGGTGGCAGCGGTGTAATCGGTATCTATTCCGTGTCCGGCAGCCTCAGCCAGGTAAATCTTCACGCGGTCATCATCAATGTAGTGGTAGATGGTTCCGGCAGCATTGCTTCCGCCACCCACGCAGGCGATGAGATAATCAGGATAGTCGCGGCCTATCTTCTCCTCCAACTGCCATTTCAGTTCTTCGCTGATGACGCTCTGCATCTTGGCAACAATGTCTGGATAAGGGTGCGGACCCATGGTAGAACCTACGATGTAGAAGGTATCCTGCGGGTGGCAGCACCAGTCGCGTATGGCCTCAGAGCAGGCATCGCTCAGCGTCATGTTGCCGGTGCGCACAGGGTTCACCTTGGCTCCCAGCATCTTCATGCGCTCTACGTTGGTATGCTGGCGCTCCACATCGGTGGCACCCATGAAAATCTCACACTTCATGTTCATCAGGGCGCATACCGTAGCGGTAGCCACACCGTGCTGTCCGGCTCCGGTTTCGGCAATGATGCGGGTCTTGCCCATCTTCTTGGCCATGAGAATCTGACCGATGGTGTTGTTGATTTTGTGTGCACCGGTATGGTTCAGGTCCTCGCGCTTCAGATAGAGCTGGCATCCGTACTTCTCGCTCATGCGCTTGGCATAATAAAGAGGTGAAGGACGGCCCACATAATCTTTGAGCAGCGCGCGGTATTCCTTCTTGAACTCCTCGCTCTCAATGATTGGCTTGTAAGCCTGCTGCAACTCGGTTACACATTTATATAATATCTCAGGAACATAAGCTCCTCCGAATTTTCCAAAAAATCCTTTTTCGTCAACTTGATACATCGCTTTTAATATTGAAATGTTAAATGTTGAATGTTAAATATTAAATAGGCTTTCGCCGTTGAGTCACAAACGAAACAGATGAATTCTTCACTCTTCGTTCTTCACTCTTCACTTACTTCTTCAGTGCCTCGAAAAGCTCATCCAGTGCCTTATCCGGATCACCGGTTTCATTGAGCAGGGTTACAAACTTGCTGCCGATGATGGCTCCCGCCGCGTTGTCCTGCGCACTGGTAAGCGTCTGCTTGTTGCTGATGCCGAAACCTATCATGCGAGGATTGCGCAGATTCATGCCGTTGATGTGGTTGAAATAAGCCAGCTTGGCATCACCGAAACTGCTCTGGGCACCCGTGATGCTCGCGGAGCTGACCATGTAGATGAAACCATCGGTATGCTCATCTATGAAACGGATGCGCTCCTCGCTGGTTTCCGGCGTAATCATCATGATGACACGGATGTCATACTTGTCGGCAATGGGTTTCACCACCTTCAGATAATCATCAAAAGGAAGGTCTGGGATGATGGTGCCGCTCACTCCGCTCTCTACGCAGCTCTTGAAGAAAGCCTCAATGCCGTAGTGCATGATTGGGTTCAGATAACCCATCAGCACGAGCGGGAGCTGCACTTCATCCTTGATTTCCTTCAACTGGGCGAAGAGTTTCTTCACCGTCATTCCGTTCTTCAGAGCCACGGTTCCGGCACTCTGGATAACAGGACCATCAGCCAACGGATCACTGAAAGGGATTCCTACCTCAATCATGTCGATGCCCTTGCGTTCCATCGCCTTAATTACATCGCCGGTACCTTCCAAAGTTGGGCATCCGGCGCAGAAATACAAACTCAAAAGCTTGCGGTCTTTATTGTTTGCAAATAATGCATTTATCTTGTTCATTTTTTATTTATTTTTTATTTATTACCTTTTTTACCCCTTAACTTTTTTACCTTTTTACCTTTTTACCTTTAAAAAGAATTCCTTGAGTTTCTCTACATCCTTCAGTCCCGGTTCTGTCTCAAACCTGGAGTTGAGGTCGATTCCTACGCACCGGGGATGGTGGAAAGACAGGATGCGGGAAGCATCTTCCGGACCGATGCCACCACTCAGCAGGAACGGAACATCGCCATCATATTCATCCAGAACCTGCCAGTCAAACTGCTGACCACTTCCGCCCACCGTCTTGCATTTGGTGTCGAAAAGGAAGTAGTCAACAGCGCCTACATATTCCTTATATTTCTGAATGTCCCCAGCAGTGGAAACACTGATGGCCTTGATTATCTTCATATCCCCCCTTGCTTCGCGCAGCTGCTCACACAGTTGTCTGCTCTCGTTTCCATGCATCTGCACCGCATTCAGGGAGAAGGAATGAATCTTGTCCAGCATCGTGGAAACGGAATCATTCACGAAGACTCCCACTCTGCACACATTGCGGTCAGCATCAGAGCGAGCTACCACCTGACCGGCATACCGTGGAGACTTAGGATAGAAAATGAATCCCATCATATCTACGCCGAGTTGCGCAACCTGCTTTACATTATCAGGTTCACGCATTCCACAAACCTTTACTAACATTTTCTTTATTGTTTACTGAACTTTCGCATGTGGGGAAGTTAAGGGAAGTTAGAGGGAAGTTAAGGGACAAATGTCCTAAGTTTAAGCTAGAAGACTATTGTCTCTTAACTTCCCGAACGACCGTAGGGAGTGATAACTTCTTTAACTCCTTTAACTTCTGAGCTTGCGAAACTTCCTATAATTTAGAAATAAATTCTGCAAGCGCCACGCCAGGGTCTTCCTGTTTCATGAACTGTTCGCCCATCAGGAAACCTCTGAAGCCGCCTTCTTCTCTCAACTGGAGAACCGTCTGCGGGTTGGAGATACCACTCTCGCTCACCCTGCACACATCTTTCGGGAGTTTCTCTGCCAATCTGAAGCTGTTCTCTACATCCGTAAAGAAGGTTCCGAGATTTCGGTTGTTGATGCCGTACATATCCGGTTCCAGTTCAGCATACTCGAAGTCGTGCTCATTATGCATCTCGAGCAGCACCTCCATGCCCAGCTGGTGAGCCATGTTCATGAGTTGCTTACACTCCTCCTTGGTCAGGCAGGCCGCAATGAGCAGCACGGCAGAAGCTCCGCAGTATCTCGCCTGCAGCAGCTGGTATTCCTCAACCACGAAGTTCTTATATAAGATAGGTAGGGTAACGCCCACGTGGCGCGCCTCCTGAATATACTCATCATATCCTCCGAAGTAATCAATGTCGGTGAGGATGCTGAGCGCCGAGGCTCCGTTCTGCTGGTAAGCGAGCGGGATGATGCTCGGCTTGCCTTCCTGCTTGATCCAGCCCTTGGAAGGCGATTTGCGCTTGAACTCAGCGATGATTCCCGTCTCCGAGTTCATCAGCGCCTCCTTCATGCTTCCGCCCGGCACCCGTCCCCCATCCTCCTGCATCTTCTGCTCGGTGAGGGTTATCATCTGCCGCGGCTGGATGAAGCGCTTGCGCTGCTCAATCTCTATTCTTTTATGAGCTACAATTTCCTCTAAAATATCAGCCATTTCTTTCGTTTTTACTTTTTTACCTTATTGGGAGACCAGCGACGGAATCGCTGGGAACGGGGGCGCAAAGGGAGGACAAAGGGGTTAAGTTTTTTTTACCTTTTTACCCTTTTACCTTTTTACCTTTAAAGCCTGTTTATCTCTACGAACTTCTTAAAGGTAGCAAGCGCCTTACCCGAGTCGATGCTCTCTCTAGCAATCTCCACGCATTCCTCAATGCTCTTCTGCCCCTTCTCCATTACCTGGATGCCGAAGGCAGCATTGGCAAGAACGATGTTCTTCTGGGCTGGGAGCGCACGGTTTTCAAGCACCGCATCAAAGATATCCTTAGCCTCTTCCTCTGTGGCTCCGCCTCTCACCTCTTCTGGCTTGGCAATCTCGAAACCGAGATCCTGAGGCTTGAAAATCTTCTCATAGCTGTTGGTGGTTACCTTGAAGTCACTGGTGAGCGAAATCTCATCATATCCGTCGATGCTGTTCACAATGCCGTAGTCAATGCCCAACTTCTGGTAAACCTGATTGTAGAGGCGCATCTGGTCGAGATTGGCTACACCCAGCAACTGGCACTTAGGCTGACTAGGATTAACAAGAGGACCTAACAGGTTAAACACGGTAGGAAACTGCAAAGCCTTGCGGATAGGACCCACAAACTTCATTGCCTTGGCGAAGAGCTGGGCATGAAGATAAACGATGCCTGCCTCGTTGATGCTGCGGTTCAGCTTGTCCATGTCGTCGGTAAACTGGACACCGTGGTTCCTGATGACGTTGCTGGCGCCGCTCACCGAGGTAGCCGCATAGTTGCCGTGCTTTGCCACTTTGTAACCCGCACCCGCAATGACGAAGCAGGAGGTGGTAGAAATGTTGAAGGTATTCTTGCGGTCACCACCTGTTCCCACCACGTCAATGTAGCGGTCGCAATCCAGGATGGCTGGCACACCTGTGGCAAGAATTCCGTCACGGAAACCGAGCAGTTCATCTACCGTTACGCCTCTCATCTGCAAACCGGTGAGCAGGGCTGTAATCTGTTCCTCAGGAAATTCACTCTTGGTGATTCCTACAATGATGTCGCGGGTTTCCTCACGGGAAAGTTCCTCGTGGTTCAACATTCTGTTCAAAATGTCCTTCATTTCCATAGTTAATATCTCCTATATTTTTATTTTTCGTTGTAAAAGAAAAAGGGACCTGTCGTAAGTTACGGCAGGCCCCTAGTATATTATGTTGTTCACATCTACATACGGTGTCTCGACTCACGACTTTTGGAATCTTGAGTTACGCCACCACCATGATGTAGATACGAATGTATTCATATTGCTTTGTCTTTTAATTGTTTGTTACTACCAAAACGAGGCGTTTCTTTCTTTTTAACGAAAAGATTCTCCTTCATTCTTCAATTCTACTGCAAAAGTACAGTTTTTCTTTTAATCTACAAACTTTTTGCCGAGAAATTTTAAGATTTAACACTATTTTATTATCTAAATCACCATTTTGCCCACTATTCCTTCCCCTTCTCTCCCCTATACCTTATTATATATAGGGAGAAAAAAAAATTTCATTATATTTAGGGAGAAAAGAAAAAAAATATTTCGCCGAAATGTAATAATCTGCCAGACGTGCCGTTATTTATCTAGAGGACAGGTAACAGGCGGAGGAAAACTCCACAGAAAGAAATGCCCGTTCTTGAAAGCGACAGATAAAAGTAGTATTCATTCAAAAAAAGATTCATGCCTATGAAGCAAGTTTTTACACCAAAGAAAATGAGACCTTCGGCTCAGACCATCTACTTCATCAAGCAGATAGCCTACTCCTATCATACCATGGTGCAAAATGGGAAGCTAAAGGTGTGCTATCCTAACTAAAAGAAGAAGAAAGATGAAAACAATGATATCCCCTTCGTTGCTCTCAGCCAACTTCATTGACCTGAAGAGCGACATAGAGATGATTAACAAGAGTGAGGCCGACTGGCTCCACCTGGACGTGATGGACGGCGTCTTCGTGCCCAACATCTCGTTCGGATTCCCCGTGCTCGAAGCCGTGAGCAAGGTGTGCACCAAGCCCCTTGACGTACACTTCATGATTCAGCACCCGGAAAATTACATTGAGCAGACTGCCAAGCTCGGCGCCATGATGATGAATGTGCACTACGAGGCTTGCACCCATCTGCACCGCACCATCCAGCAGATTCACGCAGCAGGCATGAAGGCAGGTGTTACCCTCAACCCTTCTACCCCGGTATGCGTGCTGGAAGACATCATCTGCGATGTGGACATGGTACTGCTGATGAGCGTAAACCCAGGCTTCGGCGGACAGAAATTCATCGAAAACACCATCAAGAAGGTAGGCCGTCTGCGCCAGCTCATCAAAGAGAGCGGCAGTCAGGCACTCATCGAGGTTGACGGAGGTGTGCAGGCAGAAACTGCCCCAAGACTGGTGAAAGCCGGAGTAAACGTGCTGGTAAGCGGAAGTTATGTGTTCAAGAGCACAGACCCTTATGCTACCATCCATGCCCTGAAAGAACTCCACTAACCGAGATCCAGGTAAATATTGTGCTCCTTAGCCATCTTACGGAGGTTAAGGAGCGCATAACGCATTCTTCCCAGACTCGTATTGATGCTCACATTGGTGCACTCGGCAATTTCCTTGAAAGACATCTGCTGATAATAACGCATGAAAACTACTTCGCGTTGTGTAGCCGGCAAGAAATCTACCAGTTTCTTCACATCACGGAGAATCTGCTTGCGTACCATCTCCTGCTCGGCACAATCTGCCTGAAAATCTTCACCACGCAAACACGAAAGATCATTATCATTAGCCTGTTCTACCATGCGGAATACACAATGACTGCGGTAACCGTCAATGATTACATTATGGGCAATGCGGATTAACCACGAAAGAAATTTGCCCGAACAGGAATACTGGCCAGCATGCAAACGACTGATTGCCTTCACAAATGTCTCCTGGAAGATATCATTCGCCAAATCCTCATCGTGAACCACGAAAAGAATATAAGAGAACAACTTCTCCTCGTTGCGGGAAAGCAACAGGTCAAAAGCTCTGTTGTCGCCCCCGACATAAGCCAAGGCCAACTCTTCGTCTGTCATATTATTGAGTTTTCTCATTTCTTAATCTGTTTATGTTAAGTAAATGTCTAAATCAATAGGCTACCAATATTTATTGTATTAATAATGTTAAATATCGTTGCAAAGGTAACATTATTTTTTGAAAACACCAAACTTTTTGGCAAAAACATTTATTTTTAACATTACCAGTACTTGTTTTCCAAATAAAATTCGTAACTTTGCACCGATGTGTTAAGCATCAAACCCAACAAACGAATAAACTGATTCATACAAACGAATAAATACATTTAAAAATCATAAAACTAGAACAAAGACAATGAAGAAATTCTTTAAGACCCTACTCGTTGCTCTGCTCCTCATCCCTACCTGCGCTTGGGCAGATAATGGATGGAACGATGCTGAATATCAGCGCATTGAACAGAGCATACAGTTGCCTAACATCAAGCAGGCAACCAAGAAGTATGTAATTTCTGCCTATGGAGCCAAGCAGAACGCTTCGGCTGCACAGAACCAGAAGGCAATCAACAAACTCATCGCCCTCGTCTCTAAGAAAGGTGGCGGTACCGTAGTCATACCGAAGGGTACCTGGCGCACAGGAGCCATTGAGATGAAGAGCTTCGTAGAACTGAATCTCGAAGAAGGTGCCGTACTGCAGTTTGCCTTTGAGCCAAAACTCTATCCGCTGGTTCGCACCGCATGGGAAGGACTGGCATGCTGGAACTACTCTCCATGCATCTACGCCTACAAGGTTTCCGACATCGCAATTACCGGTAAAGGTACCATCGACGGAGGCGGCAACAATGATACATGGTGGCAGTGGAACGGAAACCCTTACTTCGGATACAAGGAGGGCGTAACCAAGGAACACCAGAAGATGGGCTCCCGCGCCAGACTGCAGAAAATGGCAGAAGACGGCGTACCATTTGATGAGCGCAAGTTCGGTATGGGACAGGGTCTCCGCCCTCAGCTCGTCAACTTCGTACGCTCTGAGCGCATCCTCATCAAGGACGTAAAGATGATCAACTCACCTTTCTGGGTGATGCACCCTCTGCTCTGCAAGGACATCACGGTAGACGGCGTAACTGTCTGGAACGAAGGACCTAACGGAGACGGATGCGACCCTGAGGCATGCGAGAATGTACTCATCCAGAACTGTATCTTCCACACCGGCGACGACTGCATCGCCATCAAGAGCGGACGAAACAACGACGGACGTCTCTGGAACAAGCCATCAAAGAATATCATCATCCGCAACTGCCGCATGGAAGACGGACACGGTGGCGTAGTCATCGGTTCTGAGATTTCAGGCGGATGCGAGAATGTATACGCCGAAAACTGCGAGATGGATTCTCCTCACCTGGAGCGCATCCTCCGCATCAAGACCAACAACTGCCGCGGCGGACTCATCCAGAACATCCACATGCGCAAGGTTACCGTAGGACAGTGTAAGGAAGCCGTGCTCAAAATCAACCTCGACTATGAGCCAAGAGAGGCTTGCTACCGCGGATTTGAGCCTACCGTGCGCAACGTGAGCATGGAAGATGTTACCTGCCAGAAGAGCAACTACGGTGTGCTCATCATCGGTGGAAACAAGGTAGAAAACGTATACGACATCAACGTAAAGAACTGTAAGTTCGACGGTGTAGTGAAGCAGCCTACCAAGGTTACCGGCAAGACAAGAAACGTGAAGTTCGACAACCTCACAATCAACGGTTCACTGGTTCTCAACAAGGAAGACCGCCCTTACCAGACCTACTCAGAGTGGCTCACCCACAGTGAGATGCAGCGTGTGCCTCAGTCTTACCTGCTCGACTTCAGCACCAAGCCAAAGTGGAGCTACGTAATGGGCATTGAGATGGAAGGTATGCTCGACACCTACCTCCACTACAAAGGCGGAAAGAGCACCTTCAAGGGAGCTGATGCCGAAGCCAACAACGAGGCAATCATCAACTACCTGAAAGAATATCCAGCCAAGATGATTGACGAAAAGGGAAACATCACAGGCTACAAATATGAGGATTTCAACCTCGACAACGTGCGCACTGCGAAGTTCATCCTCCGCATGCACAACCTCTTCCCTAGCAAGAGCAGCGAACTGGCACTGAAGACGCTCTTCAAGCAGCTGCAGAACCAGCCTCGCACCAAGGAAGGCGTTTACTGGCACAAGGCTATTTACGCCAACCAGGTTTGGCTCGACGGCATCTTCATGGGACTGCCTTTCTACTGCAACTACGCCGTTCAGAACCTCAAGCCTAAGAAGGCTAAGAAGATTCTCGACGATGCGGTAGACCAGATTGTGAAGACCGACTTGCGTACCTACGACGAGAAGACCCAGCTCTGGAAGCATGCATGGGACGAAACCCACAGCCAGTTCTGGGCAAACAAGGAAGACGGAAAGAGCCAGCATACCTGGGCAAGAGCCCTCGGATGGTACGTCATGGCAATGACCGAATGTCTGGAAGCCATGCCAGAAGATTATGCGCGCCGCGGCGAAATCATCACCTTATTAAATAAGGCAATGAAGAGCGTGGTGAAATACCAGGATAAGAAGACGGGCGTATGGTACGACGTGATGGATGTAAAGGATCCTCGCAACTACCTCGAGAGCACCGCTTCAAGCATGTTTGCCTATGTTCTCCTCAAAGGTTACCGCAAGGGATACCTCGGCAAGGAATATCAGAAAGCTGGTATCAAGGCTTATGAGGGTATCCTGAACAACTTCATCAAGGTAAACCCAGACAAAACCATCAGCCTTACACGCTGCTGTGCTGTCAGCGGACTCGGCCCTGGCCCTGGTCCATACGTTAAAAAGCCAAACTACAAGCGCGACGGCAGCTTCAACTACTACATGAGCGAGCCTATCCGCGACAATGACGCCAAGGGCGTAGGTCCTTTCATCTGGGCTAGTCTGGAAATGGAAATGCAGGGACTGAATAAGTAAACTGCTAAGATTTGAATACATCATTTTTAAAATGAATAACAAGAAGATATTAACAAGTATGGCAGCAGCACTGGTAAGTGCTGCTGCTTTGGCACAAGCTCCAGCCTTTCCGGGCGCAGAAGGTCACGGAAGATACGTTACCGGCGGAAGAGGCGGAAAAGTAATCCACGTAACTAATCTCAACGATAAGGGTACTGGCTCTTTTCGTGCCGCAGTAAGTGGAAGCAGCAAGAAAATCATCGTCTTTGATGTGGCGGGCGTCATCCCTTTGGCTTCTGACCTCACCATAGGCGCCAACACCACCATCCTCGGACAAACTGCTCCTTCTCCGGGCATCACCCTCAGATACTACACTGTTCGCCCAGAAAACAACTGCATCATCCGTTTCATCCGTCTGCGTCGCGGACAGGAGAAAGACATCAATGATGGTGCGGATGCTACCTGGCAGCGCAACAAGACCGGCATCATCTTCGACCACTGTTCCTTCAGCTGGAGCATCGACGAGGTGGCTTCGTTCTACGACAACAACAATTTCACCATGCAGTGGTGTACCGTTGCCGAGAGTCTCACCAATCCGGGGCACTCTAAAGGAGCACATGGTTACGGAGGCATCTGGGGCGGTAAGCTCGCCAGCTTCCACCACAACTTCGTAGGTCATCTCATGAACCGCGGTCCACGTTTTAATGGTGCTAGATACGGATGGACAGGCTACACCAGCAACAAGGATTACGCTACCTATAAGTGGAAGAATACCGTGCAGGCTGAAAACGTAGACTTCCGCAACTGCGTAATGTACAATGCGCAAGGTACCTGCTACGGAGGTCCGGGCGGTGGACAGATCAACATCGTGAACAATTACTATAAGGCAGGTCCAAGCCACAGTTTGAAAGATGAAACCCTGAATGGTCTCAAGGTAGATGTAAGCACCGGCAAGGAACGTGGCAGCCAGGACCGCATCACTCTGGTTACCTTATCTACCAGCAGTAATTCCGACAAGAATCATCCTGAGTTCTTCGACATGACCAGCCGTTACTTCATCAACGGAAACACCACCGAAACCACCAAGGGTTCTGTTACCAAGAACAAGGATTGGAAAGGTATCAGCTACGACAAAGGCATTCCAAGCCTGAACGGAGAATACTACAGTCCGGATGCCAAAAACTATTATGGTGACAATGTTGCCCACGTAACCATCAGCGGTAAGTCTTGTGTCAAGATCAAGATGGACGCTCCTGCTCCAACAGGAGATGTTACCACCCACTCCGCAGCCGAATCATTCAGCAAGGTACTGGCATACAGCGGCGCCTCACTCTACCGCGATGAGATTGATGCACGCTACATGGAAGAGGCAAAGACTGGTACTGCCAAGTACAAGGGAAGCATCACCAATTCGCCTGGCATCATCGACAAGGTATCAGATGTAAACGGCTACACCGAGTCAACCTTCGGAAAAGGCTCTCGTCCTGCCGACTTCGACACCGATAAGGACGGAATCCCAGATTCATGGGAGACAGCCAATGGTCTGAATCCAAACGACGCCACAGATGCCCTCACCTACTCGCTTGACAGCAAGGGTTACTACACCAACCTTGAGGTTTACGCCAATTCGCTGGTTGAGGACATCATGAAGCAAGGCAATGCAGATGCAGAGAACAAGGTAGATGAATACTATCCTGCATGGAAGAATCCTACAGGCATCTCACAAATCACCGGTTCCAACCCAAGTGAGTTGGTCAAAGTAACGTATTACAGCCTCAACGGCACCCTCCTTTCTGCTCCTCAAAAAGGAATCAACGTCCGCAAGATGTTGTTTAAGAACGGAAAGACCGAAGTGGATAAGGTAATAAAGGAATAAAACTTCTTATAAAACAAAAGGGCATCCCCTCCATTTGGGAATGCCCTTTTGTTTTATCTGTTTATACAATCAGTTACTTTACATACTTCTTACCGTTCTTGATAATCAAGCCCTTTGCAGAAGAAGAAACCTCCTGACCAGCCATGTTGTAGGTCTTACCATTCTTCTTAGCAGCGGCAGCGTTTACTGAAGAGATGCCGGTAGATGTACCACCACGTACAACTGTAACCTTTACAACACAAGTGCCAGTATTACCATTTCTTCCAAACTTCACGCTAGGCATATCTTCCGTCAACGTAATTTGCTCCTCTGCAGGATCATCCGCTGTATTTCTACTATTGACAAATTGTTTTGTCGTATAATAAGTTTTTCCTTTTTCACCAACTTCACCAGTGAAGAAAGCTACAGCAGCTTTTTTGGAGTCATCTGCATTATTAAAAACACCAGCAATAGTAATTACATCACCCTTTTTGAATCCACCTTCTGTTGTTAACTCAACAAAGTTATCTACAACAAGGTTATTTGCACTAAAGCTTTTTCCTATCTTAATACAAGGAACCGCATCTTTATTAGCATGAATTTTCACTGTTGCAAACGAAATCTGTCCGTCAGCATCGTGAAGGGTTATACCTGACTGAGAAGTTGGATAATCAATCAAAGTTGTCTGTGCATTAACACTTGCAGCCAAAGCTACGGCTGCGATAAGAGTAAAGAATTTCTTCATAATCGTTTTATTTTAAGTTTATAAATTAAATTTAGTTGATGAATAACTGTATTGTAGTTTAATTCATTTGCTAGTTCTTTTCGGTGGCAAAAATAATAAATCATTTTGAGAATCTCAGAAAAACATGAACCAAAATGAACTAAATCTACGAAAACGATTACGTAACTTTTGCACCGAAACCGAAACGAAAATACCTTAAATAAAAATAATAAGTGTATTTTTGCACCAACAAACTTAAAGATGTAAACTGGAAATAATAAGTATAATAACCTAAAAAGGCAAACAAATGAAAAAGAATCTACACAGATTTGGGCTCTCACTCATTGCCCTGTTTGTTATGGTAGTGGCAAATGCGCAAACCTACCAGAACGAAGAAGCTAGCGTTTCATGGCCGTTTAATGACGACAACTACGCTACGCAGTACACTAAATCACCAGAAAATGGTTTCAGTCTGGTTTCCGTAAACACCGGTGACTTGAAGTATTCTCGCAAGACATCACAGACTACAAAAGACAAAGACGGAAACAAGATGGTCATGGCTGGTTTCGGTCCTGTTGGCACAACAAAAGCCGTAGAATGGACCATTAAACCTAGCAAGGGGCTAACATTCACCCCAACCTCTATCAGTACCTACGTAAACCGATTCGGTACAGATTCAGAAAATGGAGTAACCGTAACCGCCAAACTTAGCGACGGAACTTCTGTAGACTTGGGTAATTTCACCGCATTAAGAGAGAACAAGACAACAGAGACTGACAAGTTTTCGAAAAATGAAAACCTGACCAACCACATCGTCATCCAGCTCACTGCCGACCAGCAAGCCAAACTGACATCAGCTGAAGGCTTCACGCTGAGCTGCACCGTTGGCGTTGGCTCTACTAAGCAGCAAGGCTTTGCTGATGTACACATTAATGGTCTTCTGAACGGAACCATTGAAAAGGTTGCACAGTATACCCTGTCAGCTGTTGTATCAAATGCAGGAGCAGGAACCATCAAAGTATCTCCTTCTGGTACAGTATTTGACGCAGAAACACAAATCACTGTAACTGCGACAAAAAATTTCGGCTACAAATTTGTCAATTGGACAGATGCCAATAATGAGGTAGTATCTACAGATGAAGAATATACCTTCTCTATCTCTGCCAACACAGCATTGAAGGCAAACTTTGAGAAGATAAACACCTACGCTTTGGATTACAAGGTAGAAGGTGGTGCAAAAGACTATATGGTAAGCGCAACTCCTGCCCCAACCGTTGTTAACGGAAAGAATATGTATGAAGAGGGAACAGAAGTAACCCTCACAGCCAGCAGCAACGACATCCTCACCTTTACCAACTGGAATGATGGTGAAACAGGAGCAGAACGCAAAATAAAGATGAATGTCGACCAATCATACACTGCTGCATATTCTGCAAAAGACTTCATCGCAGGCTGGGACTTCTATAAGTCAGCAAGAGAAGGTCGTACAGCAGACTTCGCTGCAGAAGACAACGATGTAGACCAGCTCATCCTGCGCGATGCAGGCGGAAATACATACACATGGCTCGACAAGAGCAACAGTGCTGGCGGCTACGAAGGAAAGAATGCAGCTGTAAACTGGACCTCCAAGAAAACCAAGGCACTGGGCGAAACCTACTGGCAGACCAAGGTCAACGCAACAGCCTTCACCGATATCAAGGTAAAGAGCAGTATGCTCTACAATTATAATGCATACGAAACATATAATGTAGAATACTCTCTCAACGGCACCGACTGGACCAAGGTAGGCGCCATCAAGATGCCAGGAACCAAAGCATGGACCGATGGCGAGTTCACTCTCCCTGCCGATGCAAACAACAAGGCAGAAGTATACATCCGCTGGATTGCCGACAAGACTTCTTCCATCAAGGGAGCAACAGGCGACAACGACGGAATCTCTATCACAAATATCTACATCACAGGTACTGCCCAGCTCGTTAACGACGGCAAGGCCCCTGTACTCGTAAGCACCGTACCAGCAGAAGGCGCAACCAACGCATCTGCCAACGGCAAGATTGTACTGACTTTTGATGAGAAGGTAAAACTCACCGACAACGCTGCAGCCACTCTCGGAACAGCAATGATAGAAGGAACAGTATCAGGCAAGACCATCACCTTCGCATACAAAGGCTTGAACTACGCTACAGCTTATACCTTCACACTCGCAGCAGGTTCGGTAGCCGATTTGACAGACAATGCCACAGACCAGGCAATTGTTCTGAACTTCACTACCAAGACCAAGCCAGCAGTAACCAAAGCACTCTACGACTTCATCGTACCAACCGACGGAGACTTCAAGGCAGCACTTGATGCAGCAGCTAAGCGTACAGATACTAGCAAGCGTTTCCGCATCTTCATCAAGCAGGGCGACTACAAGATTCCTGCTGACGAGAAGAGTAAGGTAACAGGTAGCGACGGCAAGAGTTATGCTAACCCAACCACCTATATGAATACGCCAAACGTATCAATCATTGGTGAAGGCATGGGCAACACCTCACTGACCAACACCGTTCCAAACTCTGGTCAATCAGCCAACGTATTGGAAGGTATCGGCAAGGGTGACGTACTCTGCTTGCAGAAGGGAGCAACAAACACCTATTTCCAGGATCTGAAGATGTACAGCAGTATGGGTGATGCCAAAGGTCGCGACATCGTACTCAACGACCAGAGCAACAAGACTATCTGTAAGAACGTAAACCTCTGGGCTTACCAGGACACCTACGTATCAAACAACCAGAACGGTAAATTCTACTTCGAAGACGGAATCCTTCGTGGTCGTACCGACTACCTCTGCGGTAAGGGTGATGTATATTATAATAATGTAGAACTCTGGATCTGTGAAAAGGGAGGCTATCTCGCAGTTCCTTCTCAGCCTAAGAAGTATGGCTACATCTTCAAAGACTGTACTATCAAGGATGCTACTGCGGCAAAAGACCTAAACGGCAACTACACCTTGGGACGTCCATGGGGCAAAGGCACACCTATTGCACTCTACATCGACACTAAGATGGAAGCTATCCCATCAGCAGCAGGATGGAACGAGATGAGTGGCGGTTACCCTAAGCGTTTCGCTGAATACAACTCATACACATCAACAGGTAGCGTAGTAGACCTCAAGGACAGAAAGAAAGTTTACGATGCCTACGATTCAAAGGATGGTGACAATTATGTAAACCGTCGTAATGAAACAGCAGGAGACCCTATCCTCACAGCAGAGGAAGCTGCAACCTACACCATTGAAACAGTAATGGGTCAGGATGATGACTGGGATCCAACTGCAGCTACCGAGCAGGCATCAGCACCTAGCAACGTTAAGCTGAACGGTACAACCCTCGCTTGGGACAACAACGACTACGCTCTTCTCTGGGCAGTTTGCAAGAATGGTAAGGTGGTAGATTTCACCATCAAGCCAACCTATCTCGTAGATGATGCTTCAGCAACATGGAGTGTACGTGCAGCCAACGAGATGGGCGGACTGAGCGAAGCAACAGCAGCAGTCCTGAGCACCGGCATCCACAACATCGCCTCAGCTACAGATGAAGCAGTCATCAAGACCACCATCTTCGCAGCCGACGGCACCCAGCTCTCAAATCTTCAGAAGGGTATCAACATCGTAGTTAAGACCCTGGCAGATGGCAGCAAGAAGACAAGCAAGGTCATCGTAAAGTAAAGAAACAGAGACATTAAGTAAATAGATTGACAGATAACTTTCGGAGTGCAATATCCCCATCCTCTTATAGAAGGGTGCCGGATATTGCACTTTTTCTTTTTGTCCTCAAAAAATATGTAATAAGGAAGCCATGAGATGTGAAAAAGAAAAGGTAAGATGTGAAAAGCCAAAGTAGTTACGCAAAAATCTGTAAACGTTTACGTGTTTTTTTACCCCCAACATACCCCGATTCTCATATTTTTTATCTAATTTTGCAGCAAGAAAACCAAGACTTAGCTTACGCTACGCATCCAGATTGCCCCACCGGAGCCTTCGGTCTCCCAAAGGAACAGCCTTCAGCAAGCAACTGCTGAGGATTGGGATTCTACTTAAAAACATTAAGAAAAAACATTAGAAAATTAGTAATTTAGAATAAGTTTTATCTAAACCTAAAGTGTATGTCTGGTAATTTTAGAAAAAAGAAAATTGCTTTGGCAGGCGCACTGATGTTCGTAGTAACAAGTGTATCTGCACAAACAGTAAAAGGCGTTGTTACTGACAATACAGGTGAGCCTATTATCGGCGCCTCTGTCATGGAGGTTGGTCAAGCAGGTAATGGTGGTATCACTGATATTGATGGTAACTTCACCGTTAATTTGAAAGGCAGCAGTAAGAAACTGAAGATTTCATACATCGGTATGAAAGCTAAGGAAATTAATGTTGCAGGTAAAACAACCATTTCAGTAAAGCTCGAGGACGAAGCTAACTCCCTCAACGATGTCGTTGTCATCGGTTACGGTACAGTTAAAAAGAAGGATCTGACTGGTGCCGTTGCTACCGTAAAGGGTGAAGACCTGACCAAGGTTCCTGTTACAAATGCAGCAGAAGCTTTGACAGGTAAGTTGCCTGGTGTGCAGATTACAACTACCGACGGTTCACCTGATGCAGAAATGATCATCAAGGTGCGTGGTGGTGGTTCTATCACTGGCGACAACTCTCCTCTCTACATCGTAGACGGATTCCCTGTATCCAGCATCGGTGACATTGCTCCTTCTGACATTGAGGACATTACCGTATTGAAGGATGCTGCTTCTACAGCTATCTATGGTTCTCAGGGTGCAAATGGTGTAATCCTGGTTACTACCAAGGGTGCTAAGTCTGGTAAGACAGTTGTTTCTTACAATGGCTACGTTCAGGGCAAGAGCATCGCCAAGACTCTTGACACCATGACTCCTTATCAGTACGTTATGTACAACTATGAGCGTGCTGCACTCCGCGGTACATCTGATATCAGTAGCTTCGAAAAGCGTTTCGGTTCTTTCGGAGACCTCGACTTGTATCAGTATCAGCAGGGGCATGACTGGCAGAACGAGATGTTCGGCAATCACGATCTCTCACAGTCTCACAACGTAAGTGTTAGCGGTGGTTCTGAAAAGACTAAGTTCAACCTCAGCGGTACTTACACCAACGACAACAGTTTGATGAAGACCAACGGTTACGACCGTTTCAATGTAAACTTCAAGTTGAATCATGAGATTTGCAAGAACTTGAAGCTCGACTTCGGTATGCGTCTGGCTGATGTTACAACCAAGGGTGTTGGTACAGGTGGTGGTACTTATAAGATCCGTTCTTATGAGGCTATTACCAAGGGGCCTGTTAATGGTCTCTACGATCAGCTCGACATCGATCCTTCAACTCTTCCAGACGATGAGTATGATGAGTACATCTCTATTACCCGCAGTCTGCAGGACAAGGTAAATGACTACTGGAGAAGAAAGAATGAACGCCGTTACAATTATAATGGTGCCATTACATGGAAGTTCCTCAAGAACTTTACATACCGTGCAGAGGCAGGTTACGACTACACCTTCTTCCAGCAGAAAGATTATTATGCTGCCTTGAGTGACAAGGCTGTAAAGGATGGCGGTAGCCTTCCTATGGGTGAATGGACCAAGAAAGATACTTGGAAGCTCCGTTTGACCCATACCTTGACTTACAACAAGACATTTAACAAGGTACACAATCTGAACGCCATGATTGGCCAGGAGTATGTAGCAACAAACAATGAGAGCCTCAGTGTTATCGCTAAATACTTCCAGAAGGACATTGCTCCAGAGAAGATGTTTGCAAGTCTTGCATCAAACTCAGGTGCAACAGGTTCCCGTACCATCAACTCTTCATTGGGTCAGGAAGATCGTACTCTTTCTTTCTTCGGCCGTTTGAACTACTCTTATGCAGACCGTTATTTGCTGACATTCACTATGCGTGCCGATGGTTCTTCTAAGTTCGTGAAGGACAACCGTTGGGGCTACTTCCCTGCTGCCGCATTGGGTTGGCGTATCGCAGAGGAGCCTTGGATGATAAATACAAAGGACTGGTTGTCTAACCTGAAACTCCGTTTCTCTTACGGTACAGCAGGTAACAACCGTATCAGCTCTTCCATGTATGAGACAACTTACAAGGCTTATGGTAGCGGAAAATATTATGGTGCAGGTAACCAGCAGAACCCTCACTATACATTGAACAATTCTCAGTTGGCTAACCCAGAATTGAAGTGGGAAACCACCATTACACGTAACGTTGGTTTGGACTTTGGTTTCTTCGATGAGCGTATCTCAGGTAGCTTGGATTACTACTGGAACACCACAAAGGACCTGCTCCTCGATGCTCCTGTTACAGCTATCGGTTATACTTCTATGCAGCAGAACATCGGTCAGACATCTAACCGTGGTGTTGAGTTGAACTTGAATGCAGCTATCCTCCGCAAGAAGGATTACTCTTTGAACTTCAACTTCAACGTTGGTTTCAACAAGAACAAGGTTGACAAGTTGGCTGGTGGTCAGACTTACCAGTCTTACAACTCTGGTGCCTTCTCTACCGACATGCGCGGTTACGACGACTACCGAGTTGTTGTAGGTCAGCCTCTCGGATTGGTATATGGTTTCGTTTGCGACGGTTTCTACACAGTTGATGACTTCCAGACCACAACCGATGAGAACGGCAAGACTCAGTTTGTATTTGACAAGAGCGGTAACTACATCTTGAAAGATGGCGTTGTAGATGGTTCATTCATTACTGCAGGTTCTAAGGCAGGTCTCCGTCCAGGTGCAATGAAGGTTAGAGACCTTGATGGTGACAAGAAGATTTCAGAGTCAGATCGTACCATCATCGGTAAGACTCAGCCTAAATTCCAGGGTGGTTTCGGCCTTAACGCTACATACAAGTGGTTTGACCTGACTGCCAACTTCAACTTCGTAGTAGGTAATGACGTTTACAACCTCGACAAGATGGTTACATCACAGTCATACCGTAATACATACGCAAGTCTCCGTCAGGAAATGACTCCTGTAACTTTGGGCGGTAAGGCATGGACTTACATGGATCAGGCTACTGGTGAAATCGTAACAGATTACGAGACATTGAAGAATATGAATGCAAATGCTTCTATTTGGAGCGCAGCAACTTTGTCAGATAACAACCCTGTACCTTCATCATGGGCTGTTGAGGATGGTTCATTCCTCCGTTTGCAGAACTTGACAGTAGGTTTCACATTCCCTAAGGAGTGGACCAAGAAGTTCGCTTGCAACTCACTGCGCATGTACTGCACATTGACAAACTTGTTCTGCTTGACCAACTACTCAGGTTATGACCCAGAGGTTAACTCATCAATCCGTGGCAGCAAGACCAGCGGTTTGACTCCAGGTGCCGACTTCTCATCATATCCTAAGTCATTCTCTTGGACAGCAGGTGTAAACATTTCATTCTAATAGAAAACAAGATACAAAATATGAAACGTATATTTCTATATATATCAATGTTCATTGCAGGAGCAAGTTTTAACTCTTGTAGTGACTTATTGGACACAGAGACTTTGTCTACAGACAATTTGAACTACCTGTGTTCAAACGCAACTGATGCCCGCAAGATGGTAGACCACGTATATGCCTACTTCTGCGAGGACACTTATACATCACGTATGAGCACCAACTGGATGCAGAATACCGACGTTGAAATCGGTTTCGTCAAGAAGGCTCAAGCTTCTGAGACTACCCGTCGTGGTATTTGGGCACTGAACCCATCATACTTCGGTGATATCAAGAACTGCTGGAACAACACCCAGAAAGCCATTGATTTCGCCAACCAGTGCATTCAGGGAATTGAGGCAAGCGATGCATATAAGAATGGAGATGCAGATATGAAGCAACTTCATGGTGAGGCTATTTGTCTTCGTGCATACTGGTATTTCCTGATGTGTAACTTCTGGGGTGACGTGCCATTTGCAACAACTCCTACATCAAAGGACGATATGCACAATGATCCACGTACAGACAAGAACATCATCTATACTCACTTGATTCAGGACCTCATCAACAACGAGGGTGAGATGCAGTGGAGCAGCAAAGCTACAGTAGAGCGTATGAACCGTGAGTTCGCCCTCGGTTTCATTACCAAGTTGGCTATGTTCCGTGCAGGTTACTCTATGCAGGCTGATGGTACAATGGCCCGCAGCACAGGTACAGGCGATGAATATACTGTACATTATGTTGATGAAAATGGTAACGAGGCTACTGCTACTTCTGCAGACGATTACTACAAGGTTGCTAAGGCTTATGCCAAGAAGTTGATTTCCTTGAAGGACCGTCAGCTCAACAACAACTTCAAGCAGATTTTTGATAATGAAATCAACGGCTGCAACCCAGCTAATGGTGATGTATTGTTCGAGATGGGTTATGTTCCAAACTCAGGTGGTGATATCGGTTGGTGTCTTGGCTTGAGCGTAGTTTCAAGTTCTAAGGGTTCTGGTTCTACTTATACCAACCTGACTCCAAGCTATGCATGCTCATTCAACGCACAAGATCAGCGTCTGAAGGCTACATGTGCTAACTACCGCTGGTTGTATGACAGCAAGCAGGCTGCAGTGGATGGTGTCAACATCCAGCCAGCTAAATGGTGCCGCATGGATCTGAGCGTCAACAACGTTGAGTCTAAGGGTACAGGTATCAACTTCCCTATCCTCCGATATGCTGACGTATTGTTGCTTCTCGCTGAAGCTGATAACGAAATCAACAATGGTCCTACTGCTGAGGCTAAGGAAATGTTGAAGCGAGTTCGTAACCGTGCCTTTGCAAATGCAACCAACAAGAACGAGATGGTGAATGAATATGTTGATAATCTCAACGATCACGACTCTTTCAAGAAAGCTATCATCAACGAGCGTGCTTGGGAGTTTGGTGGCGAGTGCATCCGCAAGTTCGACCTCGTTCGTTGGAACTACTACTCAGACGCCATCGTTAATACTTTGGAGTGGGTTCGTGACGTAACTATGAACTATAACCAGCTTCGTTTGGAGAATGGTGAATTCATCTACGACAAGAATAAGGAAATTGTTGACATGGGTATCGCACCACGCCTCTACTACAACTATGTAAATGGCGAGATTCAGTTCGAGAACAACTATTTCACTTATCGTGATAACAGCGCAAGCCCATACAAAGAGGCAGAAACACTTGCTGATGATGATATCAAGACTGCTGGAGCTACATTCGATGGATTAAAATACATCAAGTTCTTGGATACTTATATGTCTGTTAGCGATACAGATCCTACTACAAAAACAGAGTATGGAACCGACGCAGATGGCAATAAGATCAAGAAGGGTATCATGAATGAGGCATTCTTGTACTCATGGTTTGGTCTGACAGACGGAGTTGTGACAACAGGTGCAGAAGACATGGAGCCTCTCCGCAAAAAGGTAACTCCATATATCTTGCCTATCCCTAAGGACAACATCGCTTCTTCAAACGGCGTATTGTCTAACGATGGTTATGCTATTCGCAACAAGTAAATCGGGTTATGTAGTCCATAACAAATAAAAGTAAGTAATTATGAAATACAATAAATATATATTGTCTATGCTTTTCGCTGCTACAGTTGGTACCACAATGGTAAGCTGTAGCGACGATGACAACTTGGGCGATGCACCTCGTTTGTTCCGTCCAATTGCAAGCGCAACTGTTAACTCAAATACCTTGAAGGTAGAATGGGACAAAATCCAGGGTGCCACGGGTTATGAGTTGGAATTGGGTCTTGTGACATCAACAGATGAAGATGGCACAAACCACCTGAAAGTAATCAAGAAAGCCACAACAGAGGATGATACCTATACTTTCGATGACTTAGGATGGGACGAGAAGTATGGTGTAAGAATCAAGTGTATTGGCAACAATAAGGAATCTGAGTATTATGAGGTAAAGGCCCAGAGCATCAACTACCCTACTAAGGTTTCAGGTGCCAAGGCTATTGATAACGCAGCTCGTGTATCTTGGGATGAAGGTGGTCAGACAATCAAATATGTAATGGCTTGCCCTGCTGAAGACGCAGAAAACCAAGATACTATTAAGGTCAAAGTAAGCGATGCTGACTATGCTCAGGGATATGTAGATATCTATGGCTTGCAGCCAGAAACATCATACACATTCAAGACATACGACAGTTCTACAGACTTCAATAATACTACCTATGCAGGTAAAACAACAGCTACAACCAAGGCTAGCGTCAACTTCGACGAGAAGTATGGAGAAGGCATGTGGCTGGATACCCGCAACTGGGATGCTAAGGAAGCTAAGGATACATTGAAGACTGCTGAGTTCTGGAATATGGTAAAGGACGGTATGACTATCATCCTCCGTGGTGAACAGGAATACAAGATCAACAACTCTATCAGTCTCGACCGCAATGTAACCTTCATAACCGGTATGACATTGGGCGGTAACGCTCAGTTCACCTTCTCCGGTGGTATGAACGTCAAGAAGGGTGTTAATATCGATAAGGTGAAGTTCGAAAGCATCGATATGATTAGCGATAAGCAAGCTGATAAGGATGCGTTCCTCGCAGGTACAGACAAGAGCTTTGGTGGCCGTCAGGTTATCAATGTCAGCGGTACTGGTTCTACCATCAGTGAACTCATCTTCAACGATTGCTACATCCGCGGTTTCCGTGGTGTAGTAAGAGGTCAGAAGAACAGCGACAACTTCCAGAACATTACTTTCAAGGGTTGTACAATTGATGGTGTCGGCGATCAGGGTGTTGTAACCATCGCAGATAAGGGTGGAGATTTCCGCAACGTAACATTCGATGATTGTACTATTACAAACATTATTATGCTTTGCGACTTACGTAAGACTGCCCAGGCTCCTACTGTAAATGTAAACAACTGTACATTCTGCTATGCTCCAATGGAGACTACAGCAAATGCTAACACACCATTGTTCCGTTTTGCTACAAATGCAGCAAACTTGAACATCACCAACAGCATCTTTGGTCCTTCTATGGCTACAGACGGAAGTGCAGGAGCAAAACTTCAGCTTTACACACCTGGTGTCAAGGGAAGTGTTCTTCTGAATGGTGCAAGCACAGTGCTTTCTGTTGCAGGTTCATACAAGACTAACTTTGCTTACACACCTATCGGTGCAGACGCTACTACATATGGTATTGACGGTCTCATCGACTTCAAGGGGTCTGAGACAGAACTTTGGACTGCTCCAGCAAACGGAGAATTCAAGTTCAACGCAAGTCTTGACAGTGAAGCAGGTGCTTCTAAGTGGAAGTAATCCTACCATCAATCATATTAAAGTGCAATGCCCCATCGGGCGTTGCACTTTTTTTGTTTATCTCCCTCTCCCCTTCCACTCACAAAAACTTTTTTTTAGTTAATTTCTTGGAAGTTACAAAAGAAAAGCGTATCTTTGCAGCGTGAGTACCTAAGGAAGAGTGTACTACTTTTTTAGATTGTTGGATTTATAATTTGAAGCATATGGAGACTTTGGAACAAATGCCTTTTGAGGCTCAGCATAAGATATTCAAGAGACTGGCAGAAATTGCCGACTCCAAGAGCCTGCCCAAAGAGGAACAGGAGAAATATGATAACAGCATGATGGTCATGTGGGAAAATTATGCGGTATATAAGCATGCTGAAGAGAAAGGTTATAAAAAAGGATACGAAGAAGGATATAAAAAAGGATACGAAGAAGGATATAAAATAGGATACGAAGAAGGATATAAAATAGGATACGAAGAAGGGAAGAAAAAAAACAGCAAAAAGATTGCTTTGAACCTATTGGCATACAATACTCCAATAGACATCATAGCAAAATCCACTGACTTATCTGTCGAAGAGATAAAAAAATTGAAACAATAAAACTATACGTACAAGAGGGTGTGTCATAAGTGCGATGACATGCCCTCTTTTTTTCGCAACCTCAGCCACTTCAGTCAACTAACTCAGCCGCTTCATTCAGCCAACTCAGCCGCTTCATTCAATCAAATAAAGTGCCTCATTCGAGCTACGAATACGCCTCTTGAAGTCCACGCAGTCGAATCTTGAAGTCCACGCAGTCGAATCTTCAAGCCAACGCAGTCGAATCTTCAAGTCAGCGCAGTCATATCTTCAAGCCAGCGCAATCGAATCTTCAAGCCAGCGCAATCGAATCTTCAAGCCAGTGCAGTCGGATCTACAAGCCAGCTGAAGCCTCTGATTTTTTATAAATAACTGATTAGTCAATCCTCTTTATGCTATTTCTAACTTGTTTTCTTGTGGTGAAAGACTTCTGCAGAAGTTTTTTTTCTCAAATCTAATGCCACTAATATCACACTTAGACTTAACCATCTGATTATAAGCGAATAACGAGTGGCAATAAGGGGTGTTTTTATTGTCACCTTATTGCCACCTGTTACCACGCCCCTGGTAAGCTGCTCCGCTTGCCGATGTTCCCGAAATTACGTCACGACGTAGCATCTGAGGCGTCACGACGTAGCAATCGGCGCGTCACGACGCAGCAACAGATACGTCGCGACGTAATTCCGGCTACATCCTGCTCACATCAAGTAAGCCTCATTTGAGCTTCAAATAAGCCTCTTTAACCGTTAAAGTAAGCCTCACTTGAGCTTCAAATAAGCCTCAGTTAAACGTTACGTAAGGCTCACTTGCAAGCCTGAATTACACAATTAAAGGCAATATTGTAGAAGAAACACTAGTGAAAACGTTTACGTTAGATTTTTCAATTATTTTGTTCGTTGTTTGAGATTTTTCACTACTTTTGTAGCAGAAATCTAAAGATTCTTATCAAAAATCTAAGATTTCTTATGATCTATTGAGAATCAAACACGACTACAACTAATCGCAAATAAGTTCAATTAGACCAAAACTTAACAAGATATAATAATAACCTACAAAACAAACATCGTTATGTATCAACAACTGAAACGTGCCAGCATGGCACTGACCTTGAGTTCGGTTTGTTTCCTCGCTTTTGCGCAGAAAACAATCCAAGGTACCGTTAAGGATGCTAATGGCGACCCAATGATTGGTGTAACCATTACTGACCAGAATGGTAAGGCAGGTGGCATCACCGACCTTGACGGTAAGTTTACCATTCAGAACGCAGACCCTAATGCGGTCTTGACTTTCAGCTACATCGGCTGCAAGCCTAAGAAAGTAAAAGTAGGAAGTCAGAAAACATGGAACATCGTACTTGAAGATGACAATGCAGCCCTTGACGAGGTCGTTGTCGTTGGTTATGGTACTATGCGTAAACGCGACGTAACTGGTTCTATCGCATCTGTCAACTCAGAAAAGATAGCCGCTCGTGGTACTACCAATCTTGCAGAGTCTCTGCAGGGTTCTGTTCCTGGTGTCAACATCACCCAGTCTGGTAGCCGCGCAGGTGCAGGCTTCAATATTCAGGTTCGTGGACAGGCTTCTATCAACAAGCAGGCACAGCCATTGTATGTTATCGATGGTGTAGTTTGCGACAACATGGACTTCCTGAATCCTGATGATATCGACCGCATCGACGTATTGAAAGATGCATCTTCTACCGCCATCTATGGTTCCCGTGCCTCTGCCGGTGTCATCATGATTACCACCAAGGGCAGCAAGGGTGCAGACAAGGCACAGAAGGCAACCATCTCTTATGACGGATATTATGGTATCAAGAAGTTGGCGCGCATGCCTGAGTTTATGGATGCCAACGAGTTTATGGATTATCGTTTTGCCAGATATACCACGCTCGATGGTAAGAGCTACGATGGCTCAAGCCGAAAGGGTGTTGATGCCGATGGACATCCACACTATATCATCAAGAATACCGACTTGAATTCTGCCTTCCTTGCCCGCAAGGGAGCAACCAGCTACAAAGACTCCAAACTTTATGAGCTGATGATGGATCCAAGTTTCAACGGTTACGACTGGAAGAAGATGGTTACCCGCACTGCCGCCCAGCAGAACCACTTTATCAGTGCTGCCGGTGCTACAGACAAGATCAACTACCGTGTAGGTATGGGTTATCAGGGAGAAGAGAACGTATTCAAAGGCAACGACTATGAGCGTTTCAACTTCAAGGGAGCAATGGATGCCAAGCTCTCCAAGATATTCGAGGCAGGTTTCTCTACCAACATGTCAATGAGCCGCACCCAGGACATATGTACTGATGGAACTTATTCTCCATACGTGAATGCATTCTATTTTAACCCATTCGTATCTCCAACAGATGCAGATGGCAACCTGATTCCTAACCCGGGAGCAAAGGCAGCCTTTGGTTCAGATGCACAGTTTACATCTACATATAACCCGATCATCGATTTGAATGACGGCAACTACACCAACGAGACCAAAATGTACCGACTGATGGGTAACTTCTACCTGCGTGCCAACATCATCAAGGGATTGAAGTTTACAACCACCTTCTCTCCTAACTACTCTCACAAGCGCCAGGGCATCTTCTATGCAACAGGTCTGAACGAGGGTAACGACGTAGGTTCAACTTACTACCAGAAGAACAAGACCAACTTCGGATCCGTTGCCAATACAACCCGTGTAGACTGGACGTGGGACAACCAGTTTGACTACAACCGCACATTTGGCGACCACACCATTGGTGCCATGGCACTGTTCTCACTCTACAAGAGCAATACAGAATACCAGTATGAAGAAGGCAAGGGTATCGCCAGCGACCATACTACATTCCACAATCTGGGAACAGCCAGTGGCGACAAGACCCTCTCAAGTTCTTATACTGAGTCATCACTGGAGTCATTCGCTTTCCGTGCCAACTATTCTTACAAGGGCCGTTACATGGCTACAGCTACACTCCGTACCGATGGCAGTTCACGCTTCGCAGACGGCAACCGATGGGGCTGGTTCCCTTCTGTTGCTGCAGCATGGCGTATCTCTGATGAAGCTTGGATGAAGCAGTTCAACAACTGGTTAGACAATGCTAAACTCCGTCTGTCATATGGTGTTACCGGTAACAACAATGTGGGTGACTATGTAACTATCGCTTCTGCTACAGGTCCATCTTATGTAACCATTGACGGCAAAGAGGTACAGGGTTATCATCCTAACGGATTGGTAAATACAGAACTCATCTGGGAGAAGGTAAAGGAATTTGATGTAGGTCTCGACCTGAGTTTCCTGAAAAACCGCATCAATGTAACAGCCGACTTCTACAACCGCCTTTCTGATGGTCAGATTATGTCACGTTCAGTGCCTATCGAAACTGGTGAGAAGACTTCAACCTTCAATGTAGGTTCTGTCCAGAATAGAGGTATTGAACTCGGTTTGAACTTTAACATCATCAACAAGAAAGACTTCTCCTGGAGTGCGAACGTAAACTTCGCCCGCAACTGGAACAAGATTAAGGAGTTGAGTAATGGTAAGGTTGATGAGGTAGCCAACAACTGGTTTATCGGCGAACCACTGAATGTACTCCGTGACTATACCCATACCGATGTCATCACCGACAAGGGTGTAACCATGCACACCATGAATGGTGACAAGCATTATACCCTGAAGGAATTCTACGAGAAGTATGGCACTAAGTATAAGTGGTATGAAGGTCAGATGGCAGTAAACGACTGGAACGATGACGGTAAGATTGACGACAACGATAAGCAGATTTATGGCTGCACAGATCCTCGCTGGACAGGTAGTTTCTCTACCAATGTTTACTTCAAGGGCTTCGACTTCTCTATCATGTTCTATACAAAGAGCGGATTCTGGTCACGCAGCTACTTCCATGAGAAGTATATGAAGTATGGCGACCGTGGTAATGCCCACATGCAACTGGATTACTACATACCAAAGGGAGCACCAATCATCGATCATGCAACAGGTGAGATTACAACCGCCACAGAGACCCACTACGGAAAGTATCCTTATCCAAACAACAGCGATACTTCGATGGGTGGTTACTTCGGTGACAAGGGTTCAGCCAAGGGAGAAGGTTTCCAGTATCAGAAGACCTCTTTCACCAAGGTTAAGAACATTACCCTAGGTTACACATTGCCTAAGAGCGTAGTAAACAAGGCAGGTATCAGAAATCTCCGTGTTTATGTAAACGTTCTGAACCCATTCTGCTTCACCAACTACAAGGGCTTCGACCCAGAGTGGGCATCACAGAATCTGCAGAATGGCGGTCCATCATCTGTAACCTACCAGTTTGGTGTAAATCTTAAGTTCTAATCTCATTAAATGAAGTAAACAATTATGAAAAAGATATTATATAGCGTAGCATTGGCGGCCTGCTGCATGGGAACCATGACAAGTTGCAGCGACTTCCTGGATGCTAGCAACAAGTCGAATGTAACTGCTAAACAGAGTTTTGCGACAAAAGAGGGATTAAACAACCTCGTCAATGATGCCTATCAGCATCTGCAAAACGTTTATGCAGCTCCTCTGTTCACTAGCTGTTTCTCAGCAGGTACAGACATGTATGCCGATGCCCGTAACAAGATGAACGAGGCATTGAACACTTACGAGACCTTGACTCCAGAAAATACGGATATCAAGAATCTCTATACTTACCTCTATTCAGGTATACGTGCAGCCAACTCTGTGTCATATTATGCACAGACAGCCCAAGTTGATGAAAAGACTAAGGGGCAGCTTGTAGGCGAAGCCCGTGTATTGGCTGCTTACGAGTATTATCTCCTGGTAAACAACTTCGGTGGTGTGCCTATCATGAAGGATTTCCTCACCACAGCAGACACAGGATATCCTAAGTCTTCTTCTGAAGATGTATACGCCTATATCATCAGCGAGCTCGAAGATGTTATCAGTAAGAATGTGCTCCAAGCTTCTACAGCTACCAAGGGTGGCGGCAGAATCAGCCAGGAAACAGCCAAGGCTATCCTAGCCAAAACCTACCTTTCTGCAGCATGGGACCTCAACAAACAAGACTACTTCTCCAAGGCAGCAGCTCTTGCCGATGAGGTGATTGCAGGCAGAAAACTGACTACCCCATTTGCCAAGCTCTGGAAGGCAGACGGATCGGGCGATGACAACGAAGAGTTCCTTTGGGATGTGGAATATGATTTGGCTACAGCCAACAATACAACATCAGGTGGTACAGAATGGAGCGGTTACTACTGCAACTATCTGGGTGGAAACGAGGATAACATCAAGGCTACAACCTCCAGCTATGTACCAACCCTCTATGCCTTGCATTGTTTCAAGAAGGGAGACCAGCGTTACGATGCTACCTTCATGAAGGAATTGCCAGATATAAACAAGGGAAATGCTGCAGGTACCGGTTACTGGACCTGGTACAAGAATGGTGAGAGTCTGGTAGGTAAGCCAGTAACGCGATACTATTCTGCATGGTATGAAACAGATGCCGACTTTGAAGCATGGAAGGCTATAGATCCTGCAAACAGAGCTAACACCTATCGCATTCCGATGGATTCACAGAGCAAGGAAGCACAGAATATGGACGGCAGAGATATGGAATATTACGATAACCAGCAACTGGTATATGGTTCCAGTCCATGCAAAAAGTTTGACGACAGCAAGACTGCTAAGACAGAGAAGAACACCAGCTATCGCGACATCCATATCATCACTTTGCCAGAGATGTATCTCGTAGCAGCAGAGGCTTATCTGAAGGCTGGTGTTAATGATAAGGCATTGGACCGTCTAAATGAGGTTCACCAGCGCGCTGGCCTTCCTGCACTTACAGGAACTATCACTATTGATGACATCCTTGATGAGAATGCATGCGAGAACTTCGGTAATGAGGCACGCTGGATGGATCTTCGCAGAACACAGACCCTGGTAACACGTTGCACCAAGTATAACCATGAGATGGGAGACAAGGCTGCCCAGTATATCGGCAAGAAGCTTCTTCGCCCTATCCCACAGGCTGCAATTGATGCCAATGACAAGCTGACATTAGCCGACCAGAATCCTGGTTACTAATCAAAGTCATTATGTTGATAAGAAAACCTATCAGGACATACGTTAATCATTAGGTTTAAGACCGTATCCTAGGGAGATGATTCCTGATGGATACGGTCTTTCTTTTGGTTCTATCGGCAAGGTATACGTAATCGTTTTCGTACTTTTTCATTCACTATCTGCATGCGATAAGCAAAAATGTCGTAACTTTGCAGAAAATCTTATAGAATTCAAAAATAATAAAATAAATAAACCTAAGAAGAAATGAAGAAATCAATCATTAAGACAGTCGTGCTTGCTGCGCTCATGGCTCTGCCAATGTTCACTAAAGCACAAACTTTCGAAGGTATCACAGCCGAGCAGATTGCACAGAACACTCCAGAAGGATGGACTGCCGTATCTCTGCCACAGTTGCCAACCATCACATCAGCCAACACCTTCAACATCAAGGACTATGGTGCTTCTACATCTGCTACAGATAACACCAAGGCTATCCAGAAAGCACTTGATGCTGTTCCTTCAACTGGCGGTATGGTCGTGATTCCTGCCGGTACCTGGATGTTTGGTAGCAAAGACCAGATGACCAGCACTACCGAGGTACTCAGCATCAAGGCGAAGACCATCCTTCACCTCAGCGCAGGTGCTACTCTGAAACTCGTGGAATACGGCAAGGCACCTAACAACAAGACGCTCTTTATCGGTTGCAAGAAAAGGAACCAAAGCGACATTGTTATTGAGGGTGAAGGTGAAACTTCTGTCATCGACGGACAGGGTGCACGCTGGTGGAAGGCTCGCGACAACAAGGAGACATTCAATCCGGGAGCCATGATCAGATTCGAACAGGGTTCTCGTTTCATGGTTAGAAATATAAAAATTCAGAATACCCCAGGTGTAAATCTTACCATCAGCAATAGCGGTAAGGCAAGTCATGCTACGATTCATGACGTGACAATTTACAATCCAGCCTCAGATACCAAAACTGAACAGCCTTCTCATAACACAGACGGTATCTCTATTTGGGGACACCATGTAAACATCTACGACTGTAACATTAGTACAGGTGATGATAACGTGGTTTGCGATGATAATGCTCAGTATGTACACGTTTGGAACTGTAAAATGGGTACTGGACATGGTGCTTCATTTGGCAGTTTCACCAATAACATGCATGACATTATTTATGAAGACCTCACTTTCAAGAATACTGATAGTGGATTCCGTTTGAAATCACAACGTGATAGAAGTGGCGATGTATATAATCTCATCTTCCGTAATTGTACAATGACAGGAGTGAGAAATCCTATCTATATCGAAACTTGGTATAATCTGAGTACAAAGCCAAAACCATCTGAAGCGACAGCAGCAGAAGTAACCACAAAGACACCTAAATTCCGTGACATTCTCATCCAGAATGTGAAGTCTACAGGCACACCATACAACAAGAGTGCCAAGGCTTACTTCCCTATCTATATCTACGGATTGCCAGAGAGTCCTGTCAAGAATGTTACATTAGACAATGTACAGGTAGAGGCACAGAAAGGAATGTTCTTAGCCTACGTAGATGGTCTTACATTTAAGAATGGTTGCAAAGTTACCAACACAAAGGATAAGAACAAACTGTTGGAAAGTACTAATTACGAGGTGAACAACCTAACAGGCGACTATACAGGCGCAACTTCAGGCATCGCCAATATCAACACAAATAAGCAAATCCTGCAAAACAACATCTATGACCTTGCAGGCAATCTTATTAAAGAAAAGGCGTCAAGTGAAGACCTGAACAGCCTCAAAAAAGGCATCTATATCTACAACAACAAGAAATACGTAGCTAAATAATTCACTGAACTTTCGTATGTGGTTCAAGAACGGGCTGAAGGCCCAAAAGCTCCTAGCCCAGGGCATCGCCCTGGGTATAATAGCAATCAGCAAGGCGCCCTGTAAGGGCAAAAGCTTTATGTATTGCCTGGAGTTTTAAAGCTTTTGCCCTTACAGGGCGACAGGTTTGCGCCCGTAA
>CAVHWE010000002.1:0-41825 GCA_963639495.1 bacterium | reverse complement strand
TCACCCCAGATATGCTCAAGTTCTACAACGCAGATCTGAAGCACGTGATAGAACCAGGCGACTTCCAGATTATGATAGGAACCAACAGCAAGGATGTAAAGACATTGAAACTGAACGTGAAATAAACAAGAAAAATCGCCCTGTAAAGAGCAAAGCATAGCTTGAAAGATGCTTTACTTCTTACAGGGCGATTTCTATTGACTGAGCCAACTTCAACAGAAGGCTCAGTTATGGATTCTATCCTTCAGGATTACTTAGTCATCTCGAAACCTACACGCATACCATCGTAATTATTGGCGATAGTACCGATAGCGCTGAGGGTAGAACTGCCCTTGAGGGCACCCATGGTCTTGATGAGGTTGAGCAACTTCTTCTGGTCGAAGAGCAGGCTGATGCCGTTGGTAGTCTTCGTAGCATAGCCCGACATACTCAAGAGCAAGCCCTTCATCTGAATGGCATGAGTCTTCTCATCAAAAGTATAATTGCCCTGCCATGACTTGCCGTCAATCTTGGCTGCGAAAGTTCCATCAGTTTTGAAGGTGAAATAGGTGTTTGAACTACTGAAGCCAAACTTGCTGTAATACTCACCCAACTTCTCCTCTACCTTGTTGGCAGCAATCTCACCGCCAGCCTGTGCCAGGAGATTCTCAGAGGTAAAGGCGCATCCCGGCTTGCTGTACTTCCAGGTATGGGCACAGAGATCCTGCTTGCTGAAGGTACCTGAACCGATTACATTGTTCAGAATGCCATTGATAATGCTGCTACCTGCAGAGCTGCTGCTGTTAGAGTTTCCGCCCAGTACAGCACCCAAGATACCTGCTACGGCAGAACCTGCACTGCTGGTTGCACTGGTAGATGTAGCGGCATTGCTGGTTGTTGTTGCTGCTGTATTTGCTGCAGCCGTGTTAGATGCTGTGCTAGATGCTGTAGATGTTGTTTTCTTTGTAGAAGTCTTCTTGGTCGTAGTCTTCTTAGAAGTCTTCTTAGTTGTCTTCTTAGCCGTCTTCTTAACCGGCATCATCTCAGACATTGAGGCATTGAGCGCTGCCTCGTTCATAGCGCTTGCGTTGCTGCCTGCTGTGCATGCGAGCACGAGGGCAGCCAAAAGAAATACTTTTTTCATTGCTTTCTATATTTTATTATTATCACTCTTATTTATATATACCAATACTTCTTTTTCATTCTTTCGGGTGCAAAGTTCGCAAAAAAATCGGGAATATGATAAGAAAAATCCCTATTTTGCGGTATGAATCTCCCTAAAGCTCATTATTTCTACTTTTTTACGTTATTATAGACGATTGCGATGACAAATCGTTTAAAAGATAATGAAAAAATCATTCAATATAGGCAGAATATCGTTAGAAAGGGGGGAAACTGTTCAAACGATTGCACGTTTTTTTGACATAAATCAAAAAATAACGAATAAAACACGCATTTTCATGCATTTTGTACCTAGAAATAGGTAGAAACTTCTATCTTTGCAACCAGTTAACAAATATCAATAGGTTATGAATGATTTAATTAAGGTAAATTCAGAGAATCAGAATCAGGCTATCGATAGATGCCAACAGATTCTTCAGGATCGCCGTGAAGCTCTTGCTGCTAAGGCAAAGAGAAGAGGCTAATCCCCTTCAAAGACACGAAGTAAAAGGAGGAAAAGATGAAGTTCTTATAAGGACGCATCCTTTCTTTTAAAGAGAGATTTTTCGAAACGACTCTTAAATGATGAGTTTCAGAAATTTTGGGAAAAGAAAAAAACGTAAAAATCCCGTTGTCAGCCATCTGGCTTGTACAACGGGATTTTTACGTTTATTATTCAAGTCCGAGATTTTACTTCTCGTTCTTCACTGCCTTCATGATAATCTCGAAGTGATTACCACTCTTCAGGATGACATTCTTCAGGAAGTCTGAAATCTCAGATGCCTTCAGATTCTTCACCATCTCCTTGTAATCGCTATGAGTATCAACACCCATACGCTCGTATGTGCTCAACGCACCAAGCCAATAACCATTAGTTTTTTCGCTAACAGCAGCCTGCTTCAGGAGAATCTCCTTTACCTTCTGAAGGTCTTCTGCATTTGGCTGGGCTACAGTCTCGTCCATACCCTTGAAGAAGTAAGGAATAGCGATATCCGACTTCTCTGGGTTCAACTGAGCCACAGCTGAAATAGAGATGGCAGCCTTGTTATCATAATCGCGAAGCAAACCATAGTTTGCTCCTGCATGATAAGCAGCGCTGAGTTCCTCACGGATAGTACGCAAATACTTCATCTCCAGCAAACGGGCTGAAACATCAGCAAGAACTGAATTCTTCAAGGTGAATGGAGCCTTGGTATACCAGATCTCTGTTGCCTGGTTCTGTGGATTCTCCATTGCTTTGGTAAAGACATTGCTTACCTCACCATTAGCATAAGGAATCTGCTTGTTCTTAAGCTTGAAGCCATTGTTTGGCAGACTGGCAATATATTGCTCGATGAGTGGGAGGAGAGTCTTCTCATCATAGTTACCTACGAAATAGAAGGTGAAGTCCTTGGCATTGCCGTAGAACTGCTTACCAATCTCCAGGATACGGTCGTAGTTGATATCCTTTATATCGCTTGCCTCTGGTACACGGGCAAGTTTGCTACCCAAATAGAGGGTGCTCTGAACAGAATCCTGATATACGAGGCTTGGGTTGTTGCTCTTGTTGGCAAGAACAGTAGCCATCATACTCTTCATATTGTCGAAGCTCTTCTGGTCCTTGCTTACTGCGGTCATCTTGAGATAGATGAGCTGCATCAGGGTTTCGATGTCCTTAGGAGTAGAATTACCCTTCAAACCATGATTAAAAGGACTCAAGCTGAACGAAACGCCAGCCTGCTTACCAGCCAAAGCCTTATCAAGCTCATTGCTTGAGAACTCGCCAAGACCACTGGCATCAAGCACATCTGCTGCAAATGTAGCATTCAGGAAATCTGCCTTGCCGAAAGTAGAATAACCCACATTGGCTGAAGCTGCGAAGGCAATCTCGTTGTCCTTGAAATCAGTCTTCTTCAATACCACCTTAGCGCCATTAGAAAGAGTCAACTTCTTGAAGCCCAACTTCTTGTTCTCAACAGTCGTCTTAATCTTACCAGCCTTAGGAGCCTGAGCAATGAGAGGTTCCTGCTTAACATTATCCACATAAGCCTCGAGCTTCTCAGCACGTACCTGCTTTACGATGGCAGCAAGTTCCTGCTCTGTAGGATAAACAGCACCAGCCTGCTCACGCATCATAACCAATGAAACAAGGTTGGTATCGCTCTGGCAAACCAACTGCTTGGCATAGCTGTTGATAACCTCAAGAGGCAAGTTTGGAACTACCATCTTCCAGATCTGGCTCTCCTCTTCTACTGATGGGATAGGCTCGTTAGAAGTGAAGTTATCCACATACTGGGTGGTAAACTGCTCGTTCTTCATCTTATCCTTGTTGGCAAGCGCCTTGTCAACCTGGCTCATGAATTCATCCTTGGCACGCTGATACTCAGTAGCTGTGAAACCGAACTCATGCATACGCTGTGCCTCGCGGAGAACAGCTGCATAAGCCTCCTTAATCTTTCCTGGCTTAGCTACACCGGTAAGGGTGAAAGCATCTTTAGTGCTTGAAATCAGATATGAATCATCACCGGCATTTGCCTGGAGATATGGACAGTCTGGCTCCAATGCCTTCTCAGCATAACGGGCAGCAATCATAGAAGAAATCACATTATCCATGTATCCCTTCAGGAGATAGCTCATGTTGCTCTTCAGAGAATCTGGCACTGCATTGTGCTTCATATAAACCTGGAAGAGATCAACCTGCTGCTCCTTATCCTTGTCGACAACATAGATGGCTGTATCATTATCAGCTACTTCAATCTTCTCTATCTTAGCGGCATTCTTAGGCACCTTGATACCAGAGAAGAGTTCCTTGATCTTAGCTTCGATATGATTAACATCTACATCACCCACGATGATAATGGCCTGATTGTCTGGGCGATACCACTTGCGATAGTAAGCGCGGAGAGTTTCTGGCTTACAACCATCGATAACGCTCATCAAACCGATAGGGAAACGGTAGCCATACTTTTCGCCCTGATAGAGCTTAGGAAGTGAACGCTCTATCATGCGCTGCTGGCCTACGATGCGCATACGGTACTCATTGTGTACCACATCGCGCTCGCTCTCGATAGCATCCTCGGTAAGACTGATACCATTACTCCAGTCCTTGAGGATAAGCATACAGGAGTCTACGGCTGTTGCACGAGTAGTAGGAACGTCGGTAAAGTAATAAACTGTCTTCTCTACTGCTGTATAGGCGTTGAGATTACGGCCATACTGTACGCCGATGCTCTGCAGATAGTCCTGCAGAGAGTTGCCCTTGAAATGGTCGGTACCATTGAAGGCAAGGTGCTCCAAGAGGTGAGCCAAACCGCGCTGGTCATCATTCTCATTGATAGAACCCACTTTCTGAGCGATGTAGAAACTGGCTACATGCTCAGGATAACTGTTGTGACGAATGTAGTAAGTCAATCCATTATCAAGACGACCTATCTTCACATTCTTGTCTACCGGAATAGCTGGCATCTGCTGTGCCATCGCTGTACCTGCAGAAAGGAACAGTACAACTGCTGCAAAAATCTTTCTTAGTTTCATCTGATTTTAATTATTTATGTATTTATTATTTTCTATATCATTCTTTCTTTATACCTTATTATATATATATCATGCTACTTAACAAGTTCGTCTATATATAACGACAAAACCTGTGACATGGTTACCGTCTGCGATGCAAAATTAAGAAAAATAGAAAAGATTTGCAAACATTTTAGAGAATATCTTCGCGATGTATGCAAATCTTAACCTAAAACTAACATTGGAGGCAGAAAAACAATCCTAACCTACATGAAAACTCTTCATCCATGAACCTCTGAAGAGGCGGAAAAGGAAGAGGATTCCCCTGAATGTGAGTTCGGTAGCCATCGCTATCCATACTCCCTCCAAGCCATAACTCTTGGAAAGAGCATAAGCCAGGGTAAGGCGTACCAGCCACATGGTTCCGAGATTGATCATCGCCGGTTTCCGGGTATCGCCCGCTCCTACACAAACACAATAGGTCACGATGCTGGCTGCAAAGAACGGCTCTGCAAAAGCCTCGATGCGCAGACAGACGGTTCCCAGCTCACGGATACTTTCTACCGGAGAAAGAACGCCAATCATCTCAGGAGCAAAGACATACATCACCACTCCCATCACAGCCATCACAGCCATTCCCAGTCCTACTGTCATATAAGCGAAATTCTTGCATAACCCTACTCGCCCTGCTCCATGCGTCTGTCCCACCAGCGTGGTAGCCGCATCACCAATACCATAGCCTGGCATATAGCAAAGACTCTCTGCCGTAATAGCGAAAGAATGGGCAGCAATGGCTATATTGCCAAGAGGTGCCACAATCATGGTACTCACTATCTGCGCTCCGCTCATCAATATGTTCTGTATGGCTATCGGAATGCTGATTTTACAGGCATTATGAACATACGACCTGACCCAACGGAAACGGACATGGTCCTGGCGGAGATTCAGTATCTTATTCCTGAAACCTGCAATATAAAGATTAGGCAAAGAGATGCAGACGTAAGCCATCGCCGTTCCTAAGGCAGCTCCCACAACACCCAACTTCAGGATATAGATAAACAGGTAATTGAACACCACATCGCAGATGCAGATCAATACAGCCATCACACTGGGTGTATGCATATTGCCCGCCGATTTCAGCATCATCTCGGATATATGATAAAGGAAAACGAATGGCAGTACCAGACCGTATATCAGAAAATAGCGAGAGGAATTGGTGGCTATATCGGCACCTCCACCCAACCAATAAGGCAGATAAGAATGAATGCCGACACAGAGAAGAGAAACAAAAATGCTAAACGCCACGCCGCAAACCAGTGCATGGCGAAACACCTGACGGGCATTTGCAAAATCATTAGCTCCGATAAAATGAGCCACCTGTACAGAAAAGCCAGTAGCCGCTGCACTGAGCAAGCTACCAATAAGCCAGGTAGTTGACTCAATCAATCCGATACTGGCAGAAGCCTCTGCTCCCAGATGACCCACCATCGAAGCATCGATGAAGAACATCATCACCGTAGAAATCTGAGCCAACATAGAAGGTATACTCAATCCTACAATAAGATTGAGTTTCTCGCGCCGATCCATCTCCCTCCCCAGGCGAATCGACTCCATCAAATAATCTGTCTTCTTGCTATAAAGCATAAATTAATTTCTCGTATATCGCTCATACAAAAAAATATGTGCATATATCATTTCAAACATATGCACATACTCTTCTTTTAATCTTTATTTTTATTCAGTAATCCACTTCTTGCCAGAAGCTCTCTTATAACTCTTGAGCACCATCTCAAAACGGAGCATTGAATAGCCCTGAATTGATGAATTGCCGCTCTCGCCATAAGCCAACTGGTATGGAATGAACACCTGCCAATGATCGCCCGGATGCATCTTGAGCAATGCGGTGGTAAAGCCATCGATAAATCCACCGGCTACACTACGGGTAGGATTAGCAGTAGCTGCATCAAAAGTACCCGTAAAACTCTGGTCGAAGACATAACCTTCCTTATAATTTTCAGTAGGAATGAAACGGCCACGATAGCTCACCTGTACCGAGTCGGTAAGGATTGGCGATTTAGTCCCCTTACCCTTCTTCAGAACATGAACGATAATATTATCGCAATCCTTATAAGTAAGGGTCGCCTGATTTTGGGTCGGAGTCTGGTTTTCGAACGTCCAGTTCTTATAAACGTACCATCCGTTGGCTTCACCCATCTTCCTGGCATAAGCCAAAGTATCGGCAAAAGCCGTCTCGTTACGCTCCTGCCAGTTGGCATATTCAGAGACATTATCATCATCTTCGCTGCATGATGACAGTGTGATCACTGCCATCATGAGGAAGAAGAAATATTTCAAACTCTTAAGATTCATCTAAATGTATTTGATTAATTAGAAGTTCTTGATTTCCTTGCCAAGCTTCTTCAATACGCTAGTGATGCTTACGCGCTCCTCGATGATGCTGCGAAGATCTGAGATAGCTACGCGCTCCTGCTCCATGGTATCACGATAACGCAGAGTTACCTTATGATCGTTTGGAGTCTCGTGGTCTACGGTGATACAGAATGGAGTACCGATGGCATCCTGACGGCGATAACGCTTACCGATAGAATCCTTAGGATCGCCATAGTGAGTATTGAAGTGGAACTTCAGCTCGTCTACGATTTCATGAGCCAACTCTGGCAAACCATACTTCTTATCCAATGGGAACACAGCACACTTAACAGGTGCCAAAGCCTCTGGCAAACGCAAAACAACACGTGTCTCGCCATTCTCCAGCTTCTCCTCGCAGTAAGAGTGGCACATTACGCTGAGGAACATACGGTCTACACCGATAGAGGTCTCTACATCGTAAGGTACATAGCTCTCGTTCTTCTCTGGATCGAAATACTTGATAGAACGGCCGCTGTACTTCTCGTGCTGAGAAAGGTCGAAATTGGTACGGCTGTGGATACCCTCTACCTCCTTGAAACCGAATGGCATCTTAAACTCGATGTCGGTAGCAGCATTGGCATAGTGAGCCAGCTTCTCGTGGTCGTGGTAACGATAGTTCTCATTACCCATGCCGAGAGCCTCGTGCCAAGCCAGACGAACCTTCTTCCAATACTCAAACCACTTCATCTCAGTACCAGGCTGGCAGAAGAACTGCATCTCCATCTGCTCGAACTCACGCATACGGAATACGAACTGACGGGCAACAACCTCGTTACGGAATGCCTTACCAATCTGGCAGATACCGAATGGCAACTTCATACGGCCGGTCTTCTGAACGCTCAGGTAATCTACGAAAATACCCTGAGCAGTCTCAGGACGGAGATATACCTTGCTTGTTGCATCGCTTGCCGCACCCATCTGGGTAGAGAACATCAGGTTGAACTGACGAACATCAGTCCAGTTCTTGGTACCGCTGATAGGACAAACGATACCCTCATCCTCGATAATCTGCTTCAGCATCTCCAGGTTAGGACCCTGCATAGCCTCAGTATAGCGGGCATGGAGGTCATCAAACTTCTTCTGGTTCTCCAGAACGCGAGGATTGGTTGCACGGAACTGAGCCTCATCAAAGCTATCGCCGAAACGCTTCTGAGCCTTGGCAATCTCCTTGGCAATCTTCTCCTCATACTTAGCCATGTGATCCTCGATGAGCACATCGGCACGATAACGTTTCTTTGAATCGCGGTTATCAATCAATGGGTCATTGAAGGCATCAACGTGACCGGAAGCCTTCCATACGGTAGGGTGCATGAAGATAGCTGCATCGAGACCAACAATGTTCTCGTGCAACAATACCATACTCTGCCACCAGTACTGCTTGATATTGTTCTTGAGCTCAACACCGTTCTGACCATAGTCGTAAACGGCAGCCAAGCCATCATAAATTTCACTACTTGGGAACACGAAGCCATATTCCTTGCAATGGCTTACAATTTTCTTAAAAACATCTTCCTGTGCCATGATTAAATCTTATTTTTTTCAAATTTTCGGCAAAGATACTTCTTTTTCTCGAAAAAATGTTGTATTTTTGCCATAAATTAATAAAATAAGTATTAAAAGCTATATATGAGCGACGAAATTAAAGATAAAAACGGTCTTGAAGAGGAAAATTCTCCTAATTTGGAAAATTCTTCTGCAGATTCAGAACAGGATGCTGCTGAAGATGCCAATGAGGAGATTTCGACCGAAAAACATTCCGATTATAAGCCGGTGAACCGATTCGATGCTTCTGCTGTACATCACCTCAGCGGAATGTATCAGAACTGGTTCCTCGACTATGCATCGTATGTGATCCTCGAACGTGCCGTTCCTCATATTGAGGATGGTTTGAAACCGGTACAGCGACGCATCCTCCACTCTATGAAGCGCATGGACGATGGAAGATACAACAAGGTTGCCAATATCGTGGGACATACCATGCAGTTTCACCCTCATGGTGATGCGTCTATCGGAGATGCTTTGGTACAGATGGGACAGAAAGACCTGCTCATCGATACGCAGGGTAACTGGGGAAACATTCTTACGGGCGACCGTGCTGCTGCTCCCCGATACATCGAGGCACGCCTCTCTAAGTTTGCTCTCGACGTGGTTTTCAATCCTAAGACCACCGACTGGCAACTCTCTTATGATGGCAGAAACAAGGAGCCTATCACGCTCCCTGCCAAATTCCCATTGCTCCTGGCACAAGGTGCCGAGGGTATTGCCGTGGGATTAAGCAGTAAGGTTTTGCCACATAATTTCAATGAGATTTGCGATGCTGCCGTCCACTATCTCAAGGGCGAGCCATTCCAACTCTATCCCGACTTCCCTACAGGCGGTGCCATCGATGTAAGCAAATACAATGATGGCCAGCGAGGTGGTGCATTGAAAGTAAGAGCCAAGATTGACAAGCTCGACAACAAGACACTTGTTATCAGCGAGATACCATTCAGCAAGACTACAGGCAGCCTCATCGACTCTATCACCAAAGCGGTAGAAAAGGGTAAAATCAAGGCACGCAAGGTAGATGATGTTACTTCGGCAAATGTTGAGATTCTTGTGCATCTTGCACCAGGTACCTCATCAGATAAAACGATGGATGCACTCTACGCTTTCAGCGATTGCGAAATCAACATCTCACCCAACTGCTGTGTCATCGAAGACAACAAGCCTGTATTCCTCACTATCAGCGATGTGTTGCGCCACAGCGTAGACCGCACAATGGGATTGTTGCGCAAGGAGCTGATGATCAGAAAGGGTGAATTGGAGGAGCAGCTCTTCTTCTCTTCTCTCGAACGAATCTTTATTGAGGAACGCATCTACAAGGAGCGCAAGTTTGAGCAGAGTAAGAGTCAGGATGAGGTTGTTGCCTTCATCGATTCAAAACTCGAGCCTTTCAAGGACAAACTCTTTACTGCCGAAGTTGACGGTAAGGGTATGGTAGAATATGCCTTCCATCGGGAAATTACCCGCGAAGATATTCTCAAACTCCTGGAAATCAAGATGCAGCGCATCCTTAAATATAATAAGGATAAGGCAGATGAACTGCTGATGAAGATTAAGGCTGAACTTGCTGAGATTGAGAACGACCTGGCTCACATGACTGATGTTACCATCAACTGGTTTGAATATCTCAAGGGAAAATACGGAAAGAACCATCCTCGCAAAACTGAAATAAGAAACTTCGATACCATTGAGGTTACCAAGGTGGTAGAGGCTAACCAGAAACTCTACATCAACCGCCAGGAAGGTTTCGTTGGTACAGGGTTGAAGAAGGATGAATTCGTATGCAACTGCTCCGACCTCGATGACATCATCATTTTCTATAAGGATGGCAAGTTTAAAGTCACCAAGGTAGCAGACAAGATATTCGTCGGCAAGAATATCCTCCATGTACAGGTATTCAAGAAGAACGACAAGCGCACCATCTACAACTGTGTTTACCGCGACGGCAAACAGGGCGATTACTTCATCAAGCGATTCAACGTAACCGCCATGACCCGCGACAAGTTGTATGACATCACCCAGGGTACACCTGGCAGCCGCGTCATCTACTTCACCGCCAATCCGAATGGAGAGGCAGAAATCATCAAGTGTACGATGGAGCCCGACCTGACGAAGAAGCGCCAGAGCATCTTCCTGGAGAAGGATTTCTCAGACATTCTGATCAAGGGACGTGCTGCCAAAGGTAATCTCCTTACCAAGCGCACCATTCGCCGCATCGGTCTGAAGAGTCACGGCCACAGTACGTTAGGAGGCAGAAAGGTTTGGTTCGACCCAGACGTAAACCGCATCAACTACGATGAGAACGGCCGCTTCCTGGGCGAATTCAATGATGATGAATCTATCTTGGTAGTACTCGACAACGGTGAATTCTACATCACCAATTTCGATGTCAACAACCACTACGAGGACAACATCATGCGCTTAGAGAAATGGGATGAGCATAAGATATGGACGGCTATCCTCTACGATGCCGACAATCAGGGATATCCATACATCAAGCGATTCACGATGGATGCCACCAAACGCCATCAGAATTTCATGGGAGAGAATCCTAACTGCAAGCTCATCTTGCTTACCGATACGGTTTATCCACGCATCAAGGTTACTTATGGCGGTTTGGATGCCATCCGTCCAGCCGAGGAAATCGATGCCGAACAGTTCATTGCGCAGAAGAGTTTCAAGGCAAAGGGTAAGCGCCTCACGACATGGAAGATTGAAAGTATCGAGGAACTGGAACCAACCCGATTCCCAGAATCGCCTTCTGAGGATAATGATGAAGAGCAGGATTCTTCTGAGACAGAAAATGAAGGTGAGAACCTTGATCCGGATGCTGGCAAGAGCGAGCAACAGGTAATTGACGAATTGACCGGCCAGACCAACCTCTTCTCTGAAAAAGATTTCGAAGAAGACCAGAAGGATAAAGACTGGTTATCGAAGCAATAAACATACAGGTTATCAAGACATTACAAGATTGCCTATCAGGCCTATAGTAAAATAAAGGGAGTTAAAGCGTTATCCACTTTAGCTCCCTTTTTTTATATAAAAAATACCCGGTATATAAACGCCTTTCTTTATCTGCGCTTTTTTACCTTTTTACTTTTTTACCTTTTTACCTTTTTACCTTTTATACCCCGCCAGCTTTTTCAGGCAGTATTCCTTAAAGTCATTCCAATGGTAATAAGGAGCCACATCGCTCTTGATAGGCAAAGTGGTCTCATCTTCATTCAAAAGCACCTTTACCAACACATCATTCGCCTTGTTTCTATAAAAAACAAACTGCAAATTTGTAGCCATCGGAGTAATCTTGTAATCCCACCATTGAGAAGCAATCTTCTCCGGATCCTTAATCTCCTCGCCATACCCATTCAAATCCAGCAAACAGGTAAGCGGAGTAACCATCGTATCGTGTCCATATCTCAATGTAGCACCAGGGTGTGGAAGAGCGATGCAGCTATCCGCCTTCTGGATAATATCCCTCAGGAGATTGCGCTGGGAGAATGGCTGCACATTGCCCGTATAAGGCGAGTTGCCGTAAGCCATCTGCCACCAGATGTTGGCATTCAGCCAGTTCTGATACAGTTCCTCCTCAGTAAAAAGGTCGTAGAGCGAAACCTTGCCTCTCAGTTCTGTGCCCTGGATAGAACTTGCCATCTCATAGAGTTTTCTGTTCAGGTCGCTCTGGTTGATATTCTGTTTCACCCAGGCAGGGTCGTTGAAAAGCTCCTTCATCAGGCGGCTATAGCTAACGTGCTTCTGTGCAAATTCCTGCTGTACCACCTTGATACCCACGCTGTTCTTCAAGCTATCCAGATATCTGTCGCCCTGGTTCATATAATACATATCATGCTCGCTGGCATCATGGAAGATATGAAGTTTCGGATTCATGCGGAGCATCTGCTGCAAACCGTTCTCCATAGAGAGGATGCATCGGATAACCAAGGTGCTTCGAGCCTCGATATTCGTATTACCAGCAAAAATCTCAGGGAATCGCTCCATCATTCTTCTGGTAATACCCTGATGCTGGAGAGCTCCGAGCGGAGTCAGTTCACCATCGCGCCCCTTTGCTTCCTCACGAATCAGCTTCACCTTAGCCAGCGTTTCCTCGCCCTTAGCAGTCAGTTTGCCCTCCTGCTTCGCTTTGAGCAGAGAAAAATAAGGTACATCATAAGCCTTCTTGCCAATCATATAGCGGGAACCATGTCGGCCATAATGACTCAGATAGAATGGCTTATAACCCTTAGGAGCCGGAGTCAACTGCTTCTGCGGACCACGATAAGCTACATAGTTACTACCCGAAAGCGTAATGTCTCGCTTGAAATCCTCCTGTGGAGTCTGTGCAGCCAGAGGCATCGTCAATGTAAGAGATGCCAACAATAATAGATTTTTTGTATTCATTGTTATCATATAATTATGTTTGGGAAACATGCTGTCTCATTTAATTCCAATTCATCAGTTTTCTCAGGAACGGAAGCAATTCTGCTGCCATCTTCCGATGCTGCAACATACTAGGATGCCAGCTGGCGCCATAACCTAAATCTCCTTTCTGGAAACTGAAATCGAATCGGTAAACATTCTTATCGGTTTTATTGGCATCGGCACAGATTCTATCAAGCACTGTTCGCTGCTTGCTACTCTCCTTCTCGCCAAGCATCGGACCTGTCAACATCACAATCTTTGCATGAGGATACTTGCTGCGTACCGTTTTAAGAAACATGCGATAGTTCTTCTCATAGAGTTGAATATCATAATTCCTGGTAGAAAGATCGTTAGTACCCAGATTGATACAGACTAACTGAGGCTGATACTTGGCAAAATCCCATTTTTCATCATGCTGGTCAAATAAGGTATATTCATATTGCCAAGGCATATTATCGGCATCACCTGTCTTCGGACCATTATAGTTGCGATAAACACCGATACCACTGCGGGAGATAGAAGTATGCTGAGCTTTCAGACTGTCACTTACGATATTGGCATAAGTAAGCCAATGGTTCTCCGTTTCATCTTCAAAAGGATCAGACTTATTGATGCTTTCTACACCATAACCGCAGGTGATGGAATTGCCGATAAATTCTATCTTCCGGTCCGGGAGAACTGGAGTCTCAACGAGATGACATCCCTTATCAAGAACGAATCCCCTGAATTCCGGTTTACGGAACAAGCCTTCTATCACATACATCACCTTAGCATGATGCACCCCCTTTGGCAAAGCCGCAGCCAGGGTTACGACCGAATCGCGTTCGGCATTGAATCCCACTTTGAAAGGTTCGCAACCATCAATCTGCGCCATGAAATATCCCGTCTTCGGGCGACACAGCATTTTCAGAGAAGAACCTTGGAAACTAGCCTCAATCGTAGTTCCCGGATAATTGAAACTAGCTACATCAGGATTCTTAGCAAAACTCACACGTCCAACATACTGAATCATCGGATGAGAAGCCTTTACTACCTCTCCCTCAATAGGAAGAGTAGTTGATTTCTTCACGTTTCCAGCCATCATTGTGGAAGAAACCATCAATGTAGCCAGCATCATAACCCATACTTTTTTCATTTTCCTGTTATTATAGTTTTTATCTGTCCTTACCGTTCTGCCTTCGTTTTTTTGCAAAGTAAAGACAAAACGATATCTGTTTGCAAAATTACCATTATTTCTCGTAAAAAGCAAGTAAAACCATCATTTTTTTCATTTTTATTCTTTTTATTCAAATTATTATTGTATCTTTGCACCCAAGAATGCGCTTGTGGCGAAATTGGTAGACGCGCTAGACTTAGGATCTAGTGGTTTAGGCCGTGTAGGTTCGAGTCCTATCAGGCGCACAGAAGGAAATCCTAACTGCCTGATAATAAGCGGTTAGGATTTTTCGTTTCTAGAAATTGCCAACATTTTGGCAACATATTTCAATGCTAATCTATAGTAACAGCCAAAAGCAAGGGCTTCATTTTACATTCTTTTACACTATTACATGCTATAACACAAGCGCTTTTTGTTATATCTTGTTAAAGATTACACTATAGGCACATTGTTATAAAAATAAATCACTAAATTTGCATCTAAAGTAATAAATTATGAGTAACGAGATACAATTTCTTCTTTATAATATGCCCAATGCTGATGGCAAAGTACAAGTTGTCATAAAAGACGAAACTCTTTGGTGTACGCAAAAGGCTATGGCACAGCTCTTTGGTGTAGGTGTTCCTGCTATAAGCAAGCATTTAAAGAACATCTTTGATGAGGGAGAGTTGGATAAGGACGTGGTTGTTTCCAAAATGGAAATAACCACTCAGCATGGTGCAATTGAGGAAAAAACACAAACTCACAAAGTGGATTTCTTCTCTCTTGATGCAATCATTGCCGTAGGTTATCGAGTTTCTTCACTGAAAGCCACTCGTTTCCGCCAATGGGCAACAAAGATACTCCATGAGTATATCAAAAAAGGCTTTGTAATGGACGATGAGCGATTGAAGCAAGGTAATGCGGTGTTTGGCAAGGACTATTTCCGTGAGTTGCTTGAACGTATTCGTTCTATTCGTACAAGTGAGCGTCGTATCTGGCAACAGATAACTGACATCTATGCAGAGTGCAGTACCGACTATGACAAGAACTCTCCGACTACAAGAGAATTCTATTCTATGATACAAAACCGTTTTCACTATGCCATCACAGGACAGACTGCTGCGGAGATTATCTACTCTAAGGCAGACCACACAAAAGATCACATGGGATTGACAACATGGAAGAATGCTCCAGATGGGCGTGTTCTAAAATCGGATGTCAGCATTGCCAAGAACTATCTGCAAGAGAAAGAAATCCGACAACTGGAACGTGCCATTACTGGCTTCTTTGATTATGTCGAAGACCTCATAGAGCGTGAAAACACGTTCAATATGGAGCAGTTCTCTGCAAGTGTCAATGAGTTTTTGACTTTCCGCAAATATCAGATATTACCTGACAAAGGCAAAATATCGGCTGCACAAGCCAAGAAGAAGGCGGAAGAAGAATATGACATCTTTAATAAAACACAACGCATAGACTCGGACTTTGATAAGGGTATAAGAGGATTGCTTAATAATGAATAATACAATTTGGCAAGTGACAGAACTATCTCGATCGTTTTCGGTCGTTATTGTGGTCGTTTGCGGTCGTTTGCGGTCGTTAATTCGGCTATTTTCGGTCGTTACTTGAGCATAACTCATGTAACCAGCATGTAACTGGGCAACTCGAAATAGCCCTTAATCAATGCGAAAGCCCTTTAAAACGGTGCCTGACGCATGTAACCAGCATGTAACTGGCATGTAACTGGATAAAAAAGAGAGTGTGTCATAAGTCTATGACGCACCCTCATCAACTTAAATTAACGTGACTCAGTTTATCCTTCTCCTAAAGCAGAGAGATACCTACATCATCCCCTCCAGTTTTTCCTGCGCCTCGCGCATATCTTTTTCAAAATTCACATGGTCTAGAAGGAATTCCTTTCTGCCTTTAGAAAGAAGAAGATAGAGGTGCGGATTCATGCCCTCTACATACTGGGCGATGGCATACTCTATATCATCACGCTGCGTAGGATTGGTGGAAAATTCAAAAACCCTGAGCTTCTGATGAATAAAGCAATATGCCGACTCTATACAATCTCTGGTGATGCCCCCTGCCAAGAGAGCATCACCATTATTATTCTGATTCATTCTGAATATCCTTTTTATTTCACACCCTTCATCGACAAGGCGATGCGCTTGCGCTTCAAATCTACTTCTGTTACTCTCACCATCACATGCTCATGAAGCTTTACCACCTCAGAAGGATCCTGAATGTAACGGTTTGACATCTGGGAAACATGAACCAGACCATCGTTGTGGACACCTATATCTACAAAGGCACCAAACTTGGTAATGTTGGTAACAATGCCCGGCACAACCATGCCCACCTGCAAATCCTCTATCTCCTTGATGCTGGCATCAAACTCAAACTTCTCAACCTCACCACGAGGATCCAAACCCGGCTTGTCAAGCTCAGCCATGATATCGGTCAAAGTAGGCATACCCACCTCGGCACTCACATATTTCCGGATATCAATCTTCTTCTGCAGCGCCTTGTCTTCTACCAGCTGCTTCACCGTTACGCCCTGATCTTTCGCCATCTGCTCTACCAGCGCATAGCGCTCCGGATGAACGGCACTGTTATCCAAAGGATTCTTAGCGCCTGGAATGCGGAGGAAGCCGGCACACTGCTCAAAGGCCGAAGGACCCAGACGTGGCACTTTCTTCAACTGGGCACGGGAAGCGAAGGCTCCATTCTCGCGGCGATATTCCACGATGTTCTTGGCAAGCGTAGGTCCCAATCCACTCACATAGGTCAGCAGATGTTGCGATGCGGTATTCAGATTGACACCCACCGAGTTCACGCAACTCATCACCACCGTATCCAGACTCTTCTTCAACTGGGTCTGATCCACATCATGCTGATACTGTCCCACACCGATGCTCTTCGGATCAATCTTCACCAACTCGGCAAGCGGATCCATCAGTCTTCGTCCGATGCTCACAGCACCACGCACGGTAACATCCTCATCCGGGAACTCATCTCTTGCAATCTTCGAAGCCGAATAGATAGAAGCGCCATCCTCACTTACCACATAGATATCCACCGGATGAACGAAATCGATGCTATGCAGCCAGTCGCTGGTTTCGCGGCTTGCCGTACCGTTACCTACAGCCATCGCCTCCACCTGATACATCTTAACCATGCGCTGGATGGCAGCCGTTGCTTCGCTCTTTTTGTTGCGTGGAGGATGAGGATAAACGATTTCGTGATGAATCAGATTGCCCTGCGCATCGAGACAGCAAGTCTTGCAACCATTGGCAAAACCCGGGTCAACCGCCATCACGCGTTTCTGTCCTAAAGGAGCCGCCAACAGGAGCTGGCGCAGGTTTTCGGCAAAGACCACAATAGCCTCCTCATCCGCCTTCTGCTTGCTGAGCGCAGCAAATTCGGTTTCAATGCTAGGCTTCAGCAGTCGCTTAAAGGCATCATCTACCGCTTCCCCCACCAGCGTCTGGCACTCCCCGAAACCATGTACATAGTGGCGCTTCAGTTTATCCTGACACTGCTCATCATCAGCCGAGATGCTGACACGCAAGAATCCTGCCGCCTCGCCTCTACGCATAGCCAGCAGTCGGTGCGAAGAACATTTCTTCAATGGTTCTGAGAAATCGAAATAGTCGGAGAAGCGCTGCGCCTCTTCCTCATCCTTCTTCTTGGCTACCACCTTAGAAGTGATGATGGCACCGCGTCTGAACTCACCGCGAATCTGATTGCGACTCTGCTCATTCTCGCTTACGGTTTCGGCGATGATGTCCTTGGCTCCCTGAAGTGCAGCCTCCACATCCTTCACCTTATCGCCCACAAACTTCCTGGCAGCCTGTTCCGGATTGCGCTCACGCTGGAAGAGGAGCAGCTGTGCCAGAGGCTCCAAACCAGCCTCACGTGCTATCTGTGCACGGGTGCGGCGCTTAGGCTTATAAGGAAGATAGATATCTTCCAGTTCGGTGGCATCCCAGCACTGTTCGATGCGTTTTTTCAGTTCATCCGAGAGTTTTCCCTGTTCCTCGATGGTTTTGAGGATAGTCTCCTTTCTCTTCGCCATCTCAGAGAGTTTCTCGTTAGCCTGTGCGATGGCTTCAATGTTTACCTCGTCCATATTACCGGTTTTCTCCTTGCGGTATCGCGAGATAAACGGAATGGTGCAGCCCTCTTCGAGCAGCGCCAGAGTATTTTCTACAGCCTGCTCCTTCAGATTGAGCTGGGCTACTATCAGCTTTGTAAATTGATTCATTTATGATATTAATAAAAAAAGATTCAAACTGTTTGTTCATGCAAAGATAGAGAAAAAAGTTGGTTTACCCAAATATTCCCTCATATTATTTGGCGGTTTCACTAAAAAATCGCTGCCATCCTTCAGAAATAACTTCAGATACATGCAGCATACCTGCTTTTTTTGATTTATATCAACAATACGGCTCATTTTACAAGAAAAACTGAGAAAAAGTTTTGAGTTTTGAGTTATTTCCTATACCTTTGCCGCCGAATTAGAGAGTGCGGAGCATGTCTGGGATGTGCTCTGCTATTATAAATAAGGGGCTGAAAAGCTACCTGATTAGAGTTATAAAATAAAGTAATAATTAAAAGAAAAGATTGATTATGAAGAAGATTATGTTGAGCCTTGCTATGGCTCTCGTTTCAGTTTGCGCTAGCGCACAGGTTTACATCGGTGGTACAGCTGGTATTTCCAGCAACAAGATCGGTGATGGTGACAGCAAGACAGCTTACACCTTGATGCCAGAGATTGGTTACGAATTCAACAACAAGTGGGAAGCAGGTCTCGAGATCGGTATCAAGAAGGGCGATGTTTGCGAACTCCATGCAGTACCAGAAGCAACAACATTCATTGTAGCTCCTTACGTACGTTATACAGCCGTAGAAACCAAGTTGGTTAACCTCTTCGTTGAGGGTACAATCGGTTACGGCAGCGTCAGCAAGGGCGGTGGCGATTCTTACGAGGTAGGCATCAAGCCAGGTTTGGCTGTTAAGCTTTCAGACCACGTAAACTTCATCACAAAGGTAGGTTTCCTCGGTTACAGAGGTTATTCTCCTGACCATGGTGACAACTCATCAACATTCGGACTTAACGTAGATGCGAGCAACATTTCATTTGGTGCTATCTACAAGTTCTAATCTTAGGGTGCTCATTTACTCATAAGCAATAATATCAGGGGCGCAAGCGATTCCTTTCATGGAAACAGCTTGCGCCCCATTTTTTATCTGCAAGCGAACACGCTTTTACTCTTCACTCTTCACCTTTCCTTCGGAAACCCCTGTGTTTATAGGCATTCCGAGGGGTGAAGAGTTTGCAGCGACTCTTCACCCACTCTTCACCACTCTTCACCGATTCCAAAGACCAAGAGGCGTAAATTGCAGCGCAAGACCGCTAGTTGTTAAGGAGAGATGCAAGACCGCCAGGCGTCCCTGAGGAGGGTGCGCCATAAGTCTGGATAATAGTTTGGCGCATAACAGTTGACCACCGCATGCACATCACCTGTTGTGCATGCGCATATCAGCTGTTATGCAAGCGCACAACAGCTGTTGTGCGACCGAAGATACTGGCTGTTTCAACAACATATCCTAACTCTTCCAACAACATATTCTAACTCTTCCTACAACATATCCTAACTCTTCCAACAACAAGAAGAGGGGGAATCATAAACTTATGACACACCCTCCGCCGAACCAGCCAGGGTGAAGAGTGGGTGAAGAGTGTCCAAGAACTCTTCACCCCTCGAAACGCCCATAAACACTGGGGATTCCAAAGGAAAGGTGAAGAGTGAAGAGTATTTTCTTATCCTTTACTTACAACATTTTTACAGGCATTTACGCTGACTGTTGCAGTAGAACAGCCAACTAGCGAGCGTACGGCTAGTCAGCTGTTCTTCATTCGCCAGTACACTATTTCCGGTTAACAGCCAACTTATTCCTCGGCAGAATATTCTTCCATAACTAGGCTATAATCGCTACATACCTTTGTTTCTCATCACTGCCTTGTAGGCTCGGTTGAGATTCGCAGGACTGAGGATGCGCTCCAATAGGTGAGCACAAGAACAGATTATAAAAACACTTTTTACAGCAGAAAAATGCGTATTTACGCAAAAATCTTTTGTAAATTCATCAAAAAAGCGTATCTTTGCAGCAGAAAAATGCGTATTTACGCAAAAATCTAACGTAAAATTAAATCAATATATTTAGATAGATTATGATCATCGAACGCAAAAGATACATACAGCAACTGCTCAATAGCAGACACAATGGACTGGTAAAAATCATCACCGGTATTAGAAGATGCGGAAAGTCTTTCCTGCTATTCAACTTATTCAAGAGACAACTCAAACTAGATGGTGTAGACAAAGAGCACATCATAGAAATGGCTTTTGATGACTTTGGCAATAAGGTATATCGCGACCCTGATAAGTTCTACCAGTATGTAAAGAGCCTCATCAAGGACGGTAGGATGTACTATATCCTTTTGGACGAGGTGCAGATGCTGAAAGATTTTGAGGATGTTCTGAATGGATTGCTCCATATCCCCAATGCTGACGTATATGTTACAGGCAGCAACGCCAAGTTCTTGTCAAAGGACATCATTACCGAGTTCAGAGGTCGAGGCTACCAGATTCATATTTCACCACTCAGTTTCTCCGAATTCATGTCTGTCTACCAAGGCAGCCAAGAGAGCGGTTGGGTAGAATATCTACAATATGGCGGACTGCCACCTGTCATCCTACAACCTACAGATGAAGATAAGATTAGGGTACTTAAAGACCTTTGGCAAGAAACTTACTTGATTGACATTCTTAACAGAAATCGCATCAAGAACAATGCTGAGCTAGAAGAACTTCTCTGTATGTTATCATCTGGCATAGGAGGACTGGTAAATCCTCAAAAACTATCGAATACATTCAAGACCAACAAAAATATATCCATTGGCTCTACCACTCTGAAAACATACATCGATTATTGCTCAGATGCCTTTCTTATAGAGGAAGCCAAGAGATACGACGTGAAGGGAAGAAAATATATCGGTACTCCTATGAAGTATTACTTCACCGACTTAGGACTGCGCAATGCACTCATCAATTTTCGCCAAATAGAGAAGACCCATCTCATGGAGAATGCGATATATTGCGAGCTGAGAAGACAGGGATTCAATGTGGATGTAGGCGTGGTAACAGTGAATGGAAAAGACGAAAACGGCACTAGTTATCGCAAACAACTAGAGGTAGACTTCGTGTGCAACAAGGGCAGTCGCCGATGCTATATCCAGTCGGCCCTCAGCCTGCCATCGCAAGACAAGATAGAGCAAGAAATCAACTCATTGCGCCGCATAGATGATGGTTTCGAGCGAATCGTCATTGTGGGCGAAAGCCTCATCAGCAACCGTGATGCAAATGGTATACTCTACATGAGCATCTATGATTTCATGCTGAATGACTTATAATCATCGACTATAAAAAAAGGCTCCCTCACCATATCCCATGGCAAGGAAGCCTAAAATTATGAGAGAAGTTCCTCACGAAGAGGAACTTCTTTTGTTTGAGAGAGATTTTTATTGTCTTACGCCCCATGGATAATAAGCAACACGACTTGACAAAATGTAGACAAAGCTTTAATAATATAGGCGTATCCAGCATTACTATAATACCAAACGCCATTAGCGTCACCCGTCACGGCAAAGGCCAATTTCACATGAGAGTCATCTACAGGAGTAACTTGGCTAGTCAGCTGTTCTTCATTCGCCTGTACACTATTTCCGATTAACAGCCAACTTATTCCTCGGCAGAATATTCTTCCATAACTAGGCTATAATCGCTACATACTGATAAAAATCTCTGGCAATTATTAGAAAAAAGGTACAAGAAGGCTTTTAGCAAAAATAAATAAGCAAAAAGTTTGGAGTTTCGAAAGAAAAAGCATATATTTGCACCTTGAAAAGTGCACATTGTGCACAAATATGCACCTTCCAAGGTGCATGTACTATAAAAACAGCATCTTAAAAGATGCATAAAATAAGGTGAAATATGGATATTACACTCGTAAACTACATGAAAGAACAGCTGCGTCTAGTAAGTCTGGACTTTAAGCGTTATATGTATGACAAACTTCCTTGGCAAGCGAGGTTCGTTGGACTCATGGGGCCCAGAGGAGTAGGAAAATCGACTTTGATTCTTCAACATCTTAAAGAAATGGATGCGGATACACAGGCAAAAAGTCTCTATATATCAGCAGACCATAGCTATTTCACAACTCACACACTAATTGATACAGCCGACCAATTTGTACGTGAAGGAGGCGAAACGCTTTATATAGATGAAGTACATAAATATGATGCATGGTCGAGGGAATTGAAGCAAATCTACGACTCCCACCCTGAGCTCAAGATCTTCTTCACGGGATCTTCTATGCTTGATATTTTAGAAGGAGAGGCAGATTTGAGCAGAAGAGTCATATTATATGAGATGCAGGGTATGTCTTTTAGGGAATATCTGGAAATGTTCGAAGGTATCAAGACACCAGTCAGGTCATTAGATGATATTCTGATGGGGAAAATAGAAATAAAAGAGGTGCTTCATCCTATTCCTCTCTTCAATAAATATCTGAAAGAAGGATACTATCCGTTTTCCAAAGAAGGCTTTTTCCAGCAAAGACTACAACAGGTGATACGTCTTACGATGGAAGTAGATATTCCACAATATGCCAACATGTCGCCAGCAACAGGGAAAAAACTCCGTCGCATGTTATCTATCATAGCAGGCAATGTACCCTATAAGCCAGAAGCCACAGGATTGGCAAACGAAATCAAAGTGAGCCGTAATGATATTCCTACCTATCTTCTATACATGGAAAAAGCAGGAATGATTGGTCAGTTACGTGACGAAACAGGCGGAATGAGAGGATTGGGAAAGACAGAGAAAGTTTATCTCGATAATCCGAATATCATATATGCACTTTCTGGCAATAATTCTAACATCGGTAATGTGAGAGAGACATTCTTCTACAACCAAACCAGAGTCAATCAGGATGTTACATCATCTAAGATTTCCGATTTTACAATAGGAAAGTATACATTTGAGATTGGGGGTGCCAAAAAGAGTCATAAGCAGGTGAAGGATGTAGAAAACGCTTATATTGTGCGTGATGATATAGAATATGCTAACGGTGACATATTACCACTATGGAGTTTTGGTCTTTTATATTGAAACTTAACAATTCCGGAATACAGTTTATACTGCAACAACAAATAAGGGGCGTGCTTAAATGAGCACGCCCCCAGACGAGAGATTTTATGTATTCTTTTCACAAAGAATCCTATTAAACATTATGTATATAATTTTATTTCATGATGGATGAACTCTAAAAAAGAGATTCTGGCCTACTAGTTGTCAAGACAAACCAGTTGTTTGGATTACTCTCATCAGTCAACTTTATAGAAGAAGGCTGTTTCGTTGTACCCTCTATCAACTCGACTTTATAAGTCTTGGCCACGTCGGCTGCATGACTACCTTTATCACCAGTCAGTGCATAAATCATATACAGCTGCCCCCAGTTATAGAAATACTGGCCATTCAAGCCAAACTTGCCAGGACAAGCAAATGAGATATGATCATCATCAACGATAGTAGGAGTAATGTCTATGAACGAACCATAACCTGCCACATTGAACAAGATTCCCCAATGTCCCGCATAGCTATCAAACGCAGAAGTGGTAAAAGCAGCATAATAGCAAGGAGAGTAATACTTAGAGACCTCCTCGTTACCAGCATTCCAATATGTCTGAGTATAGCTACCCATATTAGCTACAGAGAAGAACCAGTCTCCATTGATAACCTGCTCACTGATAGGAGGAACAACGCCCAACATCTTTACAGTGGCATCTGTTGATTCAAACTCATAGTTATCGCCTCCCTTGTAATTAAATCCCTTGATACTAATACCATTAAGAGTTATTGGCTTATAAAACTCAATACCCTTGTCTGTTACGATATAAGGTATCGTGGTAGAGCCATCCTCGGCATTAGAACTAGTGAAAGTAATGGTACGATAGCTTGTTGTTGCCACATACTTGGCATCATTCACCTCACAAGTATATTTAGGGAACTGCATCTCCTGCTCCAAATCATCTATCTGATTTATGGTCTCAGTCCAATCGGCATCCTTCGCCATTGGAGTCATCACAATTTTTGTACCACGCTTCTTACCAAGCATGACAACAGAATCAGCAGTGGCGGTAAGCACCCTGAATTCCAAGTCACCTTCCATACCCTTACCATTATCACCAATACCAGCAGGGTTAGCTGGATCGGAAAAGAAATGAATCACCTTATTATACTCATCAAAAGACAGAACGATACTAGCACTCTGCTCCAATTTATAATGTGATGTGGCTTTCGTGTCTGCACCCAAAGCATCGCTCATGGCAGTAACATTTCCATCTGTTCCAAATTTCAACAACAGATTATATCCACCATACTTGGTATTAGCCTTAGGATAATATTTCATCAGCCATCCATTCTCTGCAGAAGTAAGAACCGTCTTATATTCTGCAATTGCATCATTCACTCGCTCTGCAGAAGACTTGTCGAACACTTCATCTATGTCGTTGGAACAAGATGTGAAAGACAAGACCGCAATCAACGCAAATAATATGTTATATATTTTTTTCATATCCGTCTTACTTTAATGTTTCTAAATCCATTTCCTTTACTTCTGCAGTACGACGCAAGATGACTTCACGAAGCTTGGTAATATCCATGCCCCAAGTGTTGGCAAAATATTCTTTGAGAATATTAAATTTCTGAATAATAGCTTTATAGCCACTTGCATCCTTCACTATAGGATTGCCATCAGCATCAAGCACATAATCACCATTTTCATCTGTCTCGTATACAATACCTGCATTCAGTATTTTTTGCCATGCTGCTTCAGAATGAGTTACATACTGGGCAAAAATCTCAGCAAAGTCCTCATTATACTCCCCACTGCCATAACCGGATACAAATCCCATAGATGGAGCTTCTTCATCCGTGACATTCACCCAACCTGAAGTCTGATACTTGCCGGCAGAAATAGTCTGGAACTCAGTAGAATAATTCTTTTTCTGAGTCAGAATATGGCAGAACTCGTGATTCATTGTATGGAAGAACCAGTAATTCAAATCGTACGTACCTTTTTTCTTGTCAACAAAAGGACTTTCAGGATCTATGATTGGATTATCAATGTCGATGATGTTTACGTTATACAAAGTTACCTTCAATCCACCTTCGGCTGTACCCATCACAATAGAAGACTGGGAATCATAAGCTGCAGAGCCAACCAACTGCATCACACGAGGAGAATAGGTCTTCATAAACTGCTCGCCCATCACTTCAGTGTAAGCATCCAGCCAAATGTGCTTGACCATGATAGCCAATGCCTTAGACTTATTAAAATCGGCAGGTGCAAGATTATACTTGTTGTCCGTCTCCTTGTCGCTATACCGATAGTTAAAGCGGATATTATAGGTATCCACATAGTTGGTCTTGAGCCACTTGTCAAAGTCATTCTGCTCTTCCTTATTCTGCGTATCGAAAATACTCTTAGAATCAAGACTATCGTCTGAGCAGGCGGCAAACAGTGAGACTGACGCTATCAGTATGAATAATTTTATATATTTCATAGTTTACTCATTTTTTATTTGTTAGACTCTTCTCTTGGATTGGCAGGTAATCCTGCCTCAATTACATCATCAGGCAATTGAATAGCACCTCGCAAGTCACCAGCCTTGAAAACAATAGGAGACTCTTCGTCAACATCATGACTGAACTCAATGCCATAGCGCTTGATGTCAAGGAAACGAAGACCTTGATACAATGTCTCCAGTCGACGCATCTGCAAGATGAATTGCAAAATATCCTCTTGGATACCAGCCTCAACCGTGAATCCCTGTGGATGGAATGTCTTACGAATACTATGTTCCAAATTGGATTTTGGTGTAACAGGTGCATATGGCAAATCCTCAATAAAAGTCTTGATACTTTCAACTGTCATTGTTGGGCGTTTTGCCGTACCATTCGCAGTCATAGTATGCGACACAATCCAAGTATTGATATCTTTCACCGCATTATCATAATCCTTCTTCATGGCATAAGCCTCAGCACGACAAAGAAGCGTTTCATCAGTAGTGAACACAGCATCTACAACATGAACATATCCAGTTTGGTTTATCTTGTCGGTAAACTCAAAATGTTCAAACATCTTTGGGAAGATAAGAATACGGTTATTGCCAAACAACAAGTTTGACTGATAGAGAGTATTGTTTTTGGATCCACTTCCCCATGGCATCTTAGCCCAAATCGTTTCATACTGACCTACATTTTGATTATGGCAAAAACGCGCTTCATTACCACTGACATTTCTACCGATTTTACTACCTGCCGTCATCAACAAGAGATTGGCGTTCTCTGATGAAGAAATATATCGATTCTCCATGTCCTCCGAATTAGACAAAGACATGAAAGGCACATAGTTGCGCAATCCAGAGGCTGGATTTGCTCCAAGCACCTTAGAAGCATATGTTATCACCTTGTCATAGTTCATATAGTACAGGTTGAAACGAGCAGCAAAAGCATACGCAGCCTTCTGGTTGAAATGATACTTAGGCTGGGTATAGATATCATCGCTGACATCAGGCAAGGCTGCCTCTATGTCAGCATCAATCTGTTCATAAAGTTGCTTCAGTGTACCACGCTTATAGTCAGGACTCACAGTTGTCTCAGGCTTTGTTGGATATGGAAGTCCCATGTACTTCTCTGCATTATCTGGATTATAAGTCATACAGAAAGTTGTAGCAAGACGATACATGCTATAGGCACGACAGAGCAAAGCCTCTGCTCTCTGTGCCTTTAGCGATGCAGGATTTCCCATCTCATCAATGGAAGCCAATGCCTGGTTGGCAGCTGCAATTGCAGAATAATAACCATTCCACAAATTCTTTGGGCAATCATTGGTTTGAGCAGTTATTGGCTGAAAACGATATGCCTGCTCTATTTCCTGATTGGTACTATACTGCTTTCCGTTGTCTGCATATTCATCTGAGCTCCATTCCAATATCATATTGCTGCTTGCAGTTGGGTAAGCAGACACAAGCAGAGAGGTCACCTTTTCCTCGGTATTTACCTCGGCACGATCATCTGGCAACTTGTCCAGGAAGCTGTCGCATGATGTGACCAATGACAATGCCGCAAAAGCCACCGATGCTATATATAATTTATTCTTTTTCATAATTATCTCTCTTTCTTTAAAGTCCTACTCTTAATGTCAATGTAAACTGACGTGGCATTGGGGTTGCCACACCACCAGTGTTGAAAAACTCAGGATCCTGTCCGTGCAACTTCTTGTCTGAATAAATCAAGAACAAGTTAGTAGCCTGAAGTTTCAAATTAACGCTGTTCAAGCGAAGGGCCTGAATCCACTTGCCTGGGAAATCATAAGCCAAAGAAATCTCCTTCATGCGAATGAAATCACCCTTAGCTACGCGAGCCGTAGAATAGTTATATGCATTATAAAGATAACCAATATAATTGTCATTCTGCTTCATGCGCTGGTCTGCTATGACTGGCACATCCGTATAAGCTTCATCACCGGCTTGAGTCCAACGATTTATAAATTCCTTTGGCATGGCAGTCATGTCTGAGTATGAAGAACTGAAAGCTGGATCAAGACGTACTTTATTTCCTGCAGCGTATGTAATGAACACATTCAGTTTTAAACCCTTATAAGAGAAGGTGTTTCCGAAACTGCCGTTAATGGTTGGGTCAGTTGGACCTTCATACTTCAAGTAATCTGTTGTAGTTGACTGGAAGTAGAGATCGCCACCATAGCTTGTCTCCTCGCCATTCTGATTCACAACGATAGGCAGACCTTTTTTGTTCAATCCCTTGAAATCAATAGAGTACAAAGAGCGAACAGGATAGCCATTCATTGTGAAACCGGTACCTGTAATCATCTGCATGATGTTAGCACGTGAATCCAAGTCGGTTACAGTATTCTTTGAGTGAGAGAAAATGAAGTCGGTACTCCATTTAAAATCCTTGGTCTCAATGTTGCGAGTGGAAATAGTCAACTCCTCACCATGTGAACGCATACTTGCCACATTGGCATATTTATAGATCTCACCACCAACACCCATGGTACGCTTAGGACCAATCAAATCATAATTGTTGCGGCGATACCAATCGAAAGTCACATTAATGCGGTTATTCAAAAAGCCCATATCCAAACCGAGGTTCAACTCATGCTTCTTTTCATAGGTCAAATCATCATTACCCAAGCGATAAATCTCAAGTCCAGTCTCCTTGTCACCGGCAAATGGACGCCAAGGGTTGTAACTCTGTATCACTACCAACGAGTTAGAAACGGAAGCAGGACCTCGATCAGCTGTCAATGAATATGATGCTTTTAATGTAAGATGGGAAAGAACAGGATTTAACTTAGCAAACCAACTCTCCTCATGAGCATTCCATGCTCCAGACACGTTCCAAGTAGGCAACCAACGAGCTGAGCGACTCTTACCCAACTTATTGGAACCCTCATAACGAATGGTACCATTAATTGTGTAGCGACCCTTATAAGAATAGGTGGCAGTACCAAAGAAAGAAGCCTCACGCTGATATGAATTATCCAAACTATAATATTGACCATTCTCCTCCGCCAACTGCTTGAAGAAGTTATAGTTGAAAGCAGGGAGATAACCCATATCATACTGCATGCCAACGCCATTAAAATAAGAACGGCTACGGTCGAGTGAATTGATTTCCAAACCACCGAATAAGTTCACGATATGGTCTTTGTTGTATACATCATTATAGCTAGCTGTGGCACGGAAGTCCCAGCTATTCATCTTATATTTGGTCTCACGATAAAAACCACCCTTTTCCAATACAGAGAATGGCAAAGAGTTTGCCTTGTCTGGATCGGTATACAGCCATGGGTTTGCATCACGCATCGTAGCATCATCCATCGCACGATAGGCCCAAGCCTGATTACTCTGGTCAGTAATGGTAGCGGCATTGGTCGTTGTAGAATACTTGTAAGCGCCCAATACTGCGAGTTCTACTTTAGAGATTGGCTTATATTTCAATTCACCCTGGAATTTCATGTCAACCACATCCAAACTCAAATAGTTGTTTTCCAATTCACGGAAAATATTGAACGGAGCATAGTTACGCACATAGAGTTCATTAGGATCCATGGTACGAGAAGTGTTCAACGCATAAGAATATGGGTTGATATCAAAATCACGAGACACCTCACCTGTCACATTATTTACAGACTGTGAAGTAGTACCAGGAGCGCGCTGCTTACGATAGGAAGCATTAGCTATGGCATTGAAAGACAATTTCTTCGAAATATTGTAAAGAGCATTTACATTGGCTGTATAACGCTGTACCTTGCTCTGCTTAGACCATCCTGGATCGTTCATCACACTGAAAGATGTATAATACTGAGCCTTATCGGTACCAGTAGACATGCTGACGGAATGATTCTGGGAGATACTATTATTGAAGAGTAAGTCAAACCAGTCGGTATTTTGGTACTCAGCCTTCTGGAGATAGCTATTCATCGCCTCTTCAGTATTAGCCAATCCAAAAGTTCCCGTCTTCGAATCATATGTATTCATCAGGTGATACATCTTGCCAAAGACGCCACTGTTAGAAGCACGATAACTCTTTTCAAAAGAAAAATAACCATCGTTGTACATCTCACGATATACACCCATCTGATCCTGAGAATTCATGATATTGAAATTGCGGTAGCTTGGCTTCAAACGCATAGTGAATTCACCAGTATAGCTGATGCGGTTTGTACCAGCCTTACCTTTCTTGGTTGTAACGACAATGACACCAGCCATAGCACGTGCACCATAAATAGAGGTAGCAGAACCATCTTTCAAAATCTGGAAACTTTCAATATCATCAGCATTCAAACCTGCAATAGCTGAAGATATAAGGGTTTCTGCGTTACCTGAAGACAAATCATCAGCATCGACCTCAGTTACATCCTCCATGATAACACCATCTACCACCCAAAGAGGTTTTGAACTACCATAAATAGAAGTAGCACCACGCACACGAATCTTTGGAGCTGTACCGAAAGTACCTGATACATTCTGCACAGACACACCGGCAGCCTTACCTTCCAAGGCACGACTGATGTCTGCGACACCATCCAACTTTGTCTTGTCGCCAGAAATTTTTGTAGTAGCACCAGTAAACAAACGCTTATCCATCTTCTGCATACCCGTTACAACCACCTCGCCCAAGCTCTTGCTATCTGCCTTCAGGCGGATAGTCATCTTGGCTGCTGGAGTCAAGGTCTGGCTCTGCATACCGACGTAGCTAACTACAAGTTTCTTACCAGCAGGTACCTCCAAAGAGAAGTGACCGTCGATATCGGTGACAGTACCTGTACGTGCCGCTCCAGCGACTACGACAGATGCACCAATGACAGGTTCACCATCTTCCTGAGAAACTACGGTACCTGTTACTTTCGTTTGAGCCAATACCCCCCCCACAAAAAGGAAGAGATTGACTAACAAGAAAAGCAATCTTTTTTCCATAAAATCTTCTCTAAATTATTAAACAACTCTTATAACTTTATATATTTTTTCTCTTCTTACATTTTTTAAGCCTCTCTCGTTGCTTTACGGGTGCAAAGGTAAGAAAAAGTATTGAATTATTGCAAACTTTATCGATATTTTTATAGAAAAAAGGTAGTTTTTCTTGATTTTTATCAACATTTAGAAATATAATCTACATTTTTAGCAGAAAAAGGTCGAAAATAAGAGATTTAAGCAAAGTTTACGAAAAGAAAACAAAAATGTTCTAAAAGACAAGAAAGGCAAGATTTCTGTAGAACCTCATTTAGGAGATTCTCAGAAACCTTGCCTTTCTTTACCTATTATTTACTACTTAAGTATCTTTATCAGCCACCCTGAGTATTTTTATTTACCGCTTAAATACTTTATTCAAAAAACATTTTTATTTTTTAAGCGTAAATTCAAATTTCAAGCCGCCTTCAAGCTGATTGCTTACCCGGATAGTACCGCCATGCAGAAGAACGGCATTCTTTACGATGGCAAGACCCAAACCGGTGCCACCCATCTTGCGGCTGCGGCCCTTATCAACCCGATAGAAACGCTCGAAAAGACGGGAGAGATGCTCGGCAGGAACTCCCTGACCATTATCACAGAAGATGAAATGCCACTTATTGCCCTGCTCCTTGGCACTCAACGTTATCTTACGTCCTTCGCCGGCATAAGCTATGGCATTGTCGGTAAGATTGCGGAACACACTATAGAGCAGACTGCGGTTACCCTTCACGATAATATGCTGGTCGGGAAGAAGATTCTCGAAAGTCATCTGGTGCGACTCTCTTTCCAGCGCCGTCTCATGGGCTATTTCACTCACCATCTGCGTAATGTCTACCGCCTCGAAATCTATCATATCCGAACCGTCATCCAACCGGTTCAGGGTTGAGATGTCGCGGAGCAGAGAGGTGAGACGCTCGCTCTGGGCATAACAGCGCTGCAGAAACTGCGACTTCATCTCTTCGTTGATATGCGGATTGTCGAGTATCGTTTCCAGATAACCCTGAATACTTGCTACAGGAGTCTTCAGCTCGTGAGCGATATTCTGGGTAAGCTGCCGCTTCAGAATATCCTGCTCCCTACGGGTGGTCTGTATGCGCTTATACATCTTGATGATACGCTCAGCTATCTCGCCCAATTCATCGTTAGGGAACTTGGCGAGATCTTCCACCTCCAGACTCTCGTTGTGGTCTGCCTTATAAGCAAAGATGCTCAGTTTGGAAACATTCTTAGCCAGACGGTTCGTAAAACGGTAGAGCACGATGGTAAGCAGAATGATGGCTACGATGGCAAACCAGATGAAATGCTGGTCGGCCTGCAGCGACTTAGCCAAATCATTATTATAAGGTAACGCCGTACGGATGATGAGCTTGCTTTCCGGAAAATAAGAAGCCACATAGAAATAATCATGCTTCAGGGTTTTAGACTGTCGCTCTACGCTTGAGCCTACCCTGTTTTTCAAGGCTTCTACTATTTCCTCACGCTTGGCATGGTTGGCAAAATGCTCATAATCGGAACTCATGTTGTCATAAATCACCTTACCGTTCGGGCGCACCAGCGTAACACGAAGATCCTTGCTTTCATGTTCACGGACGAAAGCCTGCAACTTTTCCTGAGCCACAGTCACATTCTTATCGTGAAGACTATCCTGCAGAATAATTCCTTCACCAGGAGAGAGCGCCAGATCTTCTGCCAGCAGTTCATTATAATTTTCCAGTTTGATAGTAAGCGTACCTATTTTATACTGTTTCTCTCGTGCCTGCTGGAACACGATAAAACTGACGGCGAACACAAGGAACACCGCCAGTACACTGAAGTACAACTTTCTACCTACACTATTTAACTTAAACATTTTTAATTACGCATCAAAATAATAACCGAAACCCAGACGGGTAACAATGCACTTGGCAAACTTACCAATCTTCTTTCTCATACGGGTGATGTTGACATCCACCGTGCGGTCGAGTACCATCACATCCTTAGGCCAAACCCGGTCGATCAGTTCCTGACGCGAGAAGACCTTGCCGCGCTCTTCGAGGAAAAGACGCAGGAGTTCGAACTCGGTCTTGGTGAAAGGAATAGCCTCACCGTCAATGCTCACCGTCTTCTTGTCCAGATTCAACTGCAGTCCCTGATAGTTGATAGTCTTAGGCTCATCAGCATCGCCCGCCTGTTCAGCCGTACGGCGCAACACGGCACGCACTCTGACCATCACCTCTCGGATAGAGAAAGGTTTCGAGATATAATCATCTGCACCGATATTGAATCCTGTCACCGTATCGTTTTCCGTATCACGGGCTGTAAGGAAGATGATCGGAACATTGGCAGTCATCGGATTGTCCTTCAACTGCTTAGCCAGCTGGAAGCCGCTCATTCCGCCCATCATAACATCCAGCAACAGCAGGTCGAACGAAGCGATGTCCATCTCCAAAGCCTCTTCTGCAGAATTGGCAGTCTCTACCTCGTATCCTTCGGTTTCAAGATTGAACTTCAGGATTTCACACAAGTCTTGCTCATCATCAACAACAAGTATTCTTTTCATATTCTCTTCCATATTTCATGTTATTTAAAATACCGCTGCAAAATTACGACTTTTCTTTCGTAATAAGCATTACATTTGATTACATTTTCGTGACATTTAGTTCTTTAGAGAAAAAAAACATAAAAAAAAGGGCGTTTTATTACACATTTTAACGTAGTGTTACCAAATTAGCTACATGTTTCTTTGCTAGTTAGAAACAGAAATACTACTTTTGTACCCGATATAACTATAAGTGAGCATATAACACAACTGAAAAAGTATGAAAGATAAAGTAAATGCAATTCCCTTAATCGGTGAAATCATCAAAGAGGAGTTAAACAAGCAAGGCAAGACAACAGTATGGCTTGCTGAGCAATTAGGCTGCCACCGTACTAATATATATAAGGTATACGGCAGAGCCACTATAGATACGGGTATGCTTTACCATATCTGTCAGTTGCTGAACATAGATTTGTTTAAAGTTTATTCAGACGCTTTGCGTAAACGCAAGAAAAAGAATCAAGATTTAAACTAAAACTAATAATAAAAACAATAAGACCTGAGGTTAATTACCCCAGGTCTTATTGTTTTTATGCCAATCGCTTTTCCAGGCGCTCGCGGATGGCAGCGATAAAGCCAGCTGAGTTTACAGCCTTAGCCTCAACACCTTCCATCAGGTTTACGAGATCCTTGGTAGCAATACCGTCGTTCAAAGTATCGAAACAAGCAGCCTCCAGCTGGTCGCCAAAGTTCTGAAGTTCCTTGATGCCATCCAGTTCGCCACGCTTTCTCAACGCACCGCTCCATGCAAAGATGGTAGCCATAGGGTTGGTAGATGTATCCTCACCCTTCAGATAGCGATAGTAGTGGCGGGTTACGGTGCCGTGGGCTGCCTCATACTCATACTTACCGTCAGGAGAAACCAATACAGAAGTCATCATCGCCAGAGAGCCGAAGGCTGTACTGAGCATATCGCTCATCACATCACCGTCATAGTTCTTGCAAGCCCAGATGAAACCGCCCTTGCTGCGGATGACACGGGCTACGGCATCATCAATCAATGTATAGAAATACTCGATGCCGAGTTCGGCAAACTTCTCTTTATAGTCGTTCTCATATACTTCTTCAAAGATTTTACGGAACTGGGCGTCGTATGTCTTAGAGATGGTATCCTTGGTAGCAAACCAGAGATCCTGCTTGGTATCAATGGAAAACTTGAAGCAGCTGTGAGCAAAGCTGCGGATACTCTTATCAGTATTGTGCATGCCCTGGATAACACCAGCGCCATCGAAAGAATGAATCTCAATCTCCTGCTTCTTGCCGCTCTTACCCTCGAACACGAGTTTGGCTGTACCTGGCTCATCAGCACGAAGCTCCACGCTCTTGTATACATCGCCGTAAGCATGACGGGCGATAGTGATAGGCTTCTCCCAGTTCTTTACACATGGGTGGATGCTTGGGATGGTGATAGGAGCACGGAACACTGTACCATCCATGATGCTACGGATAGTTCCATTAGGGCTCTTCCACATTTTGTGGAGCTTATACTCGTCCATACGCTGTGCATTAGGAGTGATAGTAGCACACTTCACAGCCACACCATATTTCTTAGCCGCCTCGGCAGAGTCGATGGTTACCTGGTCGTTGGTCTGGTCGCGATAAGGCAGACCGAGGTCATAATACTCAGACTTCAAATCAACGAAAGGAAGAATCAGTTCGTCCTTAATCATCTTCCAGAGAATTCTTGTCATCTCATCACCGTCCATCTCTACCAATGGAGTTGTCATCTTAATCTTTTCCATAACACAATATAATGTATAATTAATAATTTACAATGTACAATTATCAGGGCTGCCAAGTAGAGCCATGATATTTTGCCTGCAAAATTAATAAAAATAATCAAGAAAAGAAAGGAAATTAAGAATAATTCTAGCAAAATGACAACAAAAAGTACTTTTTACGGCTTTAAATCATAAAATCTGTATATTTATACCGAAAAAGGCATCAATAAGCCCGAAAACTCATTGATGCCTCTACTTATTTACCTTTTTACTTTTTTACCCTTTTACCTTTTTACCTTTAAATAGCCTTTTTACTTCTCCTCTGGAGCCTTATCAATCAAGTCCATAAACTGGTCGAGCTTAGGAGTGATGATAATCTGAGTACGGCGGTTGCGCTGCTTGCCTACCTCTGTATCGTTAGTAGTTACAGGGTTGTACTCACCACGGCCACCAGCAGTAAGACGCTTAGGATTTACACCGAAGTGATCCTGCAAGTACTGAACAACAGAAGCTGCACGGAGAGCAGAGAGGTCCCAGTTGTTGCGGATGTTCTTCATCTTGGCACTTGTAGTGCTTACTGGTACGTTATCGGTATTACCCTCTACGAGCACATCGTAATCCTTGTAGTCAGTGATGATCTTAGCAATCTTGCTCAATGTTTCCTGAGCACGGCTGTTTACCTCATAGCTACCGCTCTGATAGAGCATATTGTCAGCCAGAGAGATGTAAACTACACCCTTCAGAACCTGAACATCAACCTCCTTCATTTCTTCCTTGCTCAAAGAGCGGGTCAGGTTGTTGGTAAGAACCATGTTGAGAGAATCACTCTTGCTCTTTACCTCAACCAGGTGGCGGATATACTGGTTACTCTCGTTGATCTGGTCAACGAGTTTCTCAATGCTCACGTTGTTCTGGCTTGCATTGTTCAAACTCTTGTCAAGTGAGTTCTGCAACTTAGCGTAATCGCTCTTTGCAGTAGCGAGCTGCTCCTGTGCAGCAGCCAAACTAGCCTCAGTAGCTGCCAGCTTTTCCTTGGTAGCCTGATAGTTGCTTGACAATTCCTTATTCTCATTCTGGCAATTCTGAAGATCCTTCTTACTTGCACAGCTTGTAGCCATCAGAGCTACAGCCATCATTGCCATTACCATTAACTTTGTCTGTTTCATATTCTTTCTAATTTAAATTTTCTTGTTATTATTAATTGATTATAGTATATCTTAACGTCGCTTTCTACCTTCTATTATATTAGAGTTCTCCCGGCTTTCATCCGTTATCCGGAAGCTTCTACATTTTAGGGCATTATAGAAGCTGATTCACTTCTTTCACTTGCAAAGTTACAGATAAGACTCGAATAAACAACATTTGTCAAACGCATTTAGACATTTTTAACCTCTAAATCTTTATTTATCACCTTTTTAACCAAAAAAGGCAACAGAAAGCACTTTTCTTATAGCTAAACCGTCAAATGTAGCCTCTTAAGGTAAGAATAGCCCAAATCTCAACAAAAAAAACATAAAAAACAGAGTTTTATTTTGTAGTGTCTTGAAATTGCACTATCTTTGCACTCGAAAAGAAATAAATACATTAATAATATAAAAGAAAGCAAGTATGATTCTTTTTTTTAGAACTCCATCTAAGAGTGTGATTGCGACCGAGATTGACCACAAACCATCTCAGGACGAAATCAATGAACTTTGTTGGCTTTATGGTGACGCGACTTTAGAGGACGCCCAGCAGTTGCAGGGCTTCTATGTCGGTCCACGCCGTGAAATGATTACTCCTTGGAGTACGAATGCCGTTGAGATTACTCAGAATATGAGTCTTAACGGCATTTCGCGTATCGAGGAGTACTTCCCTGTGGATAGCGAAGATGCTGAGCACGACCCAATGCTCCAGCGTATGTACAACGGTATCGGACAGGATGTATTCACCGTGAACCACCAGCCAGAACCTATCAAGTACGTCGATGACCTCGAGAAGTACAACGAGGAAGAGGGTCTTGCCCTCAGCGAGGACGAAATGGCTTATCTCCACAAGCTGGAGAAGGAAAACGGACGTCCTCTCACCGACAGCGAAATCTTCGGTTTCGCACAGATCAACTCAGAGCACTGCCGCCACAAGATCTTCGGCGGCCAGTTTATCATCGACGGTAAGGAGATGGAGTCTTCTCTCTTCAGCATGATCAAGAAGACCACTCAGGAGAACCCTAACAAGATTCTCTCTGCCTATAAGGATAATGTGGCTTTCTCTCAGGGTCCTGTTATCGAGCAGTTTGCTCCAGCCGATCAGACTACCAGCGATTTCTTCCAGGTGAAGGATATCGAGAGTGTTATCTCTCTGAAGGCTGAGACTCACAACTTCCCTACTACCGTAGAGCCTTTCAATGGTGCTGCTACCGGTACGGGTGGTGAAATCCGCGACCGTATGGGTGGTGGTGTAGGTTCATGGCCTATCGCAGGTACTGCCTGCTACATGACTGCTTATCCTCGTCTGAAGGATGACAACGGCAAGAGCGATGCTGAGCGCGACTGGGAAGACATCATGCCAGTACGTAAGTGGCTCTATCAGACTCCAGAGCAGATTCTGATCAAGGCTTCCAATGGTGCATCAGACTTCGGTAACAAGTTCGGTCAGCCTCTCATCACCGGTTCTGTGCTTACATTCGAGCACGAGGAGAACGGCGAGAAGTATGCATACGATAAGGTTATCATGCTTGCTGGTGGTGTAGGCTACGGCAAGAAGCGTGACTACAAGAAGGGTGAGCCACAGAAGGGCAACAAGGTTGTCGTAGTAGGTGGTGATAACTATCGCATCGGTCTTGGTGGTGGTTCTGTTTCTTCTGTAGATACAGGCCGTTACAGCAACGGTATCGAGTTGAACGCTGTTCAGCGTGCCAACCCTGAGATGCAGAAGCGTGCCTACAACCTGGTTCGTGCACTCGTTGAGAACGATGAGAATCCAGTAGTCAGCATCCACGACCACGGTTCAGCCGGTCACTTGAACTGTCTCTCTGAGTTGGTAGAAGAGTGCGGTGGCGAAATCGACATGTCTAAGTTGCCTATCGGCGACAAGACTTTGAGCGCCAAGGAAATCATCGCCAACGAGAGTCAGGAGCGCATGGGCTTGCTCATCGACGAGAAGTATATCAGCGAGGTTCAGAAGATTGCCGACCGTGAGCGTGCTCCAATGTACGTGGTTGGTGAGACTACTGGCGATGCTCACTTCAGCTTCAAGCAGGCTGACGGCGTGAAGCCATTCGACCTCGATGTAGCTCAGATGTTCGGTCATACTCCTAAGACTGTAATGGTAGATGAGACCGTAGAGCGTAAATATGAAGATGTAACTTATTCTGCAGATAACCTCGACGAGTACTTGCAGCGTGTTCTCCAGATGGAGGCTGTGGCTTGTAAGGACTGGTTGACCAACAAGGTAGACCGTTCCGTAACAGGTAAGATTGCCCGTCAGCAGGGTCAGGGTCAGATTCAGTTGCCACTCTCAGACTGTGGTGTCGTAGCACTCGACTACCGTGGCGAGAAGGGTATCGTAACAGCAATGGGTCATGCTCCTCAGGCTGGTCTTGCCGATCCTAAGGCTGGTTCAGTACTCTCTGTAGCAGAGTCATTGACCAATATTATCTGGGCTCCATTGGCAGATGGCATGGACAGCATCAGCCTCTCTGCTAACTGGATGTGGCCTTGCCGAAGCCAGAAGGGTGAAGATGCCCGTTTGTACGAGGGTGTGAAGGCTTTGTCAGACTTCTGCTGCGCCATCCACGTAAACGTACCAACAGGTAAGGACTCTCTCTCATTGACCCAGCAGTATCCTAACGGCGAGAAGATCATCGCTCCAGGTACCGTTATCGTCAGTGCAGGTGGTGAGGTTTCAGATGTTAAGAAGGTGGTTAGCCCAGTTCTCGTTAACGACAAGAACTCTAGCCTCTACCATATTGACTTCAGTTTCGACGAGCAGCGCCTCGGTGGTTCTGCCTTCGCTCAGAGTCTGGGCAAGGTGGGCAGCGATGTTCCTACCGTAAAGAACCCAGAGTACTTCGTTGACTGTTTCAACGCCGTACAGGAACTCATCAACCGTGGTTGGGTAATGGCTGGTCACGATATCAGTGCCGGTGGTTTGATTACAACTCTCCTGGAGATGACATTCGCCAACGTAGAGGGCGGTATGAAGATCAACCTCCACGACATCGCAGATGCCGACATCGTCAAGACTCTCTTCGCAGAGAACCCAGGTGTTGTTATCCAGGTAAGCGATGCTCACAAGGACGAGTTGAAGGCATTCTTCGATGAGAACGGTATCGGTTATGCCAAGATTGGTTATCCTGCTCCTGAGCTCCGCAAGATTATCATCAAGAAGGAAGGCTTCGAGCACGAGTTCGATATCGATGCATTGCGTGACGACTGGTATAAGACATCTTACCTCCTCGACCGCAAGCAGAGCATGAACGGTATGGCTAAGAAGCGTTACACCAACTATAAGAAGCAGCCTATCGAGATGAACTTCGGTTACGGCTTCAAGGGAACTCTTGCTAGCTACAGCCTCGACGCTAACCGTCGCAAGCCATCAGGCATCAAGGCAGCTATCATCCGTGAGAAGGGTACCAATGGTGAGCGTGAGATGGCATACTCTATGTATCTCGCTGGCTTCGATGTAAAGGATGTGATGATGACCGACTTGATTTCTGGCCGTGAGACTCTGGAGGATGTGAACTTCATCGTATTCTGCGGTGGTTTCTCTAACTCCGACGTTCTCGGTTCTGCCAAGGGTTGGGCTGGTGCATTCCTCTACAATCCTAAGGCTAAGGAGGCACTTGATAAGTTCTATGCCCGTGAGGACACCCTTTCACTCGGTATCTGCAACGGTTGCCAGCTGATGGTTGAGTTGAACCTCATCAATCCTGAGCACAAGCATCGTTCACACCTCTGCCACAACACATCCAAGAAGTTCGAGAGTACATTCCTCGGTTTGACTATTCCTCAGAACGACAGTGTGATGTTCGGTAGCCTGAGCGGTGATAAGCTCGGTATCTGGGTAGCTCACGGCGAGGGCCGTTTCTACTTGCCAGAGCCAGAGGATCACTACAACATCATTGCTAAGTACAACTATGCTGAGTATCCAGGTAATCCTAACGGCAGTGACTATAATGTAGCAGGTATCTGCTCTGCAGATGGTCGCCACTTGGCAATGATGCCACACTTGGAGCGTGCCATCTTCCCATGGCAGAATGCTTGGTATCCAGCTGACCGCCGCAACGATGAGGTAACTCCTTGGATTGAGGCATTTGTCAATGCACGTCAGTGGATTGAAGAGCGCATTAAGTAACTTGGCGCAATGTTAAATGTTAAATGTTGAATGTTAAATTAGGCATACGCCCTAACACACATCCAACAAAGTTAACATTTAACATTTAACACTTAACATTAAAAGATGAAGTATATTTCATTATTCAATACATTTATGAAGATTGGCATAGTCACCTTTGGTGGTGGCTATGCCATGATTCCTATTATAGAATCCGAAGTCGTCGACAAGCATCATTGGATGACGAAGGAGGAATTCTTGGATGCCATTGCTACTACCCAGGTTTGTCCGGGAGCCTTGGCCATCAACATGAGTTCCCTGCTCGGATATAAGTTGGCAAAGACACCGGGAGCCATCGTCTGCACCCTCGGCGCTTCGTTGCCATCGTTCCTTATTATCTTAGCGATAGCCATGTTTTTCCATCAGTTTGAAGACAACAAGGTTGTTGCTGCCATGTTTGCAGGCATCCGTCCTGCCGTCGTGGCATTGATAGCCGTACCTACATTCTCGCTTGCCAAGAGTGCCGGTATTTCGCTTGTCAACTGCTGGATTCCTATTCTATCCGCCCTTCTGATCTGGCTTTTGGGCGTCAATCCAATCTGGGTGATTATCGCAGCTGCCGTAGGTGGCTACATCTATGGACAGTTTATCCAGCCAACGGAATAAAGGTAAAAGGGTAAAAAAGTAAAAAGGTAAAAAAGTAAATCGCTTAAAACATAATGATGATATTTTTTCAGCTTTTCATCGTATTCATTCAGATAGGCATCTTCGGATTCGGAGGTGGCTATTCCATGATATCCCTGATTCAGGGACAGGTTGTTACGCAGTATCATTGGATGACGATGCAAGAGTTTACCGATGTGGTTGCCATTTCTCAGATGACACCTGGACCTATCGGTATCAACACCGCTACCTATTGTGGCTATACAGCTGTCCATAATGCCGGCATGAGTGGCATGATGGCTGTACTCGGAAGTGCCATGGCGACCTTTGCGCTGGTTCTCCCATCCTTGGTTTTGATGATTCTTATCAGCAAGATGCTGTACAAGTATATGAACACCTCAGCCGTCCAGAGCATCTTCATCGGTCTTCGCCCAGCCATTGTCGGTCTGGTAGGAGCCGCAGCCCTGCTTCTGATGAATGGCGAGAACTTCTCTACGCCAGCCAATCCCTGGCATTTCTACATCTCCATCGCCCTCTTCTTCGCCACCTTTATCGGCGTGAAGGTGATGAAGATCAATCCTATCCGCATGATACTCTACTCGGCTTTTGCCGGACTGGTATTACTATATTAAAACCGATTTTATTTACCAATAATAAACAAAAGGTGGATTTTCATCAGAAAATCCACCTTTTACACTATAATTCGCTTTTTGT
>CAVHWE010000001.1:0-71011 GCA_963639495.1 bacterium | reverse complement strand
CAAAAAAACAAATATCTTCTTCATTAATTTATTAAGTTTACAGTTTAAAGATTCAGTCGAGTAAGGGGAGGGATTTTCACCCACCCTTCTCTCGGAACCGTGCTTGAAAGTCTCCCCTCACACGGCTCTTCGCACTTACTCTTTGTTAATTTTATTATTATTACAAAGGTTGCCTCGTTCATTGTTTCATCCTCTATTTGTAGAGTTGGACTTTGAATTTGGCTAAGTACGCCACCCCCTTCGCTCCATCCCCATTACAGAGACTTCAACACTACTACGAGGTAGTCCGCCACAGACATAGACATCAGTACTTTCTGCCTTGCGTTTAACGGCTCTCAGCATTTTCCCTTAGCATTCCATGCCTATTTCTCCTGTTCCTCTAAAGAGCCCATGTCAAGTTCATGCCATCTTTACACCGCACACCCAGCAGACAGTAAACAGGTTTCCTCTGCCATTATCCCAAGATACGAAAAACACCTTGGTTTTGATGTGACTTGATAACTTTGCTAACGATGCTTCATCAATGGTTCACTTGCGTTCATCTCCTTGACACATACCTTGCCAACCTAAAGGAAGGCTTTCAATTGTCGTTCTACTACCCATCTGTTTCCATCAGAGCAGCACAAAGTGGTTTGCAATCAGTACCTGCATACCGAATGCGGTGGGTCTGCCACCATCTCTTTAGAAGTTACGACTGAAATCCGTCAATATAGCCAATATCTGACTTCATTCTGTCTCAGGACACACTTTTCGGTTGCAAAGATACTAAATAAGGGCAAAAAAGCATGATACTTTTTTGCCCTTTCTACATATAAATCTAAACTATGCTTATTAATTATTGCTTTTTCTGCTATTTTTCTATGGTTTCGGATAGATTTTCCTGTAATCATCCATCCCTTCAGCTGCTCCCCGCATTACACCTTTAAATATATAGGAGTCGGAAACCACCTGCTTCTTTCTGTCGAAGATGGTCATGTGAGGAAGAGGCTGCACATTGATATCCCAGACGTATGGGATAAGACCTGCCTTCATCATTTCGGCAGTCACAGCACCATACCATGCCATCATACTCTCATTATGCTTCTCCTGATTACCGCCGAAGAGAGAGGCATCCTTACGGTTGGCACCATATTCGCCGATGACTACCGGATAGCCCAGATCTACAAACTTCTGTTTCATCTTCATCACCTGATTGGTGATATGCTGGTAGGCATCCACATTCTTGTTATTATACCAGATGGTGTTCACGGTTCGTCCCTGGTCATCGGCAGGCGCATGTCCCTTCCAATAGAGAGCCACCTTGCCCCAATCGGCATCCTTGTCCATCAGAGTAAATGTATAAGGATCATAGAAATGAACCTCAGCCATCAGCCGGTTCTTTGCCTTATCCTTCAGACGGGTGATGTCATAGGATTCCATGGCAGCCAAATCAATCTCGGTCTTTGGAGCCTGTACGATGAGCACACGGTTGGCATTATTACCACCGGCAGCACGGACGGCATCGATAAACACCTGTTCGTAAGCCAGGAGACGGTCGGCAAACTCCTTGCTTTCGGGAGCCAGCATTTCGCCCTGGGCCTGCGGACTGGCACCTCCCACTCCCGGTTCGTTGAGGGCAGCAAAGAGAACCCGCTGGTCATAAGCCTTGAATTCCTTTGCGATATTCGTCCATAGTTTGCGGAACATCTCCTTATGTTCAGCCACATTCACCCCACTGGTAAAGGCATCATGCTCCATCCATCCGCCATCCCAGTGTTCGTTGATGATGACACAGAGACCGGCATTGAGACCATAGTTCACGATTTCCTTGATTCGTTTCATCCAGACCGGATCGATGCTCATATTCTCTTTATCCGTAAGATGACCAGCCACCCAGGATATTGGGATGCGAAGACTATGGAATCCCTGCTGTTTCAAACTCCGGATATAACTTTCAGTAGTCTTGTCATTCTGCCATGAAGTTTCCGACTTCAATCCTGCATTATTGGTAAAGACATCGTTCCAGTCGCATGCCTCCATCGTATTCCCCAGGTTTACCCCTGGAGCCATATAGTGAGCCAGTTCGGTAGCCGTGAGTTTCATCTTCGAGATACGACTATCCACTGTTTTAACCTGTGCGCCAGCCCAAGCGAAATGAGCGGCAGCCCATATAATCATAACTATCTTCTTCATATATCAATCTAACGTATTATCGGGTTTTGAAGTTATCATGTTGCAAAGATAGCGAAAAAACAGTAGCGTGAATGTATACTTTTGATAAAAGGATAGGTATATTATGTTAGGATGTACGATATTTGCACAAAAAAAGGACGCACATCAGAGAAAGATTCCCCGATATGCGTCCACACCTACTTTATATCAAACCTAAAGACTAATTTTTCTGGCAAAGTTCGCAAAAAAGCCCACAAAGCCTTTTACTTTTTTGCAGATTATCTATATTATTCGGTAAAAAGAGAAAAAAGCAATGAAATATTTGCACGTCACGGAAAAAAGATGTAACTTTGCCAAATTAACAAAATACAATCATAAAAAGGCAAAACATGAGAACGATTGACATCACCAAAGTTGTAGAGTACCGAGAAGACAACAGATTGGAAGCCAAAAGGGCATCCAATGGGTTGCCAAGTTCGCTATGGGAGACATACTCTTCTTTCGCGAACACCGATGGAGGCGCCATACTCCTCGGCGTAGATGAAGACAAAAGAGGTAACTTGACCGTCACAGGTGTAAATGATGCAGACAAGTTGATTAAAGACTTTTGGAACATTATCAACAACCGACAGAAGGTCAGCATCAACATACTCACAGAAAAAGATGTCACAGTAGAAAACATCGATGGCAAAGATGTCATTATCATCCATGTACCAAGAGCAGAACGATCCATCCGACCTGTATATATCGGTACAGACCCTCGCAAGGGAACTTTCCGAAGAAACCATGAAGGCGACTATCACTGCTCGCCTTACGATATGTCGGCCATGTTTAGAGATGCATATCAAATCACACAAGACAAGAAAGTATTATCAGATATAGCACTCGATGCTATCTGCCTCGACACCGTACATAGCTATCGCAACAGATTCAACGTGGTTCATCCTCGACACGCATGGCAAGAAGATGAAGATTTCGTTTTTCTTCGCAAAATCGGAGCAGTTGCTTTTGATAAAGAGAACCAGCTCCATCCCACAGCAGCTGGTTTGTTGATGTTTGGCTACGAATATGAGATTACAAGGGAATACAACCAATACTTTCTGGATTATCGTGAAGTGAAGGACATCAGATTGCGATGGGTTGATAGAATTGTCTCCAACTCTGGCGAATGGAGTGGTAACCTCTTCGACTTTTACTTTCTCATTGTTAATAAGTTGACTGTTGATTTGCCGAGACCATTTAAACTTGATGGAATCACAAGAGTTGATGAGACTCCCGTAGCAGAGGCCATACGAGAAGCATTACTCAACACCCTTGTCAATGCAGACTATTATGGTCCTAGGGGATTGGTCATCATCAAGTCACTAGAAGGTTACAAGTTTGCCAACCCTGGATGTTTACGTATTTCTCAAAAAGAGGCATTGAGTGGCGGCATATCAGACCCAAGAAACTCGACCATCTTCAGTATGTTTTCTCTAGTAGATTTAGGCGAACGAGCTGGCACAGGAATACCTAGCATATATTACGCTTGGGAAAATGCCTTCGACCTCAAGCCAACACTTATAGACATGCACAATCCAGATCGCACAGAAATGTTTGTTCCGAAGATGAGAGAAGGATTTGTAAGTGAGAATCATATCAAGAAGCCACTTGTGGCGGTAAATGAGGTTTCACCATCGGTAAAAGACGAGAATGTGGCGGTAAATCCGGAGAATGTGGCGGTAAATCCAGAGAATATGGCGGTAAATCCGGAGAATATGGCGGTAAAAAAGGTATCAAAAGAAAATAGGAAGAGTCAAATTCTCAAACTGCTAACAAGAGAAAAACAACTGAGTTCGTCAGAAATTAGCAACGCTATAGGTATAAAGATTACATTGACAAAAAAGTATCTTTCAGAATTGGTTGCCGAGAATAGAATTCAAACAACAGGCACGTTCAGAAACAGAACTTATCATTTAATAAATAACTAAAAGCGAAAGGCGCACATCTCGTGATCTACGAACATGTGCGCCTTTTCTATTTATTTACACTGCTATACGAATCTTTACAATTAACGATTGAAATATTTTTTACCATTAATTATCACAATTCCTTTTGTATTTGGAGTAACCAACTGCCCTTGAAGATTATAAGCTTTTACGGGCAGATTAGCAGTTTCACTTTTGATAAAAGGATAGGTATATTATGTTAGGATGTACGATATTTGCACAAAAAAAGGACGCACATCAGAGAAAGATTCCCCCGATATGCGTCCACACACTTTATATTAAACCTAAAGACTTAATATCTTATTTCTTATTACCATGGGTATTTACCCTGGCTTGCACCCTTCATGATGGCATCAAAGATATACTGTTTCTTCACTACGCCATTGGTGCAATCTATCACGTCACCAGTCTCCCAGTAGCAAGGCACACAACCATTATCCTTGGCAACCTTGGTAACATACTCGTCGTAGTAAGCCACAGACTTATCGTGCAATTCCTGATTTTCACCTTCTCCTAATGTACGGAAGGTAGCGGCATACTCACCAAGAAGAACAGGGATGCCCTTGTCTACGAACTTAGCCTTCATCTTAGCCATCTGAGCGTCAACCCATGCCTCAGCAGAAGAGTCAGGAGTATTACGGTTGCTGCCAGCAAGTTTATTATCCTTGCCCCAGTAATAATACATATTACCCCAATTCTCATCCTTATCCATCAAACAGAACTGATATGGCTCATAGAAGTGAACCTCTACCATCAGACGGTCTGGCACCTTGTCGGTAGGGAATGTTGCCACATCTGTTTCATTTGCGTTATCCATATAGTTGCAGGTATTTGAGATATCAGCACCGAGTCCCTGAACGATGATAGTACGAGAAGCATTATTACCACCAGTAGCTCGAACAGCATCTATCATGGTCTGCTCATATCTAACCACACGCTCCACAGCATATTTATCACCCCACATTTCCGGTTTACCAGAAGTTTCGTTCATACCTGGCTCATTACAAGCAGCAAAGAGGAGGTGCTCATCAAAGTCCTTCATGTAAGAAGCCACTTGAGTCCAGATAGCCTTCTGTCTTGCAATGATAGATGGTTCCAACAGATCGTTGAAGATATTATCTTCAAGCCAACCGCCATTGCTATCAGTATCACTATCCTTATCATAATGACAATTGAGGATAACATACATATCATTCTGAACACACCAGCTGATGACTTTCTTTACACGATGAAGCCATTTGGTATCAATGGTGTAAGCAGGATCTGTAGAACGATGAGTAAAGTGAGCTGCCCAAGCGCAAGGAATACGGACGGTATTGAAACCAGCATTCTTCAAACTCTTGATATACTCCTCAGAAATTTTACCATCATTTCTCCAAGAACCCTCACCTGATGGAGCCTCCAACAAGTTGCCGAGGTTGATGCCGGCATACATCATGCTTGCCAGTTCCTTGGCATTGTGAGCCATCTCTCCTTCAGGAACAACAAGAGGTTCACCTGCCTGAGTGATAGAAATCTCCTTCATGTTGGTACCCTGTGTCACCTTGATGAGAAGGCTGCGAGAATCATCTTTCTTGTTCGTAGAAACTGCGAAAGAATAGTTATATACATTTCCCTCTGTACTACCCTCTGTCAAGGTAAGCCAAGAGACATCCACTTTCTTACCGGCGTCATCCTTGTCTCTGACCACAACGAGCGGTTTACTGGATGCCGTCACCGAGAATGTTCCTGTAGCAGCTTCGTTGCTGAGGGCAAACTCTGTGCCCTCAACATGGAAGATTTCAGTAACATCATTATCGTCATCACTACATGCCGCCATCACGAAACAAAAACATAAGGCAAGCATAGTTGCAAATATCAATTTTACTTTCTTCATAATCGTATATTTTTACGTACTACGTTATTTTTACCACTGTGGTACTGGGAAGAGGCTATGAACAGTGAACTTAGCGCGCATAGACTTCTTAAAGCCCAGCTCTCGCATCAAATCACCATCCTTGACACCAAATGCACAATTATCCTTTGTAGCACCATAGCAATTAAATAATTCCAAACGATACTTAGGATTCTCATTGGAGTCAATCACCTTAGACTTATCGTAAGAAACAGCCTGACCGTCAAGATAGAACTCATCCAAAGTACTGTGTGTGCCTGGGAAGAAACCATAAAGGTCAGCAAACTCGATAAAGGTCATGATAGTACCACCTTCAAAGCCAGAACCTTCATAAGTCATATCGAATTGATTGTTCTCGAGAGAGTATTGACCCTTGTCACTCTTAACAACTTTCAAAGTAGAACCATCGTTATATCCCCACAACTGAGCCTCACCTTCACCCCAGCCACGAACGGCATTGAATGTAGGAGTGTAGACGCCAGTACCATCACTAGTTGTAGAAACTACAGTATATGAAATCTCTAACGTTTTATTAAAGTCAAGAGCAGGTTCATTGTTACCTCCACCTTCTTTACGGAAAGGAGAATTAACGTTCGTACCAGAACCATAAATATTAAACAATTCTACACGATAATTACCTTTACCCTCAATATCACCATAGTGGAATTTATTAGCATCAAACTTCACTTCCTTACCATCTGCCTTAATAGAATTAATTCTAACTAAAGCTTTAGGGTATTTTTCACTAAATCCATCTATATCCAAATAAACCACCTGAGCGTTCTTATGAGGTTTTGAGGCGTTAAACGTTACTGTATAATCACCAACAGCCTTTGAACCACCCTTTACTACACTTGGAACAATTGTCCAATCACCCTCTTCGCCAGCGCAACGGAACTCGACCGGATAGCCATTCTTGGCATCAGAGGTTACAAAGTTGATACTCATGTACTGGTTGTCACTTGCACGAGTAACTGCCAACTGTAGGGTTTCATCTGTCAAAGACAAGATACGAATCTCAGAATTAGCCGTTTCCTTCACAGCACCAATAAAGTTAGCTGGCATCAATGGCATGATGCTTAACTTCACGGTTTTATTCTTCTCATCGATGGTATAGGTACCTTCCGTATCCTGGAAAGTTCCCTCAGCGCCATCGGCACCAGCAACATATTGATGAACCTTAACGGTACCATCCTCATTGAAAGTCATAGTGCCCTGGCAGTTCTTTACACCAAAGTCATCCTTGTCAGAGCCACCTACTGCCCACTGATTACGTGCATAGTCAGCAGCCCAGCACCAACTGTTGCCTACTACAGGCTGGTTGTTGGTGACAGTAGCCCAACTATCATCATTTCCATAGAAATAGGTAGGTCCATCAAACTTATAGTGAGAACCATCCAAGCGGAGGTCAATCTCCCAAGTCTGACCAATCAGCTTAGCCTTGTCAAACTTCACGTTCTTAGCCACAGATACAGGGCGGATAGCCAATGCCTGATAAACTGGAGTAGAAGTACGACGGTCTGAATTACGGTCGAAACTGTAGCCCAAAGCAAACTGCTTGTCAGCAGGATTGATAGAACCAGAGAGATAGAGACCATTGATACCCTGACCAGAAACGGTCTGCTGAGTACGAGAACCTGCAGCAGGCAAGAAGATGGAGTTACCATTAGGACCTGTAAGCTTGTAACCAGCTACACCTGCCTGTTCTACCCATTCTTTCTTACACTCATTAAACAACTCCTCAAACTCTTCCACAGTTGGCATTGTCAACCAAGAGCCATAAGCCTTGTTGGCAACATCACGATCAGTCTTATAGATGTCTTCTGAAGCATAATCTTCCATTAAAACGCTGGTCTTGAAACCTGTCATATCACCAAAGCCGAAGAGACCACCAAGTTCAGTTTCCTTAGTAGCACCTACATTATACTTAGCCCACTTGGTAGAGAGACCAAGGTCTACAAGATCATTATCAGGATCAAAGTTAGACTCAGGAGTTGTAAACTCTCTTTCCTCACCATAGACAACACCATTACCCAAGTCGAGGTAAGCTGTGTAATGATAAGTAGTATTAGGCAACAAACCTTCTGTCTTCACCTCATAGTTGTCGTTGATACCATCAGCCTGAATTCGTACACCCTTGCGGATTTTCTCTGTCTTTGTATCAGGTGACAGGATAATACCGCTTACGGCATCAGCAGGAGCTTTCTCCAAAGAAGCCTGGAAAGTAACTGTGGTAGCTGTCAGATCTTTCACTTCACCAGTGATAGCCTTGGAATCGGTCAAGACTGCACTGGATACAGTACCCGTATAAGTAACATGACCCTGCAAGGTAACGAAAGCCTGATAGTAAACCACCTGACCAGGAGTACCAGAGATAGATGCACTGAACTCAGAGGTACTTTCGCCGGTTACCTTCTCAGAAAGATTGTCCTCGGCATCACCATACATGAATCCTACAGTGTAAGATCCGGACGACTGACTTTCGAGTCCCTTCACCGTACCATGGAAGATAGCAGAAGAGGCTGTAACGTCAGCAGACCCCGTAACAACGGAATTTTCATCCAGCAATGGGGTTGTGCTAGGAGAATAGTCATCGTCAGAGCATCCTGCGAAGAAGATGCTCATGACAAATGCCATTATTCCAAATAATATTTTATTCTTCATAATTGAATTCTATTAAAGTTATTGAATCGTACAAGAAACAATCTCCAAACCTACAGCTGAGGCATCACCATCCAAAGTGCCATAACCATCCAACTGTATAGAAAGGTCGAGGCAGGTGTCAGTAAAGGTAACTGTTGAACCTGACGTATTTCTCAAAGAGACAGTTGTCTCTCCATTAGTATTCAGTTCAACTGCATCAGCCTGTTCAAAGCGCTTTGGTTCCCAAGTACCACCTATAGTCTTATTATCAGTAATCAAAGCACATTTTGGAGTAGTAGACCATGTAATACCACTATTAATCTTGAAGACTACTGTGATAGTCTGATTCTTTTTCAATTTAATTTTGCCAATTTCATCCTTGAAGATACCAGAACCAGAAGCTCCGTAATGCCAGAAACCTAAACGGAGACAACCATTCTCTGTCCAAAGTTTGTCAGGAATCTTAGTTGCGTCAATACCCACGATGGTAGGACCAGTCTGTCCACCACCAATAGCCTTATGGTTAAGGCAAGCTACGAGATAAGTATTGACATTACCATCAGCATCCTTTGCTTCAGGAACACCAATCATCAACTGACCAGCAGCATCCTCGCCCAAGACTGTAAACTCACGAGTTCTCAACTTGATAGTACGCTTATCGCTAGAAGCTGCAATGATATTGATATACTTGTTGAATACCAGCTTGTTGCCATCCTTGATTTCCATTCTACCTTCGAGTTCCTGGCCTTCGCAGTCTGTACAAGTGAACTTGTAGAAATCCTGACCCGTAATCTTCTCAATAGAAAGCTGGAAGTTATCCACTACAGCGTCTGCTGGCTTAGGAGCCCATGTATTGTTATACTTATCACCTATTACAGACTTCCAGCGAGCCGCATTCTGAACAGCCATCTCCTGCTTGCTAGGTACACCATTCGTATTCGATGTTTCGTATTTAAATGGAGAATTGTTCCACCACAAGATATCGTAAGGCTTTTCTGAATCGAGAATGAATGTAGCCTTATTACCAACATAACATACATCATTATGTTCGATAGTGAACAAATCTGTTGCCAAGTTAGGATACTCAGGAAGTTTAGGAGAAACAACATCCAAGAGCTTGTCGGCAGCAGGGATACACTTACCATTAGTAGTCTTAACTTCCTCAGAAACGAAGTTCCAGATGATATACCAGTTACCCTCTGAGTTTGTACGACGAGTAGCCAACTGAAGCATATAAGGAGTCAGTTCAACTATAGAGATATCCTGGGTATAGTTAGAGCAAACTGCATCAAAGCCTACGTTGTGCATGGCATAACAATCAGAGAACGAAATCTTAGGCATGGTCTTCTCTTCCAAGTTCATGTTGAACTTACCAATGAGATTAGAGCCAGTACTAGCTCCCTTAGTTCCAGCCTCACCACGATACATCGTAGCCACACAACCATTCTTGGCATCCATACTGAACTCCATATATGAATCCATATAAGGGTCAGTCTCAGGAATCAACCAGCTCTGGAATCCAGGATCCCAGTTTGGCTTAAAGTTCTCAAAGAGAATATCCTTGTAAACATTGCCGAGCTTATCATCCTCAGTAAATCCCTTGCCATCACCATCAGGGTCATAAGGGTATGCATACATCACAGGACCAGAACACTGACCGATGCCAAAACTTGCATAGCAAGGAATCCATCTTTTCTTGACACCAGCAGCCAAAGTCTCAGCATCAGGGAACTGACCGCCCTTATAATTCTGATCAGCCAGGTAGAACCACTTGTTATCGTTCAAGAGCGAGAAGTCGTTCTGTGGAAGATTAAACTTGTATGGTTCACCATAAACCACACCACCATTGGTCTCAACACCAAAAGTAACCTCGTAGTCACCAGCAAATGGCAACTCCAATTTCTGAACCGGTTTCTGAGAACGACCTGAAGGAGTAATCCAAAGAGCCGTACAATCAGGAATATTGGATGTCAAGGTCACAACATTGCCATTAATGGTCACGGTATAAGCCTTTCCCTCCACCAATTCCTCAGGAGAGTAAGACTTGCCGCCCATGCTCAAGTCGTCTGGCGAACAAGCCGCCATCAAGAATGTAGCAAATATGGCAAGTACCATATATATATGATTGAATAATTTCATATTTTCCGATTTTTAAATGATTAAAATCAACTATACTTATTACCATCCTGGGTTCTGTGTCAAGACATTACCAGAAAGTGTAATCTGAGTATTAGGAATCTGCATCAAGCCCTTCTTGGTCGTAAAGTTTGACTCCACGAACTTGGTCTTTGCAGCAGCACCACCATTCTGGACAGAAGCACCATTCTGAGCCTCAGCAATTGTCTTAGCAGCAAAAGCTCCGTCCTTTTCGTAGCGCATCAGATCCCAATAGCGAAGACCTTCGAAAGCAAACTCAATAGCACGCTCCTTACGGATATTGTCAATGCTATACTCCTCTGGGAGTTCACCGGCACGGGCACGAACCTGATTCAAACCAGAGTTAGAACCTGTCAACTCAGACTGCATCAAGAGAACATCAGCATAACGCATGATGGTATAATCCTGATAGTAGGTGATATTCTGGTGCTGTTCACCGAGTTTGAAACCTACCTCCTGACGGGTACCATCTGCAAAACACATAGGTGCATACTTGCGAGTATAGTAACCTGTGTATTCGTAGGTATCACTCAAGTCAGGAGTGAATCCTGCTTCCTTGCAGCTCCATGCACAGGCAGAGAAACGAGTATCGTTCTTAAACTGCTCTACGAAAGAAGGAGTAACTGAGCAAGCTCCCCATCCACTAGCGATGCAAATATCAGCAGCACTGCGGTTACGAGGACCCAGATAAACAGAGAAGGTGTTACCATCACCATTTCCATTATAGTCGTGGGTAGAATTGAACTTCATGTTGAGCACTATCTCTTTAGAGAGACTACCCTGACCAGCTTTCCAGGTCTTACCATCATACCACTTACCTGCATAAGTTGTACTCCATGCATACTCTCCGTTAGAAGAAGCATCCTTAGTACAAGCAGGCATCCAGAGATTCTTGTAGTTGGCCTCCAACTCATATCCACCATTTACAACCACATCATTGATTGCAACAACAGCATCCGACTTAGAGCAAGCAGGATGCTCCTCACCATAGTAACCTGTATAATAGAGGTACGCGCGAGCCATCATAGCCTCGGCAGCATACTTGGTAATACGACCATCATTGCTATCACGATTGTCGAGCGGATAAGCATCGACAGGAATATTGGCGATAGCATACTTGAAGTCATCAAAGATAGCCTGGTAAACATCCTTAACCGGTGTACGAGGAATGTTTTCCTCAGATGGTGTCAACAGCAAAGGCACATCACCGAACAGGCGAGCCATATCAAAATACAGGATGGCACGGATAGCGCGAGCCTCACCGAGAATGCGACCCTTCACCTTGTCATTACCACCCCAATTGATGGTACTCTCTGCAGCAATCAACTGATTACAGCGAAAGATAGCTGCATAATAGTTCTTCCAATCTGTATTGAACAAGTCGTTATACGAAGGAGCAATGCTAATATCAAACTGGTCAATCACATTGTTATTCTTGGCATCAGAGAGACCCAAACCTGCAAAAGCCTGATCTGAAGCAAACTCAGCCATCAGATACATGCCGACACCCGCATCTGTATAGGTACGTTGCCATCCATCATAACAGCCCACGAGATCAATCTCTGCTGTCTCTGCATTACTGTAAGCAGTTTCAGAGTTGAGGTCGGTCTTGGACTCTGTATCTAAGAAATCATCGCACGAAGTAAGTGTCAAGGCTGACAAAATCAACGCACTCATGAATATATGTTTTCTTTTCATATCACTTTCAATTTTAGAGTTAGAATGCAACATTTACACCTACAATGAAAGTACGTGGGTGTGGATAGTAACCCATATCAACTCCTGATACCCAAGAGTCGCTGCTGTTACCATCTGTACCATTGTATGAACCAATTTCAGGATCCATACCATCATACTTGGTCAAAGTAAAGAGATTCTGCACCTGGAAATAGAGGCGCAACTTAGAGAGACCCTTCCAAGAGATAAGTTTCTTGAAATCATAACCCAAGGTAAGGTTCTGCAAACGGATGTAGTCACCATCCTGCAAATAGAGGTCTGAGAACAACCAGTTACCTACGTCTCCGTATGTAACACGAGGCATCTCATTGGTTGTACCCTCACCTGTCCATCTGCCTAAAATGCGATGACTGTAATTGCCCTGTGAACCACTAGGATCACGATAAGACTGTGCAATCTGGAAACCGGCAGCGCCAGTGAAGTTTGCACTCAAATCAAAGCCCTTATAACCAAGGGTAAAATTGAAGCCGAAAGTATACTTAGGAAGACCATTACCCAGATCAACCTTATCATTAGCATTGATAGCACCATCATGGTTAACATCAACATACTTTACATCACCAGGCTGTACATTTGACTGGAGCACACCATTACCGGCAGCAATCCAATTATTGATATCCTGCTGGCTCTGGAAGATGCCTGCTGTCTTGTAACCCCAGAAGTAACCGATTGCATGACCATTCTCTGCACGATAGAACTCTTCTGCATTCTGATAAATCTGGTTGGTAGCACCATGGATGATACCATCCAATGTAGGAATATTACCTACTTCATTGTGGTTGTAAGCGAAGTTGGCACCTACACTATAAACAAAGTCCTTGCCAATCTGATCATTCCAGGAAAGACCAAGTTCGACACCCTTATTCTTTACATCACCACCATTGATGACTGGACCTTGAGTACCGGCTGTTGCAAGAACAGGAGCCTGTACCAACCAATCCTTGGTATTCTTGATATAAGTATCGAATGTCAGAGAAAGACGCTGACGGAGGAAACGGGCATCGATACCGAGGTTGTACTGTTCAGAAGTCTCCCACTTCACTTTCTCATTTGCCAAGCGGCTGGTATATGCACCCATTACCCAGGCATCTGTACCACCAGTAGCACCAAAGTTATAGTTAGTCTTTGAAGTTGTAACAGGAGCTAAATACTGGAAGCAGTTAACATTGGCATTACCAACCTGACCCCAAGAGAGACGGAGTTTCAAGAAATCCAACCAAGAAGCTGTAGACTTCATGAACTTTTCCTCTGTCAGTGTCCAACCTGCAGAAACAGATGGGAAGTAACCCCAACGGTTGCCTCTTGCAAACTTAGAAGATCCATCGGCACGCATGGTTGCGTTAACCATATAACGGTCTTTCCAAGACCAGCCCAAACGAGCGAAGAAAGACTGTCCACGAGTAGGGTTATATGGAGCACCGCTGATAGTACGGTCGCTTGAACTCTGATCGGTATTCTTGACATAAGCATGATCCCAATCATTGAAACCAGCGGTCAAGCCATAACCGGTACTACCAGAAGAGCTACCATCATACTTAGAAGTCTCGCTACCAATCAAGGCATTGATATGATGTTCCTTGATATTGAAATCATAAGTCAGGGTATTAGTCCAAACCAGTGAGATACCGCTACCATCACTCTGGCTAACCTTAGTGATACCATTACCACTCTGTGGAGTAAACTTATAAACAGGAGAATAAGAACGATAGTCTGAACCACCGTAATTAACAGCAAAGACTGTCTTGAACTTCAAATTCTTGATAGGTTCAATCTGAACATATACGTTTGCATCAACAGAAGTAGACTTGCTCTGATTGTAACGGTTCATCATCATGGTACCATAAGGGTTACCATCATTCACATTCCAGTCAGAACTCTCTGTAGAATTAAAGTTTCCATTGGCATCATAAACAGGAACCAAAGGAGAAGTTGTGAAAGCACCACGAAGGTTATTGTTATAGATATTACCTGTGTTCATGCCACGGCTATCCTTATAGACGAAGCCTACATGCTCACCTACAGTAACCAAACCATTGAACATCTTGTGCTCTGAATTGGCACGAAGGTTATACCTCTTATAATAAGAAACGTCAGAACCGCCAATGAGACCGTCCTGTCCTGTATAACCACCAGAAATAGAATAAGTAGAAGTTTTGCTACCACCAGTGAAAGCCAAGCTGTGGCTGGTAGTCAAGGCACCATTATCTACAGCCTGGTCAATCCAGTCTGTATTATTGATAACACCTTCTGCATTACGAATACCTCTCAAAGACATCCAATCAACAGGAGACATACCTGAGTTGAGGCGAGCCTCATCCATAATTGTCATATACTCAGAGGCATTGAGCATACTTATCTGGCGTCCCAGCGTCTGCCAACCTACATAACCATCGTACGTAATCTTGGAAGAACCTTCCTTACCGCTCTTGGTTGTAACGAGGACTACACCATTGGCAGCCTGCGCACCATAGATAGCAGCAGAAGCGGCATCCTTCAATACGTCGATGCTCTCGATGTCGGCTGGGTTCAAGGTGGTGATATCACCACCCACACCATCAATCAAGTAAAGAGGCTGAGAGTTTCCAACGGTACCCAAACCACGAATGGTAACACTCATGGCAGCACCTGGCTGACCAGAAGTAGAAACGATGTTAACACCAGGTGTCTGTCCCTGCATGGCAGAAAGAGGATTGGTGGTGTTAAGCTTGGCGATGTCGTCACCCTTCAACTGAACGGTAGCACCCGTCACCAGCTTTTTCTTCTGAACACCGTAACCTACTACGACAACTTCATCAAGTGACTGCTTGTCTTCGTTTAAGGTTACGTTGATTGTCGAACCTGTGACTTTAATCTTTTGGGTGATAAAGCCCAGATACGAAACTTCGAGTGTTTGTCCATTCTTTGCTTCAATGGTAAAGTTACCATCCAGGTCAGTAACGGCACCCGTCTTTGTACCCTGCACCATGACACTTGCACCAATCAATGGTTCATTGTCACTGCCAGAGATGACAGTACCCTTAACCGTCTGAGCATTGAGGACACCCGCTCCGATTCCTAACATTGCCTGGAACACCAACATGATGGCTACCAGAACAACTTTGCAGAGCATGTGGCTCTGCGAGAATTTCTGAGATGTTTTTCTCATAATTACTTTAGGTTTAAATTAATAATTGTTGCTTCTAGGTGTAATATAGGTCCTATGTAACATAGGTCGAATATTGCCTTTATATAAATAAGGTATAAGCCTCGGTTATGAGGATTGCCTCGATTTATCGTTGTTTACATTTACTTTTCGTTGGCAAAGATAGATAAAAAACAGACACAATGGGGTATGTTTTGGTTAATCAATTACGTATAAAATGTTTCGCAACCTACATTTTTTAACGAAAAAGCACCAAAATGTAGCATAAAATACATTTTGGTGCAAAAATTGCTTAATTAATATGATATTTTATCAACCCCGGCATCGGAGCTTTCAAAATCTGGGAAATCTTGAGATGAAACTCATCCTCCATCACATTTCTCAAAGGTGATTCAAAGTAATGAGCTATGCTTCCAACAAAACCAAGCATCGGGATTTCTTCTTCCAAAGATGAATGCCATGCCTTCATGCCTGGCTCCAACTGACTTATATCCTCGGTGCTCGCCTTGACATATTTAATATAAGGTGTGAGATTCTTTGCGTAGAACTGATTGAAACTCTCCAGTATCATACGATAGAGTGACATGGCTTCATTCAGTTCGTCGGTTCCATTCTCGTGTTTCTCACCTTCTGCTATCTGTTCTGAGATAAAAGGACAGATGGAAGCCAAGAAGCGATTGGCAAGCGGCTGTCTGTACACCTTATTAATAATAGTAGGATAATCCAAGCCCGACCAGGCAAGATATTTATTCTTTAGCGATACAGGCAATGTGCCCTTGAAGATACCATTGAGGAAAAGTTTGCCGATTACTGCCCCACTACCCTCATCGCCCAGGATATATCCCAACGGAGGCGTGTTCATCACAATCTTCTCTCCATCGTAAAGACAACTGTTGGCACCGGTTCCCAAAATACAGGCGATACCCGGTTTCTTGCCAAAGAGGGCACGGGCTGCTCCCAGCATATCACCTTCTGCCTCAACCTTGGCTTCGGGAAAAGATTGCTGCAAGAGTGATTTCATGCGAGACTTCATCGCCTCGGTTACTCCACTGCCATAAAAGAAAACCTCCTGAGGCTGTTCTGACAGAACAAGTTCCTTACACAATACATCCAAAATCTCGGTATCACTCTGATGAATCGGACTGATGCCCTGCGTCTTACAGGTAACCATCACGTTACCCTGTTCATCAACCAGAACCCAATCGGTCTTGGTACTGCCACTATCTGCTATGAGTATCTTCATTTTCTTATCTGATTAATTAACGTATCCATTGACGTTGCAAATGTAATCAAATTATATGAAAAATGCAAAAGATAACCCTAAAAATCGAACGTAAAGGTGCTAATATATCAAAAAAGGCGATTTTCTCTTTGCTTTTTCACGAATTATTAATAACTTTGCAGTCAAATTTACTAAATATGAAGAAGAGACTATACATCATAATTCTGCTGATGGTGGCATTCGTGCTGCCAAGCAACGCTGTGCTCAAGGAAGCCAACCTGGACACAACACTCTATATGCTGCGCACAGAATTGACCAACTATCACATAGACTTGGAGAAACAGAACCAAGCAGCCAAGGCTCAACAGTTAGCTGTGATTCAGGAACTCATCAGTATTGTGAAACAGGCTGACCAGAACTCCATCATGCTCTATTCGCAGCGCAATGGGTATATTTTCGACATGACGTATGCCTGTCATGAGGCTACAGAGCAGTTTAAGAAGTTTAAGTCGAAGGCTGTTCCTTTCCGCCAGATGATCAAGAAGAACAATGTTGAGGTGGCGCGTTTCGATTCACTCATCAACTATCTCTACGGCATGAACACCATGTTTCTCAGCGAAGAAGCACAGGTGAACCGAAACGTTGACCTGACTCTGGCTGTCAATATCCGCCGCCAGCTGGTAGAGAAACAGAAACAGCTGCAAGCCTATGTGCAAGCATACGACAGAACCGACCGTAAGCTGCAGGCACTCAACGACTATGCCAACCGCAGATACGAAGATATCCAGAACAGCATCTTCAATAATGGAGGCGACAACTATCTGCGCATACTCCGTAACTTCAGCATGAACTATAAGGAGGCGAAGACGTCTGTAACCGAGAAATACAAGCCCGTACCGGGCATGATGTCGCAATGGGATGTTCGTATCATCTTCATCCTCTTTGGTATCATCATCTTCTGGGGTCTCATCTCCATCTTCCTCAATCTCTTTACCATCCGCATCGTAATTACCCAACTCATGAAGCATGGTATGTTCGAGAGCAGAAAGGAAAGTTTTATGGCAAAACGACCATGCCTTATCATGGCTATGACAGTAGTAACCTTCGCAGTTATTCTCGGTATCGTAAGAATGGCGGTTACCCAGAACTTCGTGATTATGGCAAGCCAGCTGCTGGTAGAATATTCCTGGTTGGTTGGCGTCATCTTGGTATCTATCTTGCTACGCGTAGACAACGATAAGATCAAGAATACCTTCCGTATCTATTCGCCATTGATGCTGGTAGGTTTCATCGTTATCGTGTTCCGTATCATCCTGATACCAAACGACCTGGTAAACCTCATCTTTCCACCAGTCCTTCTGCTCTGCGCTCTCTGGCAGTGGAATGTGATAGGCAGAAAGCACAACCAGGTATTGCGTACCGACAAGACATACGCATTCATATCGCTTGCCGTATTCGGAGTAAGTACCATTTTTGCTTGGACAGGTTTCACACTGCTTGCCGTCCAGCTTATCATCTGGTGGACCATGCAGCTTACCTGCGTGCTTACCATCACCTGCTGCGAAGGATGGCTCAGCGTATATGCCAAGCGTAAAAAACTGGCAGACAAGGCGATTACCGACAAATGGCTGTATCGCTTTATCTATAAGGTATTGCTCCCTATTTCAGGCGTACTCTCGTTCATCATCTCTATCTATTGGGCAGCAGATGTATTCAACATGAGTGATACGACATGGGAGATATTCAACAAGGATTACATCAAGACCAGCAACTTCACTGCATCGCTTTTCAGTATTTCAGTGGTAGCTTGTCTGTACTTCCTGTTCAACTACATCAACATTACTTCTGTAGATTTCATGCGTCATCACTTCGAGAAGGCAGACCCGAGGTCGGCTGCTTCAAAGATTGTGATGTTCAAGAACGTGATGCAGGTGATTATCTGGAGTATCTGGCTGATGATAGCCCTGAACGTGTTCCAGGTAGGAAAATCATGGCTGCTTGCTATCTTTGCCGGCTTATCAACCGGTCTGGGTTTTGCATCAAAGGATATTCTCGAGAACATCTACTACGGCATCTCTCTGATGATGGGCCGTGTGAAGGTGGGTGATTATATCATCTGTGACGGCACCCGTGGTAAGGTGAGCAGTATCAGTTATACCTCTACGATGCTGGAGGCTACCGACGGTTCGGTCATAGCCTTCCAGAACTCGCAACTCTTCTCGAAGAACTACAAGAACATGACCAAGAATCATGGTTATGAGCTGGATATTCTGGAGGTAGGTATTGCTTATGGCAGTAATGTGAAGGAAGTGAAACAGATTCTGATTGATGCCCTCATGAAACTGGACTGTATCTATCAGGACAAAGGGGTGAAGGTGTTACTGAAGAGTTTCGATGACAGCTGCATCACCCTCAAGATTGTTGTATGGGTCAACGTGCTTACCCAAGCCATCGATGATGCCACCATCATGGAGTGCATCTACGATACGCTCAACGATCACAACATAGAGATTCCATTCCCACAGCGTGAAATTACAATCAAACAAGTTAATAATTAACAGGTTATAGTTTACAGTTAATATCAGGTTTACTTCCTATTAACTATAAACTATAAACTATAAACTATAAAAAATATGGCAACATTCATAGCAGGTCCTTGCGTCATCGAGTCAATGGAACTATTGGAAACAGTAGCTCAGGAACTCGTCCGCATCAACGAAAAGTTAGGAACCCAAATCATATTCAAGGCTTCATTCGACAAAGCCAACCGCACCAGCATCCACTCTTTCCGTGGTCCAGGACTGGAGAAAGGACTCCAGATGCTGGGAGATATCAGGGAGAAGTACAACCTTCAGGTTACAACAGATATTCATGAGAGTTATCAGGCTTCAGCAGCAGGCGAAGTTTGTGATATTCTCCAGATTCCAGCCTTCCTCTGCCGACAGACCGACCTTCTGGTTTCTGCAGCCAAGACTGGTAAAACTGTCAACATCAAGAAGGCACAGTTCCTGAGCGGTAGAGATATGAAATATCCTGTAGAAAAAGCTTTGGAGAGCGGTGCCAAGGAAGTTTGGCTCACAGAACGCGGCAACTGTTTCGGCTATAACAATCTCGTGGTAGATTTCAGAAACATCCCTGACATGAAGGAGATTGTGCAAAATGTCATTATGGACTGTACCCATAGCGTTCAGCGACCGAGTGCAGGTGACGGCAAGACGGTAGGCGACCGTAAGTTCGTTCCAGCAATGGCAAAGGCGGCTAAAGCTTTCGGAGCTACCGGCTACTTCTTTGAAGTACATCCAGACCCAGACCAGGGCAAGAGCGATGCTGCCAATATGCTGGAATTAAACAAGTTGGAATCACTTATAGAAGAACTCCTGTAAGTGAAGAACGAAGAAACAACGTTCGGCGTCCGAAGGGAAAGCCAATTCAAATGATTTAGAAATGACCGATAAAAATAACAATATAGATGATAAGATTGTTCGCGGTTATGGCGAACAGGCTCTTAGAGACGAGGCGCAAGCCATCCTTGACCAGATACCTTATCTGGACGACAACTTTGAGAAAGCTGTCGACATGATGTATCATTGCCAAGGCAAGATTATCGTTACGGGTGTGGGCAAGAGTGGACACGTAGGTGCCAAGATTGCCGCTACACTTGCCTCTACAGGCACACCAGCTTTCTACATCAATCCACTGGATGTGTATCACGGCGACTTAGGTGTGATGACCGACAAGGATGTGGTTCTGGCACTGAGCAACAGCGGTCAGACTGATGAACTGCTCCGTTTCATCCCGATGGTACTTCACATGAATGTACCTATCATCTCCATCACAGGAAATCCAAATTCCCTGTTGGCAAAATACTCTAACCATCATATCACCGTGAAGGTAAAGAAGGAGGCATGTCCGCTGAACCTCGCCCCTACCAGCAGTACAACTGCAGCCTTGGCTATGGGCGATGCACTGGCTATCTCCCTGATGCAGGTACGCCACTTCAAGCCTCGTGATTTTGCACAGTTCCATCCAGGCGGAGAATTAGGCAAACGACTGCTGACCACAGCAGAAGATGTGATGCGCAGCGATGACATGCCTATCATTCCTAAGGAAATGCACCTGGGCGAGGCTATTATCCACGTAAGCAAGGGCAAACTGGGATTGGGTATCTCATTGGATGAAGACAACCGCGTGATCGGTCTGATTACCGATGGCGATATCCGCCGTGCCATGGAGAAATGGCAGGCTGAGTTCTTCAACAAGACAGTAAGCGACATCATGACTACCACTCCGAAGATGGTGACTCCGAAGACCAAGATTTCGGAGATTCAGCGCATCATGCACCAATATAAGGTGCATACGGTACTGGTTGTAGACAAGGATAATCATCTGAAAGGAATCGTAGACCACTATGCATGTATGGTGTGATTTTAATTAATAATTTATAATTAATAATTTATAGCAAATAGATTATTAGGAGTTGACATGAGACTCAGAGAGATAATAACGACGATAACACTGATGCTTGCCAGTTCGCTGTGCAGCGCACAGACTAGCGATTCATTGATCGTTAATCAGCTTCGTGGGAAAGGTGTGAGTTTTTCTCACGATAATTCCGTGACCCTTCTGATGAACGGTCAGGAAAAGTTTGATGATATGTTCCAGGCAATCCGACAGGCTAAACATAGTGTACACTTGGAATACTTCAACTTTCGCAACGACAGCATCGCCTCCCTCCTCTTTGATATTCTTGCACAGAAGGTTAAGGAGGGTGTAAAGGTGAGAGCCCTATATGACGGATTCGGAAATGCCAGCAACAACAAGCCTCTGCGAAAGAAACATCTTAAAGAAATACGGGCAAAAGGCATAGAAATCTATGAATACAAGCCCATGAAATTTCCATGGATCAATGCTGTATTCAACCGTGATCACCGCAAAATCGTAGTCATTGACGGACAGATTGCCTACACAGGCGGTATGAACGTTGCCGACTATTATATAAAAGGTACTAAGGTAGTAGGCGAATGGCACGATATGCACTGCCGCATCGACGGAAGTGAAGTGAATACCCTGCAGAAGATATTCCTCAAGATGTGGAACAAGGTGAGCGGACAGAATGTGCACGGCACTGAGTTCTGGAGATACAAGAAGAAGGATTATCTGGTAGAGAATCTCAAGCCAGATACAACAGCAACTGCCTACAAAAAGATGGTAGGCATCATCAACCGCGAGCCTCATGTAACAAAGGATATCATCCGATATTTCTATGTGAATGCCATCAATGATGCACAGGACAGTATCAAAATCATCAGCCCCTACTTCACCTTGAGTCATAAGCTCAAAAAAGCATTGAAGAATGCTGTGAAAAGAGGAGTGAAAGTAGAAATCATGCTATCTACCAAGAGCGATATTCCACTGACTCCAGACTGCGGCTTCTATAATGCCCACAAACTGATGAAGGCAGGATGCAATGTATGGATGTATACACCGGGTTTCCACCATACCAAGATTATCATGGTAGACGGCAAGTTCTGTACCGTGGGCAGTGCCAATCTCAATGCCCGAAGCCTACGCTGGGACTATGAGGAGAATGCTGTGATTGTAGATTCTTGTACCACCCAACAACTGGTACAGCTCTTTGATGGGGAAAAGAAAGACAGTTTCTTACTCAATGAGAAGAACTGGCGGGAGTGGCGTACGGGCTGGCAGAGATTCAAAGGCTGGTTTGCAGCAAAGGTACTCACTCCATTCTTATAAAAACAAGATATAAGTATAACCCAACTTTCAGTAGCAGAAGTAAAATAAACAGAGATGAATGAAGAAATGATGAAAGCCATGGCTGGCAAACAGATGCCGGAGATGGCAATAGTAGAGAGCAATACGCTTGCCGCAATGGGACTCAGACAACTGCTTGAGTCGGTGATGCCTATGATGAAAATCTCGACCTTCGGTTCGTTCCGTCAGTATGAGGCAAACAATCCTGACCATTTTGTTCATAGCTTTGTATCTATGCACATTGTGTTGGAGCACCGTTACTTCTTCACACAGGGCAACAGAAACCGCCACGTCATCGTTCTGACACCCAGCAACGATCCCAATTCGCAACTTGCCGAATTTCATTGTCTCTGCGTCAATGTACCAGAGGGATACCTGATAAAAGAGCTTCTCAACCTGCAGCATTCCGGTCATCCCCATGGCGAGCATATCCCTGCCATGCCCCCGGTTACTCAGGAAAAAGTTCTGTCGGATAGAGAAATAGAAGTATTATCGCTGGTAGCACAAGGGAAAATCAACAAAGAGATAGCCGACCAACTCTGTATCGGACTGACTACCGTGATTACCCATCGCAAGAAAATACAGGAAAAACTGGGATTAAAAAGTGTGTCTTCACTCACCATTTATGCTGTGATGCATGGTTTTGTTGACATCAATATGATTTAGCCTTCACCATAAATAGTGATGCTGAATTATCACATACCTAAATATAATGATAGCGCCTTCCTCCAGACTAGGAGAAAGGCGCTATCATTTTATAAAAAATAACATTATTTAAACTGATATTCCACAGATAAACTACAGCTTTACAGAAGAAATATCAACCAAATTGTTCACGATGGCATAAATTGTAAGACCTGCAGGAGAGTGAATCTGAAGCTTTCGGGCGATGTTTCTGCGATGCGTAATGACCGTATTGATAGAGATAAACAGGTGGTCAGCAATCTCCTTGTTGGTCATTCCCTGAACCAAAGCCACAATCACATCTTTCTCTCGGTCGCTCAACTGCTCGTCACTCATCGGAGTCTGATTTATCATGCTCGAAATCTTGGCACTCACATCATTCTGCTTCAGCTTACGTTCCGCATTTCTTACAGCAGGAATAAAGATTTCTTCCTCAACCTCAGAATGATGCCTCAGCCATTCCTCATTATTATATATATCATAAAGGGTAGCACTCAACTGATTGTTATGCAAACCATCTGAAGGCAGATACTTGATGATGATGCTCTTGAGTTCCTTCAGCTTCATATCTACCTGAGCATGATGCTTCGAGAAGGTTTCTATATCAAAGTTTGCATTAGCATTACCGTCTATAAGTGCCTGAACATAAGGGAATACCATCTTTTCCTCATACCGCATGTGATTGGTAATGCTATGGGCATAATCATCATAAAGTTTGAGGATAAGACGGGCAAGATTATCCGTTTCATCCAAAGCCTCAACGAGTTCCTTACGGATGAAAGGCAACTGGAAATCAATATAATAAACGTGGGATGCCTTGAGATAATGCAACAAAGTTGGCAACGACAAGCGGTCGGCATTGTCATACTCCTTGTAACCATTAATTGTAAAGTTTACCACAGCCAGAAATGTATAAGTATCCACCTTCTGCTCGTCGCAAACTTCGCGCACAGTTTTATCACCAAAGCCCAGGTTGATGCCGAAGCTGCCGAGGCTCTGTAAAATGTTATAATTGTCTCTAATGATGCTGATCATCTTGTCATCAGCTTCATACATCTTCTGATTTTTCATCTTTCTTTCTCCTTAAATGAAAACATCCTTGTATCAAGAACATTCATAATGTTTCTATTTCGGTTGCAAATATACAAAAAAGTTTCGAAACTCGCAATACCTAGAAATGGGGATGCGGCAGTTTACCGATTTTTAGGTATTGCAAGATATTTTAAAACACCGTACCTTTGCACCCGAAATCGAGAAAGAGCGCGGTGATGATTGCCACTCCCGAGCGGCAGAGCTGCGTAATTCCTTATTAAGTCTATAGGGCTTTTAAGGAGATACTAGGTCTCTAAAGTGTCGAGAAAGCAAGCAGATATCTGCGCTCTTTTCTTTTTATTTTTAGGATAATAAACAGATAACATTTCAAAACAGATAAAAATGAACAGTTTAAGAATTGGATTGATGTCCGCTGCCCTAGTTGCCGGTTTGGCAACGGCAAATGCACAACAGTGTTGCGCAGACAGTACTGCAGCAAAACCCCGATTTACCATCGGTGGTTATGGAGAGGCCGTGATGAGCCGCAACTTCTATAGCCAGCATTTCAACCGTTACAGAGACCCTGCCACCTATAAGGACGATGACAGCCATGGACGTTTCGACTTGCCACACGTAACCCTCAATCTGGGCTATGATTTCGGACAGGGTTGGACCATGGGAATGGAAATAGAGTTCGAGCATGGTGGAACAGAAAATGCTGTAGAAATCGATGCTGATGAAAGTGGCGAATATGAGGCTGAGACAGAGCGTGGCGGCGAGGTTGCCCTTGAGCAGTTCTGGCTCAACAAAGCTTTCTGGGGTGGCAAGTTCAATATCAAGGCTGGTGAAATCATCATTCCTGTGGGCGAAATCAATGCCTATCACATGCCAAACAATTTCTTCTCTGTCTATCGTTCAGAGGGTGAAGCCAAAATGCTTCCTAACACCTGGCACCAGGTGGGTGTTTCCCTGTGGGGTAAGTTGAAGGATTGGCGCTATGAGGCCATCTTCACATCGGGTCTCGATGCAGAGCGTTTCGGGCACAACTGTTTCGTTCATTATGGAGCAACAAGTCCTTATGAATACAAGATTGGTAATGTATATGCCGGTGCAGCCCGCATTGACAACTATTCTATACCAGGTTTGCGACTCAGTTTGAGCGGCTACTATGGCTATACTTTCAAGAATACAGAAAAGAAAGCAAGCGCATCATACAAAGATGTACATGGCGCCTTGTCTATCGGCAGCTTTGGTTTCGAGTTGAACCGCTGGAACTGGATAGTACGTGGTAATGCTACCTATGCGCATCTGGACGATGCTACCAAGATGACAGCCTTCATGAATACCTTCCCTAAGCACAATGCGCAGGATGGCTCTCCTTCGAAGCACTCTCCTATTGCCAGCAGTGCTTATTCTGTAGGTATCGAAGCCGGTTATAATGTTTTTTCCCAGATAGAAAGTCTCCGAAACAAGCAGAAGTTCTATGTCTTCGGCCGCTACGAGGATTACAACACATACGCCAGTGGCAACAAGAAGGTAGCTTACGAGTACGACCACGTGAAGAGAATGGGTGCCGGTATCAACTATTCTCCTATCAAGCCTATCACCATTAAGGCTGAGTATAGCCACCGATTCCTGGAGAGCGCTTACAACAATGAGCCTAGCCTCAACCTGGGCGTCACTTTCTTCGGTCTCTTCGATACTACAACTTGGATCAACAAGAAGTTCAAGAAGACCCAGGAGATAGATAAATTCCAGATGGAACGTATCAACCAGCTCACCAAGGAACTCCAGGAGTTGAAAAAACAGGTTAAGAAGTAAGTTCTATTATAAAGTCAAAAACAAGAATAAAACAAAAAAAACAATGAAAAAGATTTTTAAGTATTCAATGCTTTTTGCAGCTGCCTTGACATTATCATTAGGTTTTGCAAGCTGCAGTGATGACAATGATGAGCCAGAGACTCCATCAAGCGTAAATCCTGACTTGAATGGTACTGATGCAATGGTATCAGAAGCTTGTGCCAACTGGAAAGAGGCTCGTCAGGACTGGGAGTGGTCTGAGGCATTCCTCTTCGGTCCAGCTACAGACTTCGGACTCGACCCACACACCGACACATGGCCATTCGACCGCGTACAGTTTGATAAATACATGAAGAAATACAATCCAGCAACCGATGAGGATGATGCAGCCTTGATTGATGATGCGATTGCTAACGGTCAGAACCTGACAGGTTTCCATGCTGTGGAGTATCTGATTTTCCGTGATGGTGAGGCTCGCAAGATCAAGGATATGACAGCCAACGAAGTTTACTTCGCACAGAGCGCAGCACAGGATTTGTATCTCAGCTCTTTGAAGTTGGTCAACGCATGGGGTGGAGATTTGTCAGATGCAGAGCAGAAGATTCTTGATGATGCAGAGTTTGAATCAAAGAACTATGGTGAGGATTTCATGACTGCAGGTGAGCCAGGTTCCAAGTACTCATCTATCACCTTGGCAACCCGTGAAATCATTGCAGGTGCCAACGAAATCATCGGTGAGGTACGTGACTCTAAGATCGGTGCTCCTGCTACTGGTGAGGACGTCAACTATATCGAGTCTCCATTTGCTCACAACTCTATCGTTGACTTCTATGATAACATCATGTCTTGCAAGCATGCACTCTATGGCGGTTGGAATGTAGTTGACCAGCCAACAGGAACATCACTTCTGGGTGTTTGCCTCAAGGTAAGCGATGCTGACATGAAGGCAGCAGCACAGAATGCACAGACCAAGTTGGATGCAGCCCTCAACAAAATCAGCAACATGAAGAAGCCATTCGTACTCTACTACACAGACCAGAGTGCAAAGGATGCAATGGCTGCACTTGATGAGCTTGAAGCTGCACTCGATGCACTCGATGCTGAGATCGAGAAATTCTCAGGTAACGCTAAACTCGAGGCTGAGTTCAAGAAGGTGAACGAAGCATTCGTCAAGAACACCGTAATCCCAACTTACCGTGCTCTTGCTGACAATGACTTGAAGCTCCTCAACTCTTTGAAGAAGATTACCTGGAAGAAGTAATTCCTGTTTCTAAGAAAGATATTATATAGATAAATTGTTGGTAGCCTTTGAAAAAAGACTACCAACCTTTTGCGTAATAAAACAGAAACAAGAAGAAACGTAGCAGAATACATGAATCATATAAAATAAACTTACAACATTATGAAAAAAAGACAATTAATTCCATTGTTTTGCGCCGCTCTGGCTATGATGAGCTGTAGCGACAGCAAATCAACAGTAGATGATGTGATTGATCTCGGTGGAGGCGGCAGTACTTCAGAAAAGTCAGAAGAGTATTATGCTGGTGGTGTGCTCGGTACAACGACACTCCAGGGTGCCAATGCCTACAAGCAGCCTACTCCTGCCGTAGAGCAGCAAGGTTTCGGAGCAGCCTTCCAGATTGGTGAAGCACTCTTTGAGCGCGACTTCAATACCAATACCGATGGAGCATTCGCTGGTCTTGGTCCTCTCTATGTACGTCAGGGATGCCTCTATTGCCATCCAGCATACGGCCATGGCAAGCGTCAGGAGCGTTACAGATACTCTGATATGGGTAACGGATACCTGCTGGTTATCTACGACAAGAAGACCAACGCCTACATCTACTCTGTAGCAGGTATGCCACAGACAGGTGCTGTTGAGCCATTCAAGCCACAGATTGATGAAAAGAAAATCAATATCGAGTGGAAGCACTATACAGACGAATGGGGCAACAAGTTTGCTGATGGCGAGACTTACGACCTGATTTATCCTGAGGTAACCATCCCTGCAGATGCCTATTACTCACCAGTTACCGTGATGAGAAACGGCAAGGAAGTAGTGATTCCAAACGATCAGGTAGCAGACGAAATCGGAATACGTCTCGAATCTACAATCGGTATCTATGGCACAGGTCTTACTGATGCCATCCCTGATGAGGAAATCACCAAGCAGTGGGAATCTGAGAGCAAGTATTTCAATTCCGTGGGAAAGACTGATGCTTTGAACCCAGCGATGTGGAACCAGGCTGAGAACAAGTGGAACAGCTACTATTCCAACTCTTTGCAGGGAGACGGAACCAAGTATGTTCGCCGCTATACATACGCTTTGAGCCGTGGTCCGTTGCTTGATGCTGCCGGTGCCAACGCCATCTGGAACATCACCAACGTTACCCGTCCAGACCGTCGCTACCATTACCTGAGTCTTGATGGCAAGATTTATGCAACCACTGCCATGAACGATGCTGATGTACAGAAGGGTTTCCCTGAGTATATCAACAAGATTGACCCTGAGAAGAAGCATGCCGACTGGCACACCGACGATGTAAAGCAGAACATCTACAACTACTTGATGGCAAAAGACCTCGATGTAGAGATGACCGGCGAGCAGTATAAGAACTTCATGGTATGGCATCGTGGTCTGGCTGTTCCTGCAGCCCGCAATGTGGGTACCGAAAAATACGAGCAGGGCAAGAAACTCTTCTCTGAGATTGGTTGTGCATCCTGCCACCGTCCATCATGGACAACAGGCGATGACAATATCCAGGATCCAAACAAGTATCTGACTAACAGCGATATGCCTCGCTATGCCAACCAGAAGATCTGGCCATACACCGACTTTGTACAGCACCGTCTCTTCATGGAGAACGACATCCGTACTGGCTGGTGCCGCACCACTCCACTCTGGGGCCGCGGATTGTCTAAACTCTGTACCGGAGCCGAAGATCGCTTGCACGACTGCCGTGCCCGCAACACGCTGGAGGCTATCATGTGGCATGGCAATGCCAAGAGTGATGCCCGTTTCGCTATCGAGAAGTTCCGCAACCTCACTTCAAATCAGCGAGCTGCCATCATCTTCTTCTGTGAATCCATTTAAACTTCTATCATAAAAAGCCACATGCTTTCTACCCCATCTGGGAGAAGAAGCATGTGGCATGATTATTGCTGAGAAGGAGGCAAGAGCGATGTGCACTGGGCAGTAGAAAACTTCCGAAAGCTGAGCAAAGAACAGCGCCAACAAGTTATTAAATTTGTAGATTCAATTTAAATGAACAAACTTAAGAGTTTTATTATCAGTTTAGCCACCATCATCATCATTGTGATGATGGCAGCTACCTTTGTTGAGAATTCCAAGGGAACAGCATTTGCACAGACCCATATATACAGTTCGCTGTGGTTTGTCATAGCATGGGGTATCCTGGCTGTGGTCAGCTTCATCTATATGCTGAAGCATCGCCTGTTCCGTCGCATCTCTGTATGGATGGTCCACATGGCATTCCTTCTCATCCTGCTGGGGGCACTTACCTCCTGGCTTACCTCCAAGAGCGGCGATATTTATCTGCGCCAGGGAGTACCAATCAAGGAATTGGTGCTGAAAGACAAGACCACCGAACAGCTTGGCTTCACCCTGAAGTTAAAGGACTTCAAGGTCATCAACTATCCGGGTACCGATGCACCGATGGATTATGTTTCGGAAATCACAGCCGACAACGAGCCCTTGAATATCTCAATGAACAATATCGGACAGTATCAAGGCTACAGATTCACCCAGGCTGGCTATGATGAAGACATGAAGGGCACTCACCTGGGGGTATATTATGATCCTTACGGGATAGCCATTACCTACATAGGCTACTTCATTCTATTCATAGCCCTGCTCAACACACTTATCAGCAAGCGGACCCGCATGCGCAAATTCTATCATCTTGCCGTAGATCAGCAGGCAGCCAAAGCACTTCTTCTTGCTGTATTGCTGGCTATGCCGACATTTATGGCGCCCCTACAGGCACAGGAACTGAGAAAAGTTGACAATAAGATAGCTGATGACTTTGGAAAGATCTGCGTACTCTACAACAGTCGCATCTGCCCAATCAATACCGTAGCCACCACATTCGTCACCAAACTCAGTGGTAAACCTTCTTGGAACGGGATGACAGCCAACCAGATTTTCTGCGGCTGGGTATTTGATGTAGCCAACTGGGAAAATGCCAGGATGATAGAAGTGAAAAGCAAGGAAGCACAGCAGGTACTGGGAATAACAGGCAAGTGGGCTAGTTTTTCAGATTTTTGGAATCAATACAACGAGTACAAGCTTGACAAGCCGCTGAAAGAGGCTTACCGCAGCGGCAACAAGGAACTGCAGAAGAGTCTCCGGGATGCTGACGAGAAATTCAACATCATCAGAATGCTTTATAATGGCGAGTTGCTTAGAATGTATCCTTATACCGACAAGAAGGGCAACATTACCTGGCTGGCACCGGGCGAAAAGAACATCCATGGCTACCTGCCGCCTAAGGAGTGGTACTTCGTCAGAAAATCCATGGATTATCTTGCCGAAAGTATCATCATGAACAATGAGGGGCGGGCAGCTACTCTGATAAGCAAGATATACGACTACCAGCACATCCGCGGAAAAAAGGTGATACCTTCGCAGACAGCCATCTATGCAGAACTGGCATACAATATCATCAACACCCAGCGCTGGCCTATCATGCTCTATCTTACCGTGGCACTCCTTGCAGTCATCGCTTCTACCCTCAGGCTCAATGACAGAAAGCGGAAGATTCTGCTGACGATCAGTACATCCCTGGCAGGAATCATGCTTCTGCAAACTACCGTTGTTATCGGATTGAGATGGTATATTTCCGGACATCTTCCTCTATCCAATGGTTATGAGACGATGCAGTTCCTGTCATGGTCGGTATTGTTGATTACCTTATCTATGAGAAGACGATTCAGCATCATCCTGCAGTACGGACCTTTATTGGCAGCATTCGCATTATTGGTAGCCATGATTACAGACAGTAATCCACAGCTCACCCAGTTGATGCCGGTATTACAGTCACCGTTGCTGTCGGTACATGTCATGGTTATCATGTTCTCTTATGCCCTCTTCGGTCTGATGGCATTAATAGGCATCCAGGGTATCATCGCCCATATCAGACAGGACACAGCATCGGAGTCAAAGCTTGCAGCCCTCTCTCAGTTTCTACTCTACCCTGCCGTTGCCCTGATAGCTGTAGGCATCTTCATCGGTGCCATCTGGGCAAATGTCAGTTGGGGTAAATATTGGAGTTGGGATGCCAAGGAAACATGGGCTCTCATCACCATGCTCATCTATGCAGCTCCTCTTCATAACGACATCAGATGGATGCATAAGCCGCTGCATATACATATCTATATGCTTCTCGCCTTCCTCAGCGTACTGATGACCTATTTTGGCGTAAACTATTTCTTGCCAGGTATGCACTCGTATGCATAAAAAAATGCAATAGGCTTCAATGGCAAATGAAGCCTATTGCATTGTCCAACGAAAGTAGCTGCATGAGCACATGCAACTACTTTCATTTTTTATTGCTTTTTCTACTATATTTTATTCCCCAAAGACGGAACGCCAAAGACTATAGCGGGCTTCAGGGTTCAACTGCTCCAAATGCTGGAAGACGGCTTGCATATCGGCACGTCGGGTAGTCTCTTCGTAAGGACACAGCACTTTCTGCCTAGTGAAATGCAATTCTTCTGCTACATGCCGGATATCCGCCTCATGCACCAGGCAAAGCGGACGGATAATGGTAAGCGGATAATGTTTCAAGGGAAGACTGGGCTGCATGGTGGAATGAGAACCCTCGAAGGTGATATTCATCAGCAGGGTAACGAGGATATCATCCATATGATGGCCCAAGGCTATCTTGTTAAAACCATTATTTACCGCAAACTCGAAGAGCGTCTTGCGGCGGTTCCAGGCACAAAGGAAGCAACGGGTCTTACGGGGATCGGTCGATTCATCGAACGAACTATGAAGGATATGGAGCTTGATGCCATTCTCTGCACAGAAATCCTGCAGATAAGAGCGGTCGGTTACGTAAGGAATGTTATCCATGATGATATGAGCCGCCTCCACTTCGATATGAGGTTTATAGATACGGGCACGCTGAGCCAAGAGGCGCACCAGTTCCAGAGAATCCTTTCCGCCGCTCAAGGCTATAAGAATATGGTCACCATCCTCCAAAAGATGATAGTCAACACATCCTTTATTGAATCGCTTTAATACTTTCTGTTCTGCTTTCATCATATTCTGAAAAGGGAAAAGAAAAGCCGCACCCTTTTTCCAGAGTACGGCTTTATCAAGATACATCTCTCTACCTTGCAGAAGAGAAACGACAATTTAAACTTCAAATATAATTCTATCTTACTTAGCGTAAGCTACACTACGAGTCTCACGAATTACAGTAATCTTAACCTGACCAGGATAAGTCATCTCATTCTGAATCTTGGTTGCGATTTCATCAGAAAGCTTGATGCTCTCTTCATCGTTCATCTTATCCGCACCCACGATGACACGGAGTTCACGACCTGCCTGGATAGCGTAAGTCTTGGTTACGCCAGGATAACTCATGGCGATAGCTTCAAGATCGTTCAAACGCTTGATATAAGCCTCTACAATCTCACGACGGGCACCAGGACGAGCACCAGAGATAGCATCACAAACCTGTACGATAGGAGCCAATAATGTGTTCATCTCCATCTCATCATGGTGAGCACCGATGGCATTGCAGATATCAGGTTTTTCCTTATACTTCTCTGCAATCTTGGCACCATACAATGCGTGTGGCAATTCACTCTCCTCATCAGGCACCTTACCAATATCGTGCAAAAGACCGGCACGCTTAGCCTTCTTTGGATTCAATCCCAATTCAGAAGCCATAACCGCACAGAGGTTAGCGGTTTCACGGGCATGCTGCAAGAGGTTCTGACCATAAGAAGAACGGTACTTCATCTTACCGATGATACGAATCAACTCTGGGTGCAGACCATGGATACCGAGGTCGATAGCTGTACGCTTACCAGTCTCGATGATTTCATTATCCAACTGCTTCTTCACCTTGGCTACCACCTCCTCAATACGGGCTGGGTGGATACGGCCGTCAGCAACCAACTGATGGAGAGCCAGACGGCAAACCTCACGACGAACAGGGTCGAAGGCTGAGATAACGATTGCCTCAGGAGTATCATCCACAACGATTTCTACACCAGTTGCTGCTTCCAGAGCACGGATATTGCGACCTTCACGACCGATAATACGTCCCTTCACCTCATCATTATCAATATGGAAAACGCTGACAGAGTTCTCAATGGCTGTTTCAGTAGCAACACGCTGGATTGTCTGAATCACAATCTTCTTAGCCTGCTGGTTAGCATTGAGTTTGGCATCATCCATAATCTCATTCACATAGCTTGCAGCATCGAGTTTAGCCTGATCTTTCAGACTCTCAATCAATCTCTGCTTAGCCTCTTCAGCACTCAGACCAGAAAGTTCTTCCAGTTTAGCCTGCTCCTGCTTCTGCATTTTTTCGAGATCCTGCTGCTTGACAGACAAGAGTTTCTTCTCGTTGTCAACACGCTGCTGATACTGATCAATCTCCATCTTGCGTCGACCGAGGTCTTCCTGACGCTGATTGAGAGAAATCTCGCGCTGCTTCAACTTATTCTCATTCTGCTGGATGCGAGAATTACGCTGCTGCACTTCTTTTTCGAGTTCCGCCTTCTTGTTGAGGAATTTCTCCTTCACTTCCAAAAGCTTCTTCTCTTTTACTACTTCTGCCTCTTTGTTGGCAGCTTCTATCATTTCATTATATTTTCCCTTAATGACATAACGGAAAATGAAATACCCAGCAGCACCGCCGATAACAAGCGCCACCAAGGCTGCTATAATAGTTACTATCATTATATTATATATATGTTTATTAATATTCTTATTTCAAAGCGTCTTCAATCTCGGAGGTAAGCTTCTCAAGAATATCATCATAAGGTTTCGTATCATTCCGATCCGATTCCTTCTCATATCTCAATGCCACATCAATGAGCGCCATATACAGGATTTCCTTATCGCTCTTTCTGCCTTTGAAAATCTTGGTATATGAGTTTACAATATCATCTATCAGCTTAGCTGATTTACGATAATACTCCTCGTCTTCCCTAGGTATTCTTACCGAAAGATCTGTATCATAGACGTGTAATCGTATGAGTAATTTATCTTGTTCTTGTTCTGCCATCGTTCCGATTTTTACTTTTCACCCAATAGTGTGATACACTTATTGACATCTCTGATGAGCTTGGCGATGCGCTTCTGAGTAGCTTCCATATCATTGTCAGAAATCGTCATCATCTTTGCCATCTTCAAGCTGTCGTAATCACTCTGCGCTTGAGCCAACTTTTCCTCCAATGCCTTAATTTTGGCATCGCGCTCATCCACCATCGCATAGAGTTCAGCATTCTCCTGCTTGACCTCGTCAAACTTAAGAATCATCTGCCTTACTCTTGTGGCAAACGTATTAATTGTTTTCTCATTTGCACTCATGACTATTATTTTTGGCTACAAATTTAAGAGAATTATTTGAATAAAACAAATATTCTGCTATTTTTTTTCATTTTGGGCGCAACATTTGTTACTTTCCCATCTTCTGCTTTGCCTTTTCTACGTCTTCATCTGATGGACGTGGCTCTTTTTTGGCAAGCATCAATACCTGGAAGGTAAAGTCGGTTACCCATTGCTGGCTGAATGCCAAGCGCTTGTTGAACTGGCGCAACTGAAGCACGGTTTTCAGCACACTGGCATCAGAGAAATCGTTCTTGGTAAAGATATCTTCTACCGTTTTAGCAGTCATCTTATATAGCGAATTCTTCATGAAGCTAGGCAAACGGAGTTTAAACTTCATCAGATTGCCCATCAGCATCATCAGATCCTGCGTAAAGTTTTGGAACTGGATGAGATATACATTGACATCCTGCAGTTTGTGGCAGTTCTTACGGATACTGGAATCTATTTCCTTGAAGAAGGCATCATCCGTATCATAGATATTCTTCATCATTTTCTTCACCTGTGCCTTTTCACCAATACCCAGACGGTTGTTGACCGTCGGAACATGCAGACTTGTCTTGAAGACACGCAAGTCTGGCAACATGGCCAAATTGGTGATACCTAACTGAGAAGCAAGTGCAGCCTGAAAGTATACACGGACCAAGGTCATGTAATCTTCCATTCCACCTACCTTTTTATCGTCGTCCTTACGACCGAATAGTTTAGCAAAAATTCCCATTCCTTTATTATTTTATTTTCTATATCTATTTAAATTGTTCTGCAAAAATACAATAAAATCAGTAAATACCCAAATCAAAGCGACGTTTTTTATATAAAAAGGTGCTTTTTTTATCAAAAAATGCATTTTTATGGCTTATGATTTCACTCATTCAACTTTTTTTAGTAACTTTGCCGCGTTTTTAAGATAAGACTATCCAACTTTATTATATTAGAAATAGAGAAGATATGAAAGGAATCGTATTAGCGGGAGGTTCGGGTACAAGACTTTACCCTATTACCAAAGGTATCAGTAAGCAATTGATACCAATTTTTGATAAGCCAATGATATACTACCCTGTTTCCGTGCTAATGTTGGCTGGAATCAAGGAGATTTTGATTATATCTACCCCATTCGACTTGCCTGGTTTCAAACGTCTGTTAGGCGACGGCAGCGAATTGGGTGTACACTTCGAATATGCAGAACAGCCATCACCCGATGGTCTGGCTCAAGCCTTCATCATTGGCGAGAAGTTTATCGGTAATGATACAGCCTGTCTGGTTTTGGGTGACAACATTTTCTATGGAGCCGGTTTTACCGGTTTACTCAAGGATAGCGTGAAAGCTGCAGAAGAAGGGGTGGCAAGCGTATTTGGCTATTATGTCAACGACCCAGAGAGATATGGTGTGGCTGAGTTTGATGAAAACGGCAACTGCCTGAGCATCGAAGAGAAACCTGAAAAGCCTAAGAGCAACTATGCTGTTGTAGGACTCTATTTCTATCCTAACAGCGTGGTGGATGTGGCAAAGAACATCAAGCCTAGCGCTAGAGGGGAACTGGAGATAACGACAGTAAACCAGCACTATCTGACAGAAAAAACACTGAAGGTAAGAACCTTACAGCGCGGTTTTGCCTGGCTTGACACTGGCACCCACGACAGTCTTTCGGAAGCAAGTACCTTTATAGAAGTCATCGAAAAGAGACAAGGTCTGAAAGTGGCATGTCTGGAAGAAATCGCATTCAAACAAGGATGGATTGATAAGGAACAGTTGCTGAAACTTGCCCAACCAATGCTCAAAAACGGTTACGGACAGTACCTGAAAGAACTTGCGGCAAGCAGATAGCACAGATTCTATCATTTATCTTATACGAATATAAAAAGGAGTAAACACAATAGAATATAAAATAATGGAAGAAACAAAGAACTTTGATTTAGGACGTGATCAAGAGCAGGAAGAAAAGTCATCTATTGACTTCCAGCTGATTTATTCTACTCTTATCCTCAACTGGAAATGGTTCGTTCTATCACTCATTGTATGTTTGGGATTGGGATATCTCTACATACGCCATGCAAGACCGCAATACCAGGCAACCGCTAAGGTACTGATAAAGGATGATGACCAGAGAAAGAACAGAGGAATGGGTAACAGCATGATTCAAAATGCTGCAAACCTCGGTTTTATTTCAAACTCAAACGGTATAGACAATGAGATTGAAATTCTTTCGGCTCAAGACTTGGCTAACCAGGCTGTAGTAGACATGAAATGCTACGTGAACTATTACCATAAAGGAACCTTCAGGGATCAGTTAGTCTACAAAGAGCAGGAGGTCAGCGTTGACTTAGACCTGGCTCATCTCAAGAAGCTGAATGCTCCTATCAAGCTTCTTATAGAGAAAACTGGCAGCCAGTATCAGGTAACAGGTTCATACTACATACCTGTAGATGCCTTTTCCTATCAGAAGGATCCTGTAAAGATTGAAAAGACTTTAGCTGGTTTGCCAGCAAGCATCAATACACGTGTAGGAACCCTCCGCTTCACTCAGAACGGCAAATACGCATTAAAAGACGGTGAGAGCCTGAAGGTGATTATCGTGTCACCAGAAATGGCGGCTAAGGGCTATACAAAAGCACTGACTGTCAGCCAGACTTCAAAGACTACAACCATAGCCGAACTGGTGATGAAAGATGAAGATCCTCAGCGCAGCATCGACTATCTGAGAACTCTGGTAAATGTTTATAACCGCCAGGCCAACGAGGACAAGAATGAAATTTCTTTCCGCACAGAACAGTTCATCAACCAGCGTCTGGAGAAGATCAACAACGAACTGGGCAATACAGAAGGCCAGCTCGAAAGCTACAAGAAGCGTAACAATGTTGTAGAGATGAAGCTCAACGCAACAGCTGCCATCGCTAACTCAGACACATACGCCCAGAAACTCCAGGAGGCTAACACACAGGTTGAACTTCTGAATGAGCTTGGCAAATACATGAACGAACCTGGCAACAGATATCAGCCAATCCCATCCAACGTAGGTTTGACTGATGAAAGTTCAACAGAACTCATCAACCAGTACAACAAAATAGCCCTGGATCGCAACAACGCCTTGCATGCAGCCAGCGAGACTTCTCCTACAATAACTCCTCTGACCGCACAGTTGGATGCACTCACAACATCTATCAAACGTGCCATGAGACAAGCTAAGCTAGGTATGGAAATCCAGCGTAACAGCATTGCCAAACAAGCTGCCATGTATGCCAACCAAATAGGTAACTCGCCAGAGCAAGAGCGAGTTCTTACACAGATTGGTCGCCAGCAGGAAGTAAAATCTGGTCTTTACCTGATGCTTCTTCAGAAACGTGAGGAAAACTCCATTTCGCTAGCAGCAACGGCAGACAAGGGTAAGGTTATCGATGCTCCTTCATTGGAAGGAAAGGTTAGTCCTAAGAATCCGATCATTATGCTGATAGCACTGGTACTGGGTATTGCAATCCCTGCCGGCATCCTCTTCCTGAGAGAATTCTTCAAGTACAAGATTGAGGGACATGAAGACGTGATGAAACTCACTCAGATACCTGTCATTGCCGATATTCCTGTGGCAAGCGACGCTGCCAAGAAGGAAGGAAAGGCTGACATTGTGGTTCACCAGAATGTAAACAACCTGATGGAGGAGATTTTCCGTGGCCTGCGTACCAATATTCAGTTTATGCTGAAAGAAGGTGAGAAGGTGATGATGTTTACCTCTTCTACATCAGGTGAAGGTAAAACATTCGTGGCATCCAATATCGGTATCTCGCTCGCCTTGCTGGGCAAGAAGGTTATCATGGTAGGTCTGGATATCCGCAAGCCACGTCTGGCAGAGCTCTTCGAGATTGACAACCACCATAATGGTATCACCAATCTGATTATACACGACCATAATACATGGGATGACATTCAGAAACAGATTCTCTCTTCGGGTATCAACAGTAAACTCGACCTCCTTATGGCTGGTCCTGTTCCTCCTAACCCAGGAGAGTTAGTAACCAGAGCAAGCCTTGACGACATTATCAGTCAGTTGAAGGAACATTACGACTATGTTATCCTCGATACGGCTCCTGTAGGTCTTGTAAACGACAGTTTGCAGCTTGGACGTCTGGCTAATCTCTGTGTATACGTCTGCCGCGCAGATTATACTCCAAAGGCTAGTTTCGGCATGATCAATGGTTTGAAAGCCGAGAATAAATTGCCTAACATGTGCTTAGTACTCAATGGTGTCGACCTCTCTAAGAAGAAGCACAGCTTCTATTATGGTGTTGGTAAGTACGGCAAATATGGTAAATATGGCAACTATGGTTCTTATGGATCATATGGTAAATATGGCAAATATGGAACTTACGGCCAGTATGGCAGCTATGGCAACTATAGCAACAGCCACTATGGCAATGCAAACGACAACAGTATCAAGAAGTAATCAAGAACATACATACAACAAAGAAAAGAGTCTTTCTATCCAGATAGGAAGACTCTTTTAGATTTTAAAAACATTAAGACTATATGGCAACAATTGCAGTAGATTTTGATGGTACAATCGTAACCCACGAGTACCCGAAGATTGGTACAGAGCTACCTTTCGCCACAGAAACATTAAAGATGTTGATTAGAGACCACCACAAGCTTATTCTATGGAGCGTACGCGAAGGAAAACTCCTGGACGAGGCAGTAGAATGGTGTAGAGAAAGAGGAGTTGAATTCTGGGCTGTAAACAAGGATTATCCTGAAGAGAGTCTGGAGAACAATAACCACTTCTCCCGCAAGCTCAAAGCCGACTGGTTCATTGACGACCGAGGTATCGGCGGTTTGCCTGATTGGGGGGAGATTTATCAGATTATCACCAACCATACCAGTTATCGCAGAGTACTGAAACAGAAGTTCGGCGAACAGCAGGAAGCTCCCAAAAAGAAACATTGGTGGAGCCGCAGATAACAGATAAAGAAGATATTTCTCCAAAAGATATCATAATAGATACAATAAAAGATATCCCAATAAATAAAAAAGGTGTATTGCTCATTGGCAATACACCTTTTTTATTTATTGGAATGAATTTACTAGTCTGAATTAGAAGAACAAGTAGCGGTTATCAACTACATGAGCGTTCAGATAAAGCTCATTCATGAAGTTACCTGCATACTGCATAGCCTTCTGACGGCACTTCTGCTCGTATGTCTTGTCATCGAACTTAACAGGACGGTTAGTCTTGTTAGTAACCTGGAAGAGATAAACACCAGCGTTACCCTTCACAGCATGAGCAGAGAAAGCACCCTTCTTAGTACCTGCAACAGCACCAGAGAGAGCAGGCTCGCTAGCACCAGTAGCTGCGATGAATACAGGAGCAGCGAAAGTAATCTGGTTTACAGAAGAAACCTTACCACCCTTTGCCTTAGCAGCTGCGATGTTCTTAACACCATTCAACTTAGCCTCAATCATCTCAGCCTTCTTGTCTTTGATAACCTCAGCCTTAACAGTCTCCTTGACAACAGCATCGTTCAAATCACGATAACCGATGCGATGAATCTTATCAAGAACTACAACTAACAGGTGGTTGTTATCACCACACTCATAGAGAGGAGAAATCTCGCCTTCCTTGCTATCGAAGATCCACTTCAGAGCCTCACGGGTAGAATGGATGTTTGCTACATAGTGAACAGAAGTTGTAATATCCTTCAAGTCCTGAACCTTGTAACCTTCCTTAGCTGCATTCTTCAAGAGATCCTCTGACTTAGGATTAGCACTTACGAAGCTAGAGAACTTGTTGTAAGCTGTACGGTAAGTACCCTGAGAGAAGTCGATAGGCTTCTTGATAACGGCAGCAGTATACTTGCTTACCATTGCCTTGCGGTCGAGGACCTGAAGAACTACATAACCCTGACCCAACTGAAGCTGGTTCAAAGAATTAACAGCTGCAGTGTTCAATGTATTGATGAATGTCTTATTGTCCTTATCCATAGACTGAGCATACTCATACTGCTTAGTAGTCATCCAAGCCTTGTCACCAGTCTGACCATACTTCTTAGCAATAGCCTCGAAATCAGCACCACCGGCAAGAGCACCCTGAATAGAATCTGCCTTAGTCTTAGCTTCAGCTACTGAGTTTGCAGCAACCTGAATAACACGATACTGTACAGAATCTGGCAATTCCTGCTTAGATACCAACTTAACGATGTTCAATGTATTGTCACCTGCATTAGCCTTTACAGCAGAAGTAGAACCTACAGCCATAGAATCGAGCTGAGCAGCGATATCACGTGGGAAAGCATCTTTTGAAACAGGAATACCGAGGTAAGCTACAGTAGAAGCAGACTTACGAACAACCTCAGTAGGATCTGCTGCAGCAGCCAACTGTGAGTGATAACCTGCAAATTCCTTGTTAAGAGCAGCACGGTCAGCATTTGAAGCCTGAACCTCGATATCAACGAACTTGATGTCGCGGCTCTCAACAGGCTGCTTGAAGCGTGCCTTGATTTCATCATACTTAGCCTTCAGATCGCTTTCAGAAATCTTCACCTTATCATCCTGGATGTCAGAGTAAGGGAAAGCAGCCAACTGAATCTGGCTCTCTTCATTCTCCTCCTTGAAAGCCATCTTTGCCTCTACAGGGTTTGACAGGAAGCAACCGGCGAGAAGAGCCTGATACTTCTGAGCCAAAGTCTGCTGACGAAGAGTCTTCTCGATGAATGACCAGTAGTTGTAAATCTTGGTATACTGATCCATCATCTGTGCGTTAGCAGATGGGTTAGCCTTCTGTGCCTTGTAGTCTGCCAAGAACTTCTGGAGAGAAGATGCGTCGAAACGACCAGTCTGCTGATTAACGAAAGGAGTCTGCTGAAGCATAGGGTTAGTACCTGTCTTCAAGATGTCCTGAAGCTCTTCGTCGGTCACAGTGAGACCCAACTTGCTAGCTTCCTTAGCGATAATCTGGTTCTGGATGTAGGTATTCCATACCATGTCCTTCACCTGATTCATCTGCTCTTCAGGAAGATTTTCCTGACCCTGTTGCATTTTAATAACTTCTGAATACTCATCAACGAGCTTCTGGAAATCCTGCACGCTGATTTTTTCGCCCAAAACCTCACCAATCTGCTGGCGCTCATTATTCTTTGCTGAATCGCAAGAGCGGAAAGCTTCCTCGGCAATAAAGGCGAAAAGGCCGAAACTGATGATACAAACCAGTATCACGCCTCTTTTTCTAATTGTTCCTAATGCTGCCATTACGTTTTAATTATTATTATTATTTTTATTTTTTCCTAAGTTTAGATTGAACCACTTTTGATGCTAGTAGCCAATTGTCTGCAAAAATACAAAAATAATACGAGAAAAGGGAATTTTTTGCTATCTTTTTTGACTATTACCTCAAAAAAAGCAAAAAATTCCCTTTTCTAACTCAGCTATTTGATGATGTGGAGTTTAACAAGCTCTATTTTACGGGATGTTGACTTGATAATCTTGAACTCGAAGTTATCAAACTTGATCACCTCATTGAGTTTAGGAAAACTCTGATATTCATGCAGAATTAAACCACCTACAGTCATATATTCATCACTTTCCGGCAGTTCAAGACCAAACATATCGTTCACCTTATCAATCTCCAGTCGTGCAGAAAGGAGATAGTCACCATCATCGGTTTTCTTGGCCACATACTTGGCTGAATCGTGCTCATCTTCTATATCACCGAAGATTTCCTCCACGATATCTTCCAGACTCACCAAACCGCTGGTACCGCCAAACTCATCTACAACGATACCTAAAGACTTCTTCTGCTGCAAAAAAGTCTGCATCAGTTTCTGTGCCTGCATCGTTTCCGGCACAAAAGGAAGTGTACGGATATGATCCTGCCAACGTGAAGGATGATGGAACAGTTCGGAACTGTGAATATATCCCGCAATATGGTCTATATCCTCTTCATATACAATGATTTTCGAATTACCACTCTCTATGAATTTCTGCTGCAGTTCTTCGAGAGAAGTATCCATTTCAACAGCCTGAATCTCAGTACGGGGCACCATACAGTCGCGTACTTTAGTATCGGAGAAATCAAGGGCATTCTGGAATATCTTCACCTCATCATTAATTTCATCTTCATTGGTAGCGTTATCGATACTTGACTGCACAAGATAATCAAGGTCTACCTTAGAAAAGCCTTCATCCGCCCCCTCAGTATCCATCTTCATACCTACCAGACGCAGCAGGCACTTACTCAAAAAAGTACTGAACTTGCTGATAGGCCACAATACCACATAGCACAGATAAGCTATCGGACTGAAGATAGAAAGCAAGCGGTTCGGATTAGACTTGAAAAGCGTCTTTGGCAGAAACTCACCTGTAAAGAGTACTATCAGCGTAGACAGAATGGTATCTGCAGGCACCGTAAAGGCTGCATCAAAACCTGCGAAAATCGTATTGTCGAAAAGACGGGCTATCAGGATACCATAAACTACAAGGGCTATATTGTTGCCCACGAGCATGGTACTGACAAAGCCATTCGGATGATTATAAAACAAAGATAACAGTCGTTGCGTAAGGCCGTTTTTCTCCTTATCCATCTCCGCCAACATACGGTTGGAAGAGACGAAGGCAATCTCCATTCCGCTGAAGAATGCTGAGAAGACCATCGTAATGAGAATGCCTACGACTAAACTCATATCCACCTGTTCATTCATTATATCTTTTTCTTTTTAATTAGTGCATGATAGGAATCGTAGTGGCTCTGACTGGTGTAGCCGGCTGACGGAAGTTATTCTTGACAGAATCAGGCTGGCTGCTCAAAGTATCGGCACCACCACCACCTCCTGTCAGGTCTCCCTTTTCAAAGCTACCCTTCGAATTGCTCACATAATAGCGCGTCATCTTTTCATCACTCCAGAAATGAGAACCCTGTAGCGTTCTTTCAGGAGTAACAAGTTTACTGAATACGTTACTTGACAATTCGTGCTTATTCTGGTCCCAGGTAAGTTGCTCACTATTGAAGCGCAAACCATCTTTGGTCAGGATACTCACCCTACCATAAAGTTTCCATATCTTCTGCTGATCATAATAATAAGCTGTATCACACTGGATATAACTATTAATATGGAATTTCTCATCAAACTGCTCCAGCAAAAGTCCCTTATCAAAGATCCACAAAGATGGATTCTTGCTGGTATTCACCTCCCACCGTTCTGTTACGATGCGATATTTCATAACTCCCGAGTCGCTTACCAATGTATTTACACCATACGACGTCATCATCGCCACCGAGTCTTGCGGACGGATGGCGGGCGCAGTATGTTCTACCTGGTTCTGGCAACCAGCCAAAATCAGGAACATCAGGATACCGACAACATAAGAGCCTTTTATTCTATACATTATTATATATAGATTCTATACATTATTATATATAAGCGGAAGATTAATCCATCTTCCACTTCTTAAACCAATCCTCGTTGAATGTGAATCCGATATTGATACGGAAAGAATTTTCCTTAATCAGATCCTTAGCCGAACTCTTCACCCACTGACCGCTGATATTCAGCATAGAGCGGTTGTTGTAAGAGTTCATGATAGGAATACCGAAACCGGCACTTACAGAGATTTCCTTCGGACCATCAACACCATTCATCTTATAATAAGGTGTGGCGTAGCTGGCACCTACACGATACTGAACACGCTTGAAGAAAGCACGGCTGCGCTCTCCATAGCAATACTGGGCACCGAGATTGAACTTGCTTCTATCCTTGTAGATACCATTTTTCAAGGCGTAGTTGGTTCCATCGAAACTAGGATAACCCAAGCTACCCCACTTCTGCAGACTGTAATCAAAGCCAACCTTCCACTGGTTGTTATGATTCCACATCACACCCGCACCAATCATGGTAGGCAACTTATAAGCTTTGTCAATAGAGTAAGCGGTAGTATCGGTAACACCGTTCTGGGTATCATTAGAAATGATTTTCATATCAGCAGAAGCTCCCAAACCATGTCCTGGTGAGAAGGTAACACCTACGGTAGCCCAATCTTTCTTTGAGAACTGATGGGTATACTGTACACCGAAATCAACCTTATAGCTGTTCACCTGCATAGAATAGTAGCGGGTGAGGGTCTTGTAATAAGAATTGCTGTAGCTGTTTGATACACTCCTGTCTATACTACCCCAGAGATATGAGAAGTTGGCACCTACGGCTAAGCCCTTTACCGGTTGCCAACCCGCACCGATGTATGCCTGATGCAAACCACCATCGCCGGAATAGGTATTAGTATAGTAAGCTTCCTTGTCAGCATTCACCCATTCTGATGCAGAATAATTATAGCCCACATTGGTAAAAGGAATGATACCGAAGCTCATACCTACATGTGGCAGCAAGCGGAAGCCTGCAACAACATACTCAAAATTTGAGTTGTTGGCATTCTTCTTCACACCATTCTCTTCAAAATTTGTCACCTGACCAGAGATACCGGCATCAAGGATGAAAGTCATCGAATCAATCGAAGCATAAGATGCAGGGTTGAGATAGTTTACCTGATTATGCTCATGAAAGCCAAGACCGACTCCATTCATACCGCGATTAAAACCAGAAGTCTGGTCTGACAAGATGCCAAGACCATACTGGCTGTATGGCGAATTAGTACCACTTTGGGCATTAACCATAAGGGCTGACCCCAACAATAGGGTTGCTAAAAAAAGCTTTCTCATTCTTTAATAATCATTCAAAATTATATTCAGAGTGCAAAAGTATTAAAAAAAATCTAGAAAAAAGAAGGATAATTGAAAATAATAAGGTATTTTTGCATCGTGAAACGTTTTAAGCATATTTTTAGTGCCATTTTAGCAGTAATTTTAATCAATTTAACTACTGAAGTGGCTGCACAGGATTTTTCAAGAGACAAGGACTCTGATATTTCTGTGCAGAACAGTCGTGTCAATGAAGAAGCTACTGCGTGGCTCGATTCTGTTGACATTTCTCTCCTGACTTGCGGACCAGGTCAGGAGGTGTGGTCGTATTATGGACATACCGCTCTACGCATCCAGAACAAAGCTATGGGAACGGATGTTGCCGTCAACTGGGGTATGTTCAGTTTTAACCAAAGTTGCTTCGTACTCCGTTTTGTTTTCGGACTCACCGATTATCAGATTGGCATCTACCCTATGAGCGACTTCATTGCCGAATATGCACATGAAGGCAGATGGGTAAGACAGCAGCGCCTCCGCCTCTCCCGTACAGAGAAACTGGGAATTCTGAGAAGCATCGACAAGAATGCACAGCCGGAGAACCGCGTATACCGCTACAATTTCTTCTATGACAACTGTACGACCCGGGCACGCGAGATGATTCTCTCCAACATTGGGAACCAGAGTACCAACTTTAAAGATATCCCTACCACTTCTACCTACAGGGAAGAGATTCACAAACTCAACGGACAGCACCGCTGGGCAAGATTCGGCAATGACCTTCTTTTGGGTTGTCAGGCAGACCGCCCTATCACACAAAGAGAATGGGAATTCTTGCCAGACAATCTGAGCAAAGACTTCGCCACAGAAGGAAGAACCGACTTTATTGATGCATCTCAGATTGCAGACGGCAAAACCAATGCAACAAGTGCCAGCGGCTATATCACTCTGGTAGATGAAACATCCGATATTATCCCTGCCCAGGCACAAATAACAGACGATGCTCCTGTTACACCACAAATGATAGCCATAGTTCTGGCAATCATCATCATAGGAACAACGGTAAGAGAATGTGTAAAAAAGAAAAACTACTGGTGGTTTGATGCCATTCTGCTTGTCCTGACAGGATTACCGGGACTGATTCTCTTTACCATGATCTTCTCGCAGCATCCTACTGTACAGATAAATTTCCAGATCCTGATACTGAATCCGCTCAACCTCATCTTTGCCTGGAAGACTGTCAAGAGGATGAAAGCAGGTCGTCAGTATTGGTATTTCGAACTCCTGGGATGGCTTCTGCTCATTGCCCTGTTCATGCAGATATGGCAGAACTATGCTGAGGGTATGAGTATTTTGGCACTTTCTTTGCTAGCGAGATACTGCGTCAAGTCGACCATGATGGATTTAAGTCCAAACAATTATGGTTTGCAGAAGCATATCGTAAAGAAATTCAGAAAGAATAAATAGACATTAAAATATACGTAAGGAAACGATTGGCACAACATCGTTTCCGAACAGAAGAAGATAAACAACAATGATGGTAAACAGATATATCACAGCCCTTTTGGTTGTTCTGGCGGCAACCGGCATGGAGGCGCAGACTTATCAGCAGGCGCTGAAGTTTGCGCTTACGGATATATCCTACGATGAATTCATCCAGCAACCGGAGGCGAAGGCATTGGAGGAGGACATTCTCTGCGTGCTCAAAGCCATCAAAGCGGCATCAGAAGATGAGAACATCGCAACGCATCATCCTATCCTGTCGGCAACACTTGCCGCCAATTCTTCTGACATTCTGACAGACATTCATTCACATATTTATTATGATTCCCCTACGGAGCATAGATACAAAGTTCCGTATGGGAGTATTGTTATTCGAGGTCCAAACTGCTGATTTTATGCTTTCTGTAAGCAAAACTCAGAAGATTTGCCATAAAAACAGGTAATAATTGGCAATTCCTTGCAGATTTACAGATATTTTTAGTAAATTTGCAAGCTAGTAATAAACAACAGGAGATTTTACTCCCAAATATCATCGAATAATAATAAAAAAAATAAATATACAATGAACTTTAACAAAATTCTCCAGTCATTGTTTGGCAACAAGTCAACTCGCGATATGAAGTTGATCCAGCCAATCGTAGAAAAGATCAAGGCAGAGTATCCTAAGATGCAGGCCTTAAGCAATGACGAACTTCGTGCAAAAACAAAAGAACTTCAGAAGTACGTACAGGAGTACGCCAAGGAAGAGAAGGCTAAGATTGCTGAACTCAAGGCTAAAATTGAAGACACTCCTATCGATGAGCGTGAAGGTATCTTCAACCAGATCGACAAGTTAGAGCAGGAAGCACTCGACAAGTATGAGGAAGCCCTCAACGAGGTTTTGCCTCAGGTTTTCGCTATCGTTAAGGATACTGCTCGCCGTTTCGCAGAGAACGAGGAAACAATAGTTACTGCTACCGACTTCGACCGCGAGCTGGCTTCTAATCCAGCTAACGACTTCGTTACCATCGATGGCGACAAGGCTATCTATCACAACCACTGGACAGCCGGCGGTAATGATATGAAGTGGGAAATGATTCACTACGATGTACAGCTCTTCGGTGGTGTTGTTCTCCATCAGGGTAAGATTGCCGAGATGGCTACCGGTGAGGGTAAAACCCTTGTAGGTACAACACCTATCTTCCTGAATGCCTTGACTGGTAATGGTGTTCACGTCGTTACCGTGAACGACTATTTGGCTAAGCGTGACTCTGAGTGGATGGGACCTCTCTATATGTTCCATGGTCTCTCTGTAGATTGTATCGACAAGCACCGTCCTAATTCCGACGAGCGTCGCAAGGCATACCTGGCAGATATCACCTTCGGTACCAACAACGAGTTCGGTTTCGATTATCTTCGTGATAACATGGCTACCAACCCAGCCGATCTGGTACAGCGCCAGCACAACTACGCCATCGTCGATGAGGTCGACTCAGTATTGATTGATGATGCCCGTACCCCATTGATCATCTCTGGTCCTATTCCAAAGGGCGACGACCAGATGTTTGAGCAGTATCAGCCATTGGTTGAGAAACTTTATGAGGTACAGCGCAAGCAGGCTACAGAATTGCTCGCCGAGGCTAAGCAGAAGATTAACGAAGGTACAAAAGCTAAGAATCAGGAACTCCTTGATGAAGGCTTCCTCGCACTCTTCCGTTCTTACAAGGCATTGCCTAAGAACAAGCCATTGATCAAGTATCTTTCTGAGGAAGGTATCAAGGCTGGTCTGCTGAAGACCGAGGAATACTACATGGCAAACAACAACCGTGAGATGCCTAAGGCTACTGAGCCATTGTACTTCGTAGTAGACGAGAAAATGAATTCTGCCGACCTTACCGATAAGGGAACCGACTGGTTGGCTAAGCAGGTAAACGACAAGGAACTCTTCGTATTGCCTGATATCACAACAGAAATGAGTGAACTCGAGGCACGCACAGACCTTACCGACCAGGAGCGTCTTGACAAGAAAGACGAGATGCTGGCTCACTATGGTGTACAGAGCGAACGTGTTCACACCTTGCAGCAGCTCCTGAAGGGTTACACCATGTTCAATAAGGACGACGAATATGTTGTCATGGACGGACAGGTGAAGATTGTGGATGAGCAGACAGGACGTATCATGGAAGGCCGTCGCTGGAGCGATGGTTTGCACCAGGCTATTGAAGCTAAGGAGCACGTAAAGGTAGAGGCTGCTACACAGACCTTTGCTACCATCACACTTCAGAACTACTTCCGTATGTACCACAAACTCGCAGGTATGACCGGTACAGCAAGTACAGAGTCAGGTGAGTTCTGGGATATCTACAAACTCGATGTTGTTGAGATTCCAACCAACCGCCCTATCCAGCGTAAGGACTTGGATGACCGTGTATACAAGACTGCCCGCGAGAAATATCGTGCAGTTATCGACGAAATCGAGGAAACACGTAATGCTGGCCGCCCAGTCTTGGTAGGTACAACATCTGTCGAGATTTCAGAGTTGTTGAGCAAGATGTTGAAGATGCGCAACATTCCTCATAATGTATTGAACGCTAAGCTGCACCAGCAGGAGGCTCAGATTGTAGCCGAGGCAGGTCGCTCAGTAAACGGTAAGGGTGCCGTAACCATCGCTACCAACATGGCAGGTCGTGGTACCGATATCAAGCTGACTCCTGAGGTAAAGGCTGCAGGTGGTCTCGCCATCATCGGTACAGAGCGTCATGAGAGCCGTCGTGTAGACCGTCAGCTCCGTGGTCGTGCCGGTCGTCAAGGTGACCCAGGTTCTTCAGTATTCTACGTATCATTGGAGGATAAGCTGATGCGTCTGTTCGCTTCAGAGCGTATCGCCAAGGTAATGGACCGTCTCGGTTTCGAGGATGGTGAGCGTATCGAAAGCCCAATGATCAGCAAGAGCATCGAGCGTGCCCAGCGCAAGGTAGAGGAAAACAACTTCGGTATCCGTAAGCACCTCTTGGAGTATGATGACGTGATGAACCGTCAGCGTACCGTTATCTACGAGAAGCGTCGCCACGCCCTCATGGGTGAGCGTATCGGTATGGATATTGCCAACATCATCTGGGACCGCGTATTGAACATCGTTAACAACAACGACTTCTTCGGTGCCAAGGAAGAGTTCCTGAAAGTTCTTGCTATGGAGATTCCATTCAACGAGGATGAGTATGAGAACGGCAGACGTGAGGATTTGGCAGAGCGTGCTTTCCAGGAGGCTATGGCTACATTCAAGCGTAAGACAGACCGCATCCAGGCTACAGCTATGCCTATCATCAAGCAGGTATACGAAAACCAGGGTGCTATATACGAGCGCATCATGGTGCCTATCACAGACGGCAAGCGCATGTACAATATTCCTTGCAACCTCAAGGAGGCATACGAGAGCGAGGCTAAGAACGTAGTGAAGGAGTTTGAAAAGAGCGTTGTTCTCCAGATTATCGATGACGACTGGAAGGAGAACCTCCGCAAGCTCGACGAACTGAAGCACTCTGTACAGAATGCAAGCTACGAGCAGAAGGATCCTCTCCTCATCTTTAAGTTGGAGAGTGCCAAGGTTTGGGATGCCATGATCAATGACATGTACGACCGTATTGCAAGTATTCTGATGCGTGGTCAGATTCCAGTAATGGAGCAAGAGCAGCCAGTTCAGGAGGCAGCTCCTGAGCAGCGCACTCAGCAGAACTATGTAGAGAGCAAGGTTGATCTGGATGCAGAGCGTGAGGCACAGGAGGCAGCTGCTAACCAGGACACCCGAGAGGGCGCAGAAGTAAACCGCACTCCATACCGTGCTGAGCGCATGCCACGTCCTAACGACCCATGTCCATGCGGAAGCGGCAAGAAGTTTAAGAACTGCCACGGCAGAAACCTGTAATCACAAGAAATGATGATGCTCTTATATATAATAAGGTATAAGAACATACGTCATCAGAAATAATGATAAGAATACCTAGATTTGATGATACTCTCATCATTTCTAGGTATTTTTTTATAAAACCACATCATTGCTACTGAGTTGCAAAGTTTTATTAGTAACTTTGCAGCCAAAAAGAAAAAAAGCAGACCATAAGGCCGTGCTCAAGGAAAAGAACAAGATTAAAACAAGGAAAGATATATGAAATTATCAGAACTTAAAACAGGTGAAAGTGGCGTTATCGTCAAGGTATCCGGTCACGGTGGCTTCCGCAAGAGAGTCATCGAGATGGGATTCATCAAGGGCAAGAAGGTTGATGTACTTCTCAACGCCCCACTCCAGGATCCTGTAAAATACAAAATCATGGGCTATGAGGTTTCACTCCGACACAGCGAAGCCGACCATATAGAGGTGGTTTCCATTGATGAAGCCAAGAACGATGCAAAGCTCAGCAAGGCGGAAGAAGAAGACCGCCAGCAGGTAATTGACTCAAAAGTAGTAGATTCCAACGATAGCGATGAGCAGGCACTCGGCGACAAAATGCTCGTAGCTGAAAGAAAAGACAATGCCAGCAATGAGGCTTTGGCTGAGCAGGAAGCTGAACGACTCCACCGCGTCATCAATGTGGCATTGATCGGTAACCCAAACTGTGGAAAGACTTCCCTCTTCAACTTTGCATCGGGAGCTCATGAACGTGTGGGCAACTATAGTGGTGTAACCGTGGATGCAAAAGTAGGTGAAGCTGATTTCAACGGCTATCATTTCAACCTGGTAGATTTGCCAGGCACCTATTCGCTTTCAGCCTATTCTCCGGAAGAGCTTTATGTACGCAAGCAGCTTATCGAGCACACGCCAGATATCGTCATCAACGTCATCGACACCAGCAACCTGGAGCGCAACCTCTATCTCACTACCCAGCTGATAGACATGCACATCCGTATGGTCTGCGCTCTCAACATGTTTGATGAAACCGAGAAGCGTGGCGACAACATCGACTACGACAAACTGGGAGAACTCTTCGGTATCTCGATGATTCCTACCGTCTTTACCAATGGCCGAGGCGTAGATAAACTCTTCGAGACCATCATCGAACTTTACGAAGGCAAGGAAGATTCCAGCGCTCACTATCGCCATATCCATATCAACCACGGACATGAGATAGAGCATGGTATCGAGCATATCCAGAAGTATCTGAAGGCAGATGATTCCATCCGCCAGCGCTACTCTACCCGATATCTCTCCATCAAATTGCTGGAGAACGACAAGCACGCCGAGGAATACGTAAGCCATCTGAACTCTGCTAAGGAAATCTTCGCAGCCCGTGACGAGGCAGCCAAGCGTGTGAAGGAAGAGACTCTGGAAGATAGCGAAACCGCCATCATGGATGCCAAGTATGGTTTTATCCATGGAGCATTGCAGGAAGCAGGCTATGAACCGGGCAAGGCAAAGGATACCTATCAAGTAACCCACCTCATCGACAGCATCCTGACCAATAAATATGTAGGATTCCCTATCTTCATTCTCCTGTTGTTCATCATGTTCTCAGCCACCTTCGTACTGGGCGAGATTCCTAAGGGATGGATTGAGGACGGCGTGGCATGGCTGGGCGAATTCATCAGCACCACAATGCCGGACGGACCTATAAAGGATATGCTGGTAGATGGTGTGATTGGTGGTGTAGGTGCAGTTATCGTATTCCTGCCACAGATTCTGATTCTGTATTTCTTCATCTCTTATATGGAGGATTCGGGATACATGGCTCGTGCCGCCTTCATCATGGATAAGCTGATGCACAAGATGGGCTTGCATGGCAAGTCATTCATCCCGCTGATTATGGGATTCGGATGTAACGTACCTGCGGTGATGGCAACGAGAACCATCGAGAGTCACCGTTCCCGTCTGATTACGATGCTGATATTGCCATTGATGAGCTGTTCGGCTCGTCTGCCAATCTACATCATGGTCATCGGAACGTTCTTTGCCATCCAATACCGTTCACTCATCATGGTATCGCTCTATCTCATCGGCATCTTCCTTGCCGTGATATTGAGCCGCATCTTTGCCAGTTTCGTGGTAAAGGGTGAAGATACCCCATTCGTGATGGAGCTGCCTCCTTACCGCTTCCCTACCTGGAAGGCGATAGGCCGCCATACCTGGGAGAAGGGTAAGCAGTACTTGAAGAAGATGGGTGGCATCATCCTCGTGGCAAGTATCATCGTCTGGGCACTGGGCTACTTCCCTCATAATGAAGAACTTGATAACCAGGCTCAGCAGGAACAGAGCTATATCGGCAGAATCGGTAAGACCATCGAGCCTATCTTCACCCCACAGGGTTTCGACTGGAAACTGGATGTGGGTCTGGTTTCCGGTGTAGGTGCCAAGGAGATTGTAGCCTCAACGATGGGCGTGCTCTACAGCAACAACGACAGTTTCTCTGATGATCAGGATTACAACGATGAAGACGGAAAATACGAAGTCTTGAAGAAGCAGATGACTTCAGACCTGAAGAAGACCTACGGTTACAGCGATGCCGAGGCAGCAGCGAAGGCAACGCTCACCGCCTACTGTTTCCTCCTCTTTGTATTGCTCTACTTCCCTTGCATCGCCACCATCGCTGCCATCAAGGGCGAGACGGGCAGTTGGAAATGGGCAGGCTTCGCCGCCGGCTACACCACGCTATTGGCATGGGTAGTATCAGCCCTGGTCTTCCAGATAGGAAGTTTGTTTATATAAGAAATATAGTTTCCTATGCATAAGAAAGCCCCTAGACTTTTCACAGAAGTCTAGGGGCTTTCTTGTTTTCAAACTAAATAACAAACAAAAAATCAGCGATATTCCTTGCTTATTCCAAATATTTATGCTAACTTTGCCACAAAATATAAATCATAAGGAGTATCGCTCATGGATAATAATATCACAAAGAAGAAATTTGCCAAGCGCGAATACATTTATCGCAAGCGCATCCCTTACGGAATGATGAACTTCGTTACCGTGAGAGAGAGGAATTGTTATTACGTTGACAAGACCCCATTTATTGAAGAAATTGAAAATTCAAACATGTATTTCTTCTATATACGCCCTCGTCGTTTCGGCAAGAGCCTTACCCTCTCCATGCTCAAACAGTATTACGATATCAATATGGCTGACAGGTTTGAGGAACTGTTTGGAGGATTGTATATTGGCGAAAATCCGACACCTGAGCACAATACCTATCTGATTATCTCGCTCAACTTTGCAGTGGTAGATGCCAATCTTGAGAATTACAAGAAGGGACTTGATGCGCATTGCAACACAGAGTTTAACTACTTCTGCGATGTGTATGCACAATATCTACCAGCCAATTTGAAGGAGGAAATGAACAAGAAGGATGGTGCAGCTGAGCAGCTGGACTATCTCTGCAAGGAATGTAAGAAGACCGGACAGAAGGTGTATCTCTTCATCGATGAGTACGATCATTTCACGAATACCATCCTGGCAGAACCGGATTGCCTCAACAGCTATCAGGCTGAAACTCATGGCACGGGTTATCTCCGTAAGTTCTTCGATACCATCAAGTCGGCTACTGATTCTACCCTGGAGCGAGTCTTCGTAACCGGCGTTAGTCCTGTTACCATGGATGATTTGACCAGCGGTTTCAACATCGGTACCAACTACTCCCTGGCATACGAGTTTAACGAGATGACGGGCTTCACGGAGGAAGAAGTACGCGAAATGCTCACTTACTATACTGATACCCTCAATCTCCACAACTACACTGTGGATGAATTGATAGAACTGATGAAACCATGGTACGACAACTATTGCTTTGCGAAAGCTTCTTATGGCGAAACCACCATGTACAACTCAAACATGGTGCTCTATTTCATTGATAATTATATCAGAAATCGAGGAAGACTTCCGGAAAATATGATAGAGGAAAATATCCGATTGGATTACAACAAGCTCCGCATGCTCATCCGTAAGGACAAGGAGTTTGCCCACGATGCCTCTATCATCCAGCAACTGGTAGAGAACGGCTTTGTGGCTGGTGAACTCAAGACAGGCTTCCCTGCCGAGCAGATAGGCGACCCGGATAATTTCGTGAGTCTGCTTTACTACTTCGGCATGGTTACCATCGCCGGAACTCATCAGGGAAAGACCAAGTTCGTAATACCAAATGAAGTAGTGCGGGAGCAGTTGTTCAGATATCTCCTTGACACATACAAGGAGAACGATCTGAAATACGACTCATACGAAAAGGGAAACCTGGAAAGTGCCTTGGCATATCGTGGAGAATGGAAGCCATATTTTGAATATATTGCAGATAGTCTGCATAAATATTCATCCCAAAGAGACCATCAGAAGGGAGAATATTTCGTACATGGATTCACGCTTGCCATGACCTGCGACAACAAGTTCTATCGCCCGATATCCGAAAAGGATACACAGGAAGGATATGCCGATATCTTCCTCTGTCCATTGGTTGATAATTTCAGCGATATGCTGCATTCCTACATCGTAGAACTCAAGTATGCCAAGTCGAAAGATACCGATGCGCATGTAGAACAACTCAGAAAGGAAGCCATCAGTCAGGTGAATAGATATGCAGAAAGTGAAGTAGTAACGTCTTCCATCAAGACTACACAGCTGCATAAAATCATAGTGGTGTATAAAGGCACAGAAATGGTGGTTTGCGAAGAAGTATAAATTCCACAAAAGAGGAATAGAATGTAAAAAGGCGCACATCACCTGAACGACAGCCGCACAACAGCTGAGCGACGTTTGCACAACACCTGTTGTGCAAGCGCACATCAGCTGTTGTGCGGCTTACTATTTAATATATCCTGAAGACTTATTCAATATATCTGAAAGACTTCAAGTAACTGTTCGGAAGACTTATGTCATATCCTTAAACGACATCAATCATATCATTAAACGACGTCAACCATATCATTAAACGACATCAACCATATCATTAAAAGACATCAACCGTTTCCTTATTCAGGATAATCTCTTTCCTACCTTAGCGGCAACAAACGCAATCATCAGCCCCAGGCAGGCGGCGATGCTGATGGCAATACGAAGTCCGGTGGCCTCAGCAAGCCATCCGATAACAGGAGGTCCTACCAGGAAACCGAAGAAACTGATGCTCGAAACGATGGTAATGGCGATGCTCGCCTTGATGGTTCCCAACTTTCCGGCAATACTGTAACAGATTGGAACCGACGAAGAGATGCCGAAACCTACCAGCAGGAAGCCCAGGGTGGCAGGAATCAGATAAGGCAAGGCGGCAGCCATCCACAAACCACCCAATATCAAACCACCACAAACCTTCAAGACTCTGGCTGGTCCGTATTTCGTAACAAAGCCATCAGCCATGAAACGACCCAACGTCATCGCTCCCATACCAGCCACATAACCCGCACGGATAAAAGCCTCATCGGGTTTTACTACTGATGAGAAATATACGCTACTCCAATCGTAAACGGTACCTTCACAGAACATGCCGGCAAATCCCATCAGTCCCAAGAGGAACAGAATCGGGTCGATGGTCTTGAAAGAGAACTTCGGAACATCCTCCTCTTCAGCCTTCGCCGTGGCATCATTAACCAGAAAGCGGAAACCGACAGCAACAATGAGAATACTCAGAGCCAGGATAGTTCCAAAGTGGACATCTATCGGGAGCAAAGTATTGGCAAAGATGGCACCGATGATACCACCCGAAAAACCGCCCAGACTCCACAGACCATGAAACGACGACATGATGTTGCGCCCATACATCTTCTCTATCAGACATGCCTGCGTATTGGTGGCAATATTCATCAGATTCGCCATCATTCCGAAAGCAATAAGACTCAAAATCAGATGAAAAACTGTAGTACTGCTACCTATGCAGAAAAGAACCAGGGCATAGAGCAGTTCTGAGAGAACCAGCATCTTCTTGCTGCCAAATCTACTCACCAGGATACCCGAGAAAGCCATCATCAGAAGCTGGCCGATAGGAATGGCAAAGAGCACAGTTCCCAACTGTCCGTTGCTCAGATGCAACATCTGTTTTACATCCGGAATACGGCTTGCCCAACTGGCAAACACCACTCCCGGTACAAAATAATAAGCCGCAACCGCCACTCGCTTGCGCGCCAAATCACTAAAATTACTCAATTTACCCAAACTGACAGTCATCCTTAATATACCTGTTTTATATATTCATTTCTATTTGCGGCTGCAAAATTACAAAAAAAAGCAGAAATAGACCGACATTTGAACAAAAAATATTGCGCCGTTTGAGATTTTTGACGTACCTTTGCGCTCAGAATTAAGAATAAAAACAAACGAATTATGAAGAAACAGACAATCATGACGCTGGCACTTGCCCTCACTCTGGCGATGCCAACCCTACCCGCCTTCGCCCAAAAGGCGATGAGCAAGAAGGAAATAGCAGAAAAAGAAAAGGCTTTCAAGAACCTTCAGCATCCGTGGAAGGGAAAGAAGGTGGCTTACTTCGGCGACTCCATCACCGACCCTAACATCAAGGCATCGAAGGTGAAATACTGGGGATTCCTGCAGGAATGGCTCGGCATCACCCCTTATGTTTACGGCGTGAGCGGCAGACAGTGGAACGACATTCCCCGTCAGGCAGACCAGCTCCAGCAAGAGCATGGTGATGATTTCGATGCCATCCTCATTTTTATGGGTACCAACGATTACAACAATGGTGTGCCTGTAGGCGAATGGTATACAGAAACTTTCGACAGCGTGAGAGTGGCCCGCCACAAGCCAAGCGAAATGGTACAGCGCCGCCACCGCCACTTCTGTATGGACAAGAACACCTTGAAAGGCCGCATCAACATCGCCATGTCGAAGTTGAAGCAGATGTATCCTACCAAGCAAATCGTGGTGATGACACCTGTGCACCGTGCCCTCTTCGCCAGTGGTGACAAGAACATCCAGCCAGATGAGATGTACGAGAATGCTCGCGGCATTTTCTTCGATGAATACGTAAAGGCTATCAAGGAAACAGGCAATGTATGGGCAGTTCCGGTCATCGACCTCAACTCTCTTTCCGGTCTTTTCCCTCTTTACGATGCTGGTGCCCAGATGTTTAACAAGCCGGATACCGACCGTCTTCATCCAAACGATGCCGGTCATGCTCGTATGGCAAAGACCATTATGCACCAGCTCTCTGCATTGCCTTGCGTATTCTAGAAACCCGCATCATTTTCTACCCACGTACAAGCATCCATACCCACGTACACGGGTATCCGTGACCACGTACACGGGTACGCATGACCGAGACGATGGGTACGAGTGACCGAGACGATGGGTAAAGATGACCAAGGTAGTTGGTGCAAATTTGCCCAACGCCTCGGGTACAAGCGGACATCGCCTTAGCGTGACTTTTCTTTCTATCAATAGACACTTTTTCACTTTATAGACTAGAAAAATAGCATGTTTTGGTGCATGGATACTATACAATTAAGCCAAAACAGCTTTGGAATATCATAGAGAAGGATATACCTGTTTTGATGCCACAAATCAAACAGCTACTTGATTCTGAGAAGTTTACAGAAGAATAAGCAAGAATAAGGCGTGGCATTAGGTGGCAATAGGTGACAATAAGAACACGTCTTATTGCCACCCATTTCTTTCTGTGTATCAACAACTTACACTCCGCGTGGCAGAAGTGACATTAAAAAAGAAAAACTTTTTCCTACATATACTGCAAAATCATATTCACCATTGTGTCCAGATAGACTTTATTATCCTTAAACAGCACATGATTCTTTTGGAATTCACCTTTCTCAAATGGATTCTTCAACCAAAACTCAACCTGCTCCATTGGCGTATTGCTGATAATGAAACTGTTCAACATCAGGTGAGCGTTGCCCAACTGAGAAGACACTTCTGTCTGTAAATACTTGAAGAGTTGAATCTTATCATCCTCCAATCCTTTAAGATTGCGAATACCTTTCGGATCGATGAAAGTGATGTATTGCTTCTCTCCATCCAATATCCATAAGATAAAATCAGGATAGAAGTTGTTTGCCTCAAAGAAGCCCAATCCCCTCTTGCTCTCATTGCGAAGCAGATAAACCTGCTTACCATCTAACACATCGTCTTGATGAGCCTTACAATATTCACGGAAGGAAGACACAAAGTTCTGTTCTCCTAAGTTTAATGCCACAGGAGACACCTTCAACGTTGGCTCACCAGTTACAACATCCATATAAGGACGATTACCATTGGTATCTTTCTCAGCAAGGAATACCAAAGGCTTATACAGATGTTCCTTCACATCCAATGCCTTGAAATAAGGAGCATCAAGAACTAAGTCTTTACCAAATTCATTGGCCTCCACCTGCGCCTGCAATTTTTTCAAATGATCCACCACATTAAGCAGGTCGTTACGAACCTCTATTTCATATTCATCAGGCATACCTATATTATAATAGGTAACGCGCGTCTCCTTCAGATGTTTTTGCTCTTCCTTCGACTTGGCTTTCTTATAAGCCATATCCATATAGCCTCGAAGCAGACTGATTGTAATATCCTGCCACAACTCCACATTCTTTCCGAAATCATGAAAATTCAAACGGTCCTCAGGAATAGACAATTCGTACCAGAAAGGATTCGCCATCAAATACTTCAAATCTTCCAATCGCAACTCCAGATTATACCAACCTCGCTCTGCCTTCATACCTTGCAAGGAAAAGAACACTTCCGTCCAGTCTATCCAATTCAGATGCTCCTGCCCCAAAACACCTATATAGCGACTTGCAGCATTAGCTGTTTGAACATTGTTGCTTCTCAGCAAATCTACCTTTGGATATTTGTCCAGTTTTACATTCACCTTTTTCATCAGGCTTTCTTCGGCAGGTTCCACCACGGCAGACTTCTTGAAGTTATAGCCATCCACGACTTTCGGCAATGAAAGATGAAGAGCGTCTAAATCAACAGACTTAATGGTTTTGATGACAATCTTCTCATAGTCTATCTCATTGGTTGGCAAACCTTCATCCTCCAAATATGCCTTGAAGGCTTCCATATAATCAGCCCGCACGCCAAAGATATTCAGAGTCTCGATGGTTGACAAATTCTTTGGAATCATCTCGTCCTGATAGCAGGCATCCAGCATCTTGCTTCGCTTCAGGGAATATCTGTATCCCTTCAGACGAACGCCACGACCGAAAAGCTGAATTATCTCAGAACCTTCGCTGCGTCCCACATTCATCAGCCCCATCACGGAAACTCGCCAACTGCTCCATCCCTCGGTAAACTTCTTGGAACCAATCAGGATGTTGACGGTTGAATCTTGAGAATTGATATTGTTGAAGAGGCTGGAAGTTCCGAATGCTTTCGTTTCGCAAAGGAATCCTTTATCCTGCAAGAGTTTCAGCAATTCCTTACCATCTCCCACATTGATAACGCCGAAATAATCCTTAGCACTTCCTACTCTCAATCCAATCTCCTCAAAACCTCCTTTTTGAAGGTCGATATGAAGTTGGGCACCATGGATATTGGAGTGGAAAAGATCCCGCAGGATAGCATCGTAGATGTTCTCGGCAAACTTCTGTTTGTCATCTTCTACGAGATAACCACCTTTAAGCGCCAGGAAAGAGTTGCCAAAAACAGAATAACCATTCTTTGTTTTCAATCCATCTTCCGAACTGAGCAAACGACGGATATAACCTGAAAACTCTGTACGATTCCGGATAAAATCCTGCAAGAACAAGAGTATCTGAGTTACATCCGATACCTGATTCTTATTTTCCTTGCTCACAGCCTTTACGCTACTTCCCACAAATATTCCCAATGGCTTCTCCACCAGAAACCTGTTATGAATCCGCACATCACTCTGATAGATTTTTGTCTGCTCATAAAGACATAACAAATATGCCGTGAGATACATATTGAGCAGATCATCATCATTCCAGTCGTTCATATTCATGATACGATAATCCTTGCCATATCCATCGGCATAGAAATAACGATAGGAATAATCAAAGAGTGTAGCCTTACCATATTGGTCGAACATCGCCTTCCGGTCTTTGGCATTACTCTTTGCAGAAATGGCTTGACCAAAGGTAGCGGAATACTCAAAAGAGAAGCCTTCCTCGGTCAGCTTCTGGCGATACCCCATCCAGACATCGCCACTGGAACCTTTGTGACCTTCATCTACCAATACCAGGTTGTTGCCCTCGAAAGCCTCAACAGCTACCGTTTTATCTCCATCTTTATCTGCCAATTTATTGATGTCGATGATTTCTACAGCCTTGCCTTGAAACATGCCACCGATTCCTTGCTTACTGAACATAGCAACATCCATATTAGAAGCCTTCAACTCTTCATAATGCTGACGGCTCAATCCTTCATTCGGAGTCAATACGATGATGCGGTTGAGTTTCTTGGCATGATGGATTCTGGCATACTCCTGATATTGCTTGATGTTGATATGCATCAGCAGAGTCTTGCCCGAACCTGTTGCATTCCAATAGGCCAACTTATTCAAGTCATCAACCGTAAAGTCGGGCAACTCATGCCAGGTTTCTGCACGATGATTGAAGTCATCATGCAGAAAACGATTCAGGTTGTCGCAAAGTGCCTGCGGATTACTGAAATACTGGTCGAGATAGATTTCCGTGAACAAGAGGGATAGATACTGGAAGTACTTCCACTTGATAGGTTCACTCCGCTTCTCGTTAATCTCATCAGTAAACTTCACGATATGCTGGTCGTAAAAGTACAACTGTTCCATGGATAAAGGACCTGTAGCATAGAGCTTATGACAAAGCTCATGATAGAGTTTTGACTCGTGGTCATCATTCAATCCTTCGTATGCAGGATCCTTGAGATCACGAGACAAAGCCTCCAAGTCCTTACAGCCAAACAGCTGCAAGATATAATGAAACAGGACCAGTGCCTGCTGCAGTTTTCCTTTCTTCTGTATTTTCTTAGCCATAATAAGACCTATTCAAACATTCTCTTCTTAAATTCTTCCTCAATGAGTACCACTTTCCAATGTTCCTCATCCGTCTTGATATTCGGTAATGTATTATCACCATTTACATAAATCTTATCGAACTCTGAGTCTGTGGTGCAGTAGGCTTGCTTACGGAAGAATTCATTCAAGTCTTCGTTGCTCACCTTGTTGCAGTTTCTCCAAATCACAAGGGTTCGCTCGTTGCCGATATGGGTAGTTCCTTCCACCACACAGTAACCATCCTTAGGATAACGGAGCGTCTCTACATTCAGACCGATAAGGTAGTTGAAGGTTTCCACCATATCAACATGGGTATCTACCAACTCATTATCCTTGGTTGTCTTGATAGACATGGCAAACGGGTTCTTAAACCATTCCAGGTTGAAGAGATCTCCCTTGGTTTCTGTATCGAGCATATAACGGAGGAAATAGGTTTCCTCGAAATCTCCCTTGCCATTCTCGCTATCGAAGTCGAGTCGCTGGTTCTTCGGCTGCAAATTATTTAGGGTATCCTCATATTGCTCCAGACGGATGTACTTGAAGCATTGAGAAATGCCTTTACGGGAAATAGGCTTGCCATCCTTCCAAGCATTTTTCTCAAAAGAATAAATAGAACGTAAGGAACGTGTCTTTGTTTTTAAATCAAAGTGCTCTCCCATCTCCACCATAATATACTTGCGATTTGCCTTATCTCTTTGATTACTACAAATAATTTCATGCAAAGTAGAAGCTGATCCTGCAAAAAAATCCATTATTATAGCATCTTTGGAAAAGTTTGATATTTCAAAAACTTTATCTAGAAATGCTAAAGGCTTCTTGCCGCCAGGGAACTTAACTCCACCTTCATTAGAACAGTTATTGAATTGTGCTTCAAAATCATACAAATTAGGACGCGGTAATCCCTTATCTTCATGCTTCAAAGGAACTCCTTGAAAATAAATACCATTATCACCACCATTTTGTTCTGGTTGCATAATATATCTATATCCTAAACCATCACCACGTTCACCCATACCAATAACTTTATAGAGACAACCATAGCCATCCTGCCCTCTTCGGCTTCTAAGATTACCTTCATAAAATTCACTAGCAGACCCACTTTGAGTAATCAAAGAACCTCGTATTAAATATCTCTTTAATGATTTTGCATTTGGCTCTGTTTTGTTTACTTCAAAATGACCTGCTTTAAACATTTCTATTTTATAATCTGCAATTTCTAAGACTTCATCCGGTTCTGCCAATTCCTTTACCTCATAAATGTAATCTTTAAGAGTATCATCTTCTGCATCCATAATTCTCGATGGATTGAAATTTGGATTTAATTGGATCAAGTATTCTATAACGTCCTGATATTTTATATCCTTTCTCAATATTCGTGCTTCATGTCTCACTTTAATAGAAAACCATGTATCAATAGAATTCAATGAGGACACCAAATTTGTAAACTCATTTGAATTCAAACTAATAAAGGTTGGAGCTTCTTCCTTAACCATACTGTTTGTGCACTCCAATCTATCATTCATCATAGACAACCATGAGCTATGAGGGTAGCCATCTTTATACAAAAAGCCATCAGAACCAGTATTATAAGGAGGGTCAGAATAAATACCATCAATACTCTTTCTATATTTTTTTGCCAATAAGTTTAATGCTTGATAATTATCACTTTTTATCAGCAATCCATTACACTCCTCATCCACTTTCTCCATACTTCCCACGAGTTTATGCTTGAACTCGGCACTAAAGAACTTGGTGTCAAGCACAAGGAAAGGATTGTCTTCCAGGAACTTTTCTGTTAATGGCTCACTATAGCCCTCGGTCATCATATTCCCTTTGATTTCATCGACAGCAAAGAGGCGAACCCATTCTTTTCTTTGGGCATCATTGGCTATAATCTCAGAGTAAAGGGTACGAGGAATGCGGTCGAGCGTGATACAATAATCACAACCGACTACAAACTTTTTCTTGAGCCACAACTTCTTTTGGAAGTCTTCGAGCTGGGCAAGAAAGGTGATAATCTTCTCTCCTACCAGCTTGATGGCTTTCACTTGTGCCAAATGCTCCATGATATGAGTGGCATCCAAATCATCCAAGAACATCACCTCGTTTTTGATATAGAAATCAAGTTCTCTACGAAGGAAACCGCCCAGGTCTTTGTGGATGAAATAATCAAAGTTGTTCTTTGCCGTATAGTCTTGCAGATGCTTCATCAGCAAAGTGCGTTCCTTATTCTTTTCTGTTGGCACCTTTTCATTGACCACCTCTGCAAAGTCTGCATATTTTCCTTCAGCAAACAAGGAAATGATCTTAGCCTCAGCATCCTTGATAAGTGCATCCTGCTTGGTAGTCTTCGGCATCAACTCATAAGTAAAGAAGATGTTTAGCTCATCATCTTCCTCTGCGATACAGTCCTCTTCACAAAGTTGGAAACGGCGCTCCATATTGTTGGCTGCCTTGTTGTTGTTCTGCTCCGTATCCGCATCACGAAGAACAAAGTGTACCTTACGACGGCTGGTTGGCAACACGAACGAGTAATTCTTGAAATACTCAGAAGTCTTGATGTAATACTGGTCGGAATTTGCCCAATACAACTTCACCTCCTCACCACTATAAGGAATGGCATAGGCATCATCCTTATAGCGACGTTTAGAGATAAAATCGCCACCCTCATAATAACGGCTAAAGAATTTAGCCAAATGAGAAAACACCTCATTCTCCATGGCAGAAATATCCGTTCCTGCAGAAGTTTGAGCCTTCAAAATCTTTGTAATTTCAGGAACAAGACGATTGTTCAAGAACGCCTCGATATCCTTACGCTTCTGATTCATAATGCGATATATACCAAAGTCGAGTTCGGCTTGGTCGAGTTGCAGTATTTCTGCAAGTATATCTCTAAATTTCTGTTCGTATAGTGTCATTGTTTTTATCTTAGTTATGTTATCTTGCTTTGTTTCCGTTTCATTTCTTTAAAGTCCAATGCACACAGAAGAGTTCTTCTTCCGTAATATGCTGCTGGATAAATGCCTTCACTTTGTCTATCATTCCGTCTCGCTTTTCCTCTATCTCATCTTCCAGATTAAAGATTTCGGCTCGCTTACGCTTCTGCTGACGAGTGAGGGTATTCAAATCCTTTTCCAGAGTCAAAGTTTGCTGTGCATTCTCCGAACGACTCAAAAGTCTTTTCTTCTCCTTGATTTTAGCCTTGATATCTTTCAGTTCATTCTCCAAAGAGAGCTGCTGGTCTTCTGCCCACTTCTCGATATGCTGAATTTCGGTATCAAGCAAAGCCTTGTTTCGTTCTTCTATCTGAACGGTCAAGGCTGCTCGCCGGTTATCATACAGGGAAGCCAGCTTCCGGCTTGCTTCCTCCTGCACATAAACATTTCCTGTAACTACCGATGGTACATTCAATAGTTTTTCAGCAAACTCCTGACCCAAAGCCGTTCCATCTTCCGCAAGTGCCGTCAGCACAATGTGCTGTTCCTGCTGTCCTTCGGATATAAAAGAAACAAGATGAGCCTGAAGCCATCCACTTTCATAAGCACATTGTTCAATATCTGCTACCTTATAACGGTATAGGCTATAATCGAAGAGGAGATTCTGCAGACTTTGCTTATTCTGCTTACACAAAGCAATGACCTTTTGAGCCAAAGGATGTGACAAACGATAATTGATGTATTGCGATTGCAGCGTCGTTATCTGATACATGCCACATTCTGCTGCCACATCAGGATAAGGATTGTGTTTCAAGCGAAAGACGAGATTGGTTTCATCTACCACTTCTACATTTTCCTTACCAAGCGTAGCTATGGTTATCGTCCAAAGCCAACGATGGAACTTATTCAGATTTCCCATATCCTTGCCTTGGCGAATCTTCAGCAATCCCACCACATCCTCATCAAAGTTTTCAAGCAGTTGCTTGCGGGTATCTTGCATGGTCGCCTTGATACTCGCATCCATCTCTTGCTGAATCTGGTCGAAAGCAGCATTGATTTCTTCGGGAGTACGGCACTGCTGATAGATGTTGAGCATCCGCTTCTCGAAGTCAACACCCGACTCGATGCTACCCAACACCTCATCACTCGAACCGAAGACACCATCAAAGAGATGGAATTTCTCAGAAAGCAGTTGGAACACACGCACATCAGCTGCATTTGTCTTGTTGATGAAGTTGAAAACCACAACATCATTCTTCTGTCCATAACGATGGCATCTACCTATGCGCTGCTCTACCCGCTGAGGATTCCACGGCAAATCGTAATTTACGATAAGCGAACAAAACTGAAGGTTGATACCTTCGGATGCCGCCTCGGTAGCAATCATGATTTCGGCTTCGTCTCTGAAATAATCTACAATAGCCTGGCGCTTGTTTGCCGACAAAGAAGGGGTAAAGGCTGATGTGCTTATATTCCGCTCTTTCCATGCCTTATATATCTTCCGGGAAGTTTCATCATTGTTGGAACCATTGAAGAGTACTATCTTGCCCATATAACCATTCTCCTCTAAAATCTGTTTCAGATAGAGCTGGGTACGGGTACTTTCCGTGAATATCAATGCTTTGCGGTTAGCTCCCAACTCTTCCATCTTCTGAAAGCCGGTATGGAGTGCCGACAAGAGGCAATCACCTTTTTTATTGCTACTGATACTATTGGCAAGATCATACAGACGTTGGAGTTCCTTGATTTCATCCTTAATACCTTCTATCTCATCGGAAGTAAGGATTTCTCCTTCCTGGCAGTTCTCATCCTGCTCATTCCATTCATCCCAATCATCGCCCAACATATCCTCGGCAACCATGGTTATTTCTCCATCTTCTTCATACCAGTCCTGCTGTTTATTGGCAGAATAAGGAGCTATCTTGGTCTGCAAACGGTCGATAAGTGTTTTGAGCGTATAGCCGATGGCAAAGGTAGATGAAGACATGAGTTTGCGGAATATCAACGTAATCAACTGACGTTGACTGGTTGGCAATCCGTAAGAATCATCACGGCGAAGATACTCACTGATTTGATTATAGAGTTTCTGCTCTTCAACAGCAGGATAATATTCCTGCGCCATCGGGATACGGGAAGTATACTTCACATACTCCGTTACCTGTTTGCGAAGCGTACGATGCACGATGGGGCGAAGACGCTTGCGAAGATCACTAAAAGCAATATCATCGTTTTTGTTACTATAGCAATACTGAGCCTTGAAACTCTTCAAGTCACCAAAGTAATGGTCATCGATGATACTTACCAGACCATACAATTCCTCAATGTTGTTCTGGAGCGGAGTGGCGGTAAGGAGGAGTTTATGACTATCAGAAAAAGCGGATTTCAGACGGGAAGCCATCGAAGGGGTTGACTTATAAACGTTACGCAGTTTATGAGCCTCATCATAAACCACCAGGTCCCAATGAGTGCGCGACAAGATTTCGGCTTGTCTGGAAGCAAACTGATAAGAGCAGATATAGATTTGCTTGCCATCGGAAAGATGGTCTAAAGAAATCCCCTTTTTCTTTTCGAGAATAAAAGAATCCAGAAAGAACTTTTCCTCCAGCTCCATGCTCCACTGTCGGCGAAGGGTAGCTGGAGCAACGATGAGGATACGACGCTTACGTTCAGCCCAAAACTGGCTGATAACAATACCAGCCTCTATTGTTTTTCCCAATCCCACCTCGTCGGCAAGGATAACACCTTTGGAGAAAGGAGATTGGAATGCAAAAAGAGCCGCCATCACCTGATGGGGGTTCAGATCGACACGTGCCTCCGACAAGACACCCGTCAACTTATCATCATCTGCACCGCCCCTATTACGTGACAACTGCCAAGCATAATACAAGAGTTGCGCAGATGAATAAGGGATTTCCTTTTTCATCGTCGCTATAGAAAAAATGAGCGTTGAACTTCATTCAGAGAATGGGCTAACACATAATGCCCGAGAGATAGATACAAAAGAAGCGTAGGCTTCCCTTATCTATACTCTCGGGCATTTGGCGTGGCCCATTCCTAACAGATAAGTTCAGCCCACGCTATAGCGCAGGCATTCACTTATTCTATGTTAGGAAATACGTCTTTAAATCGCCAAATTTCGAGAGTATTCCGAATATCGTAAACGCTTTGTATATTATTATATTATATGTCTAAAGTTTATTCTTTCTGTTTCTTATTATTCTATTTTATTTGTTCAACTTATGTTACAAGGGAGCGAAGCCGAAGACGCCGACACCCTATTCGAGGGCAAAGGTACGAAAAATAATCGAGACTTCCAAATATCAAGGAAGATTTTCCAATCGGTGATTGGAAAAATTTCTGTCTTGCTATTCATCCTCAGCACCCAATTCCTTGGCAATTTCCAGCGACTTTCTGATTTGCTCTATCAAAGTCTGGAGACATATGCTGTCATCTCGCAAATCTGCAAGTTCTTTCTTGATGAGTTCATCAGGCTTGGTTGCAATGGCAGTACGCTCGAAGAGCATGCTGTCAATTTCCTTGCGAAGACGATTTCGTCCCCATCTACCAGAAGACGACATTGTCAGATAGAACTCTACAGCTAAAGGGGCTTTTACCGGAAGAACCTCTATTATATGCGACCATGTCAATTGGGTCGCAAGTTGCGACACATTTTGTTCTTTTGGTATTTTTTGAGCAAATTGCATCATTCTTCTTATATTTCTGATTTCATTTCCCTCCTTGAACCATCAGCCCTAAGATAGCAGCTATCAGATGGCAAATTTACAAAGAAATATCGAGAATACTACATTTTTTATATATAAAAGTTTGGAGAATACAAAGAAAACTTGTAATTTTGCCTGAAAGAACGGATTTTTAGCAGTACGAACAAAATAAACAGAAGAAATCATGATAAACGACAGAAGACAACTGGCTGACGTGTATCAGCAAACTATAGATATTGTATTGGAGGGACATTACACCTCTGAGAATGGGGAGGAAGTGAAACTGCTCGACAACACGAAAATGCTGAATGGAAGCAGATTCTATACCAAGCCACTGGATGCTTCTAATGTACCTAGCCTTGCTGAAGGTTCCACCAAGATTATTGTGAAGAATGACGACAGCATCCATTGCGGTCATCAGTTGCAACAGGAAGGATATAATCCCGTGGTTCTCAACCTGGCAAGCCGTCGCAACCCGGGCGGTGGCGTGAAGAACGGAAGCCGGGCTCAGGAGGAGAGCCTCTTCCGCAGCACCAACCTCTTTCTCTCGATGTATCGCTATGCGGAATATGCCGAGGATTACGGTCTGGAGAAAAGCAAGTTCCAATATCCGATGCCTGTGAGATTCGGAGGCATCTATGTGCCAGACGCTACCGTGTTCAGGGCTGGAGCCAAGGATGACTTTGCCTTGCTCGACATTCCTTATTATATGTCGTTCGTGGCTGTTGCTGCCATCAATCATCCAGAACTGGATAAGGATGGAAACATCTGCGAAGAAGATACCGCACTGACGAAGAACAAAATGAGGACGATGCTGCGTATCGGTCTGCTGAACGGACACGACAGCATCGTGCTCGGTGCTTTCGGTTGCGGTGCCTTCCACAATCCTCCGAGACATATCGCAAGACTGTTTCACGAAGTCATTGAAGAGAAGGAGTTCAAGAACAAGTACAAGCTCATCGCCTTCGCCATCCTTGAAGACCATAACTCGCCAAAAGGTGGAAACCTGCAACCCTTCATCGAGGAATTCAAATCATAAACTCCCACAGATTTGGCTTTCCCTTCGGCCGCCGATTTTCAATTCACAGATTCACACAGATGGGGGCTTGATTAGCAGTAATCAATGCCCCGTTTCTCGCACTCTCCCCGCAGGGCGGCAAGGAAGTAACTGCGCTCGCTGCCCCAACCACGAACCTTACGCTCATGATCTACGGTCTGCTTTAAACGCTCATCGCTGTATGCGGCAAAACGGGCTGCATACTCAGAAATTCTTGACTCGGCATTAGCTGCCATTACATTCTCATTGTTCTTTAAATCTGAATTTGGATTCATAAAGATAATTATTTTAAGTTGTTAAACACTTACGCATTCTTTTACCACCGTGGTTATCTCTATGCGAAACTCGGTTGGTGTGCCACAACTGGGCAACTCTTAATGCTTGATTTCGGTTGCAAAAGTACATCATTATTCTGAAACCACCAAATTTTTTCGGGATTATTTTTTCAGAAGATTTCCCTTCTTCTAAAGAAGAAGATTTTTTAGGTAAAAAGATAGCAAGGAAATACCCTACTTGATTGGAAGAGATAGTCATTTAAATGGTTAAACTTTCCTATATTTGCATTATAACAGTATTATAATAATAAAATTATAATTATCTTTGCATTCTGATTATCAGAAAGATACAAACTATTGAAATATAAAGAAAAAGAAGAATATGATACAGCAAGTAGAATTTTCATTGCGCCCGTTTCCTCGCGGATTTCATCTCGTTACCAATGAGGTGATGAGGAACTTGCCGGCGCTGCCTAAGACGGGGATACTGAATCTCTTCGTAAGACATACCAGTTGCGGACTGTCGCTGAACGAGAACTTCGACCCGGATGTGAGACATGATTTGAAGGGTATCTTCGAAAGACTGGTTCCGGATGGTGACCCAAGATATCTGCACCAGGATGAAGGACCTACGGACATGTCGGCGCATGCCAAATCGAGCATGGTGGGAGTATCGCTCACCATTCCTATTACCAACGGCAGGTTGAACCTCGGTACATGGCAGGGAATCTACCTCTGTGAATTCAGAGAGGGAGGCGGAAGCCGACACCTCATCGCAACGATTATCGGGGAATAATTCTCTAATTCTTAAATTCTTGATAAAAAAACTTTAAGTCAAGAATTTAAGAATTTTCATTCTTGCCTGATGAATTACGCCATAAGCAAGAATTTCAGGAAGCCAGAGTTGACAACGTCAACTTTTCCTTAATGACCAATGACCTTAATGACCACTTTCATCTTCTATTTCTTCTTCCTCCTCCAAATCTTCCTCTTTTTTTCCGAAGTTAGGATCAATCTTCAGGAAGGCGGTAACCAGGAAGGTGATGATGCAGCAGGCCATGACGATAATGAAGAACATGCGGTAACCTACCATATCCTTCAGATATCCCGAAACCATGCCCGGCAGCATCAATCCGAGATAGG